>NZ_JBXAYQ010000032.1:0-38276 GCF_057359305.1 Komagataeibacter ossonobensis | reverse complement strand
AAGAACCATCAATATTCACAACTTCAGTCCTCGACTGACCTCACGCTTGCAGATCTTAGCAGCACAGCCTTGCGCAAGCTCGGTATTCCACGTGTTGATCTCATTGAGACTGATAAGGATATATATCCTCAAACGCGCAAGTGGGCCGAAGCCATTCACGCTCAGTGCCCAGACGTTCAAGGTTTAGAGTGGGTGTCGCGTCAGGACGACCGTGCGCGCGCTATCATCCTATTTGGAGATCGCTTGCCACCAGATCCATTGAGCAGTATTGCACCTTCGGTCGATATCGTGGAAAATGAAGACACTTATGCGGCTCTAGTCGAGTTAGCCGAGACCATCGGTGTCCAGATCACTGGGAAGTAATATCATTCTTTTGCCGATTCAGTTCCAGTCTCTATGGCATCAAAAATACCCATCTCGGCCAATGCACCAGCCGCCCGCCGGAAACTACGGACCGGATATGGACGCCCAGGTTTGGGATAAGCCTCCGTGTAAGCAATAGCAGATTCAATCTGTTCCTCGGTCAGGGTCGGATAGTCCGCTTTGATCTCCTTGATTGTCTGCCCCTGTGCGAGGGCAGCAACACGATAAGCAGATATATCCGTTCCCTTGATAACAGGATCAGTCCCATCCTCCTCTAATATATTTTTCTTGGCATCGAGGAGTTTCTTGTATTTGGATAGAAAGTTACGCTGAATTTCGGTAATATTGGCTTTAAAAGGACCAAAGCTTACGGTTCTGGCTTTTGCTTCATTTTTTTTGAAGGCCTGATATAGCTTCCGACGCCCCATCGGAGTTAGATCCGCATGCATCTGCTTTTCAAGCGCCAGAAACAACAACTCCGAGAGGCCGATCTTTCGTACCCGCCTACGCCCTTTCTCCACACCGTGAACCGGCATGCCCTCTTCCGGCTCGCTGATCTTCTCTACTTCCCCACGATCAATCGCCCGGTTGATATCCTTTTCTGACATACCGATTAGAAACTGCGCTTCGCGTGGGGTAACGGGCTGGATTTCTATCATGTGCGTCTCCAATTGATCCCATAATAGGGAATAATTAGGATATATCAAGTCGTACTAAGCGCCTGCCATGACCCTGCGGGTCAATTTAGCGAAAGCAAATTCCAAAGAAGACCCAAATCTGCTCTCGGGGCCTGCATGAAATAAAAAGCAACGCAGCCAATTTTTGCTGTAGCAGTCGCAAGATGATCTTCGAAGCTGCTCCCATTATCCGGAGAAGCTCATGAAACATTCTCTGCTCATTTTTCTTTTGCCCATGGCGCTCAACGCCTGTGCGCAGAGCCTGTCGTCACCTTCTCCCATTGCGACGACCGGCATGGCCAATCCTGAACTGGCCTTGCAGCGGTCAATAGCAGAGACCACGACTGATCTTCGGGAACTTGGCAGCATCCGCCCGTCTCCGGTCGTTGCATCTACCAACCAACCCCCGCTCCCCGATGACCTGACCCGCCGGATCTGGTTCGTGTGGGACGGCCCGCTGGGCAAGGCCGTCGCAAAACTCGGCCAGGAGATTAGCTATAGCGTGACTGTCACCGGCCGTCCCCGAGCAATGCGCGTCGCGACCAACAGCGTTGCCGCCGTGGTGGATATCCTTCGGACATTGGGCGATCAGGCCGGAGATCAGGCCATGGTCGAGGTAGACCCGCTTCACCACGCGATAACGGTGGCCTGGCATGCGTAAGATGGCGCTCTTTCTATCTTCGGCCATCGTCGTGACGGCCGCAGGCAGCCCGACCCATGCGGCATCTGTCTCCACGGGGAAGGTTGTCATTGAGGAGGGGCAGCACGTCCGGCTACCGACATCGTCTCCATCTCCACCACCGGCCCGCAGCGACACATTGGTCCCGGAGCCACAGCCGCCCCAGCCGGGTGCGGATCAGGTGGACGGGGCTGATCCCGCCCTTGCCAATCCCATCAATAAACCGGTGACAGGGGCCTCAACGCTCGACGAGGTGGTCGGCGGCGAAGCGCCACCTTCTCTTGAGGCCCTTGAGAACACCCGCCCCAATGACGAACCAGGCGATGACCTGAAACCCGGTCGAAGCGCCCAGCTTCGGGAAGCCGCGCATATTTACGGCGCGCAGGGCGGTCTGGCCGCCCGGGCATTCGCCATCAACGAGATGCTGCGGCGCCATGAGGAGACACTCGACGCCACTTATGATTTCCGGTCGATCGTGCTTCCGATCGGGAGTGGCCAGACCCTCATGCAGCCCCCGATCGTCACCGAGGCACAGATGGCCTTTGCGCTCAATGACACCGGCCAGGTGGCGCACGAAACAGAATGTGTTTTCGAGATCACCCGGGAGGCACAACTGACATCCGCGCCCCCGGACTGGCGCACGTATCTCGTGCGGACATGGGGCAAACCGCATCACCCGGTAGCCGCGTCCCTGCCCCGCACAAAGGCGGAAGTGTCACACTGGAACCAGTGGGTGGCCGAAGGCTGGGCAGATGGAGAAAAGCAGGCAACCGAAATCTTCCTCTCCGATCTGTCGCGCCTGCAGCGCGACATTACCGGCATGGCCCGCTACCGGGTGCTGCTGAACGCCGGGCGCGTCGAAGAACCACGCGTCGTGTTCGAGCACCAGGACGCCGTGGGAGGAGGAGACACCCTCCACCTCAATGACCGCACGATCCGGATCGCGAGCCAGCCGGGGCTTCAGGGCCACGTCCGGCGCGGAAGCGACTACGGTTATCCGGAGCATTGCCGATGAATATCACCATCCCCGTCACGACCGACGAACGCTGGCCGGATGAAGGCAGGAAAGCGTTTGCCTGGGTCGAGGAACGACGGCGTAACGCGCCGGGACTCGACTCCCTCCTTCGCTGGGCGCACGGCCTCGGCGCCTCGCGCATCGACATCAAGACGGGCCATCCGGTCACAATCAAGGTGCACGGCGTAATCCGCTATGCCACATGTAAAGCGACGGACTCCCTCACGCTGGCGGATATCGTCGGCCATGTCTATGCCTCTGACGGAATGGCCATGCTTGGTGTCGGCCATATCCTCGATACAGCCTACAGCGTGGCACTGGACCGCAAGGTCAATCTGCGTTTCCGGATCAATCTTTCACCCATTTCGGTCAAGCGGGGCAGCGGCGTCCACATCGTCATGCGTCCGATCCCCGCGCGTCCCGCAAGCCTTGACCAGCAGATGGTCGAGCAGGAAATCCGGGACACGAACAGGCTCAAAAGCGGCATGGTCCTGTTTGGTGGGGCAACCGGTTCCGGAAAGACCACGTTGCAATTCGGGCTCGCCATCGAAAAACTCATGGACCCGACCGTATATTGCGACATGGCAACCGGCGAGGAACCCATCGAGTTCCTGCTGGACGACCTGCGACCGCCTTCAGGCTCGCGGATCAGCCAGACGGAGATCCGCCCCCCCACCCTGACTTTTCCCACGTTCACCCGCAGCCTGACACGCCGCGAGATGAGCGATGGCATCATCACGGAATGTCGGGACGGCGAGACCATGAATGCAGCCATCAATATCGCCATGATGGGCGGTATCCTGGGCACGACGCTGCATGCAGACAGCGTCTCCCTCATGATCCAGCGCGCGATCGCGCTCTGTCCCCCCTCGGAACGTGACAACCTCGTCTCGGCCCTCGCTCAGGCGCTCCGGTTCTGCATCAACCAGCGCCTTGTGCCCCGCAAGGGCGGCGGGCGCGTTGCGATCCGCGAATTCCTCACCTTCGATCGTGATCTGCGCCGCAAGCTGACCCGGACCGAGCCAACAGACTGGCCGGACGTCGTGGCCGACGCGGTCGAGGCGCAGGGCCAGTCTTTCGGAAAGGCCATCCGCAAACTGCTTGATGCCGATCTGATCACCGAAGACACCGCTCTGGCGGAAGAAAGGAGAGACGCGTGATGTGGCGTGCAACGGCCTATCCTGTCCGGGTTTTCATTCTCGATGCCCGCAGCTGTTTTCCCATTCTCATCTCCGTGACACACTGGAGCCTCACCACCCTGCTGATCGGGGTCTTCGGCGTGGTGTTTTTCGGCACGATCTCGTTTTTCGGGCTGACGCTGCCGGCCGCGATACGCTCCATGCGACGCTTCCTCATCGGGCCGGTCCGCACCGCCCTGCCGACATGGCAAAGGAGGCGGTTCTCATGAGCGCGATCGACCTGGCGGCGATCAGTGCGGCGCAGACACGGCTTCTGGCCAAAATCGGCAAGCCGATTGAACTGCTGGACCGTGGCACCGGAAAACGGGTGGTCGTATCACCGGCTGACGCGGCACACCCTGAAGCCTATCTGCCCATTTTCCTGATCAGTGCCGAAGCCCTGTGGCTGGAACTGACGGGAACGGGCTTTGCCCTTGATGTCAGCAGGACGCCCGACAGCGCGCTCGGCTATGCCGTCCGCAAGGTGCGCGCCGGTTCATTTACGGTCGTGATGTTATGTCTGATCGATGTCACGATGAGGCTTGCGGAGATGGACGACGCGCTGGTCCTCAATCATCTGATCGACTTCTGGGGCGAAGCCCATGGTCGGATTGCCGATGTCGCGCCGACCTTGCAGGGGGCGACATGATCCCCCGCCTCGCTCTGGCGGCACTCGGGGCGTTTCCCTTTTTTGTCGCCAGCACGACCGCCCGCGCCGCGAGCATCGAAGAAAATGGCCGCCAGATTGCAGCGTGTCTGGAGGCTTCGGCAAAAATCTCCGGTGTGCCCCGTGGCGTGCTGCTCGTCCTCCTCTATGTCGAGGCAGGTCGTCCCGGAATGGTCAGCCCGAACAGTAACGGCACGGCGGATCTCGGGCCGATGCAGGTCAACACGACATGGGTCGGCCGCATCACAAAGCGATGGCACAGCACGCCCGCGCAAACATATGCGGCGCTGCGCGACAATTCGTGCGCCAATATCGAGGCAGGCGCCTGGATCCTTGGTCAGGCGATGCACGAAGCACACGGCGACCTCTGGCAGGCCGTGGCATTCTATCACTCTCATACCCCACGCCATGGCAACGCCTATCTCCGGCGTTTCTACGACATCGCCCTCACGATGATGGCCAGAAGCCGCAGGGACGATCGCTCATGAGCACGAGCCGCGTCCCATGGTCATCCAGCGATGACTATCTGCTCTTTTCCTCGATCATCATCATCGTCGGGGTCCTGCTGTTCAGCTACATGGCCTGGAGCCTGTGGCATACGCAGATCACGGCCTTATATCTGCGGGTCATGCTGGGGCAGATCAACCTGCTGCATACGTCTAATCCCGACCTGATGCGCCTGCGTTTCCAGTTGCAGGCCGCGCAATATCGACCGGACCTGGTGCGGGCGATCCAGCTTTATTATGGCCTTGCGATCCTGGGCAATGCCCTGAAATGGCCGGTGGCCATCGTGATTGCGCTCCTGGGCGGGTTATGCATGTGGCGTGCTGCCCCCGGCCGTTTTGCAAAAGCGCTCGATCTGGAAGGTCTGATTGCGGTCCAGGCAGAAATGTTTCCGACACTGAGAGGCTTCGTCCGACGCCGACTGGACAGGCTTGTAACGCCCACGGATGGCATCCCCCTGCCCGCGGACCCGGCCCTGACACGTGCCGAATGGGGCGCGCGCTTCGCTGTCGATGCACAGGACCGCTATAGTGAAACCGGCGCGCTCGAGGCATTCACGCGCCAGTTGGGCCGCCACTGGTCCAGCATCAACGCCGCATCCCCTGTCGAACAGGTGCTTCTCGTTGCCTTTGCGATGCACTACCTCCAGAGGCGCCGGGAAGCCCTCGCCCTGCTTGGTGAACTCTCTGCCGGTCTGGCCGACGCTGGCCTTGATGGTCCGCATGGTCCGCTGGCGCCGCTCACGGTGCCAGAGTCCGTTATGCGCAGCGCCCGCTCTGCCCTGCAGGACAAGGAAATCACAAACTGTATCGATACGGTCTGCGAGCGCAGCGGGTGGAGCGTGACCGCGCTCATGACCCTGCTGCACGAAGCCCGGCGTCAGGCGGGCGTACTCGCGCCCTCCTCATTCGCCATCGTGAAGCTGATCGACCGATCATTGTGGTACGCGCTGCACTCACTCGGCTTTCCTGCTGAAATCCCGGCCGAAGACCTTCATCCCAATCCCCGCATCGAGGCTGCCGGCGCGCGTGCGCACTGGAGCGAAGAGCGGCGCTACCAGCGTCCGATCTACATCCCTGCGGTTGAAAACGCACTCGCCATCCTGCGCCCGATGCCCGAAGCACAAGGATCTTCCCATGACCCGTATCATCCTCCACGCTGATGGCCGGGCGCCCATCACCATTGAACTCGACGGGACAGGCTTACAGCCGCTCCATTTCCATCTTGGATCTGATTTCGGGCAGACGGAGACAAACGATGCAGCACCGACTTTACCAGAAGCGGCAGCAGCACGGCGCTGGCGCCTGAAAAAGGCATTGCCCGCGCTCATCGCCGGGGGACTGGCGGCCATCCTGATCATCGGCACACGCCAGGCCATGGTTTCCGACCGCGCTGTTTCCGACACCGGGCCCGCTGGCATACTACGGCCGCCTGCAATTCTACCCCCACTCTCCGGCGCGCCCATGACGGACGAAGGCGCGCCAGGGGTCCGCTCAACCTATGTGCCGGGCGCGCGCATGCCGGTCGATGGAAATGTGGTCGGCAATCCCGACGGTCACCCGGCGAGCGCGGAAATCGATGCCGCACGACGCATCATGGCGCAGCGGCCTGTCATCACTTATCCGCAACCCCCAGGTAGCGCGCAGACAGCGCCGACGGCGCCGGTTTCCCCCACGGCACCAACCGCTCCCGTGGCGCCCACGATCGACACGGGAAAATCTCCTTTCGGGCTGGAAGACTGACGCATGGTGAAGCGCGAGATCGGCGGACCGCAGGTCCACCAGCAACTGAAACACGGCTCCACCTATCGCGACACGCGTCCCTTCACGGTCCGGATCGCCGAAGAGCTGCAATCCAGCAGTTCCGGGTTCGCCCTCATGATTCTGGCAGGGCTCAGCGTGCTGGCTCCCGCGATCGTCGGGATCATCTTTCCCCTCGCCCTCTGCCTGACGCTCTGGGTCATGACCCGCCAGCCCGTGCTGCCTTTTCATCTGCCCAGGTATTCCGGCCTGAAGGACAAACACGATCTTGATCCCAAAACCCGTCGGCCGCGGGCGGCGGCAGGCATCATATATCTTGGAACGGACGGACTGACCGGCCAGCAACTCTGGCTTTCATCCGACGCGGGGCGCCAGCACGCCGCCGTGCCCGGCACAACGGGTGCAGGCAAAACGACATCCGCCATCTCCCTGCTGGCCAATCCTCTCGCGCATGGATCCGGGTTCATCCTGATCGACGGCAAGGGTGACAACACGGTCCACGGCGATGTGCTGGCGCTTGCCCGCCGCTTCGGGCTGGACGACCAGGTGCTCAATCTCAATTTTCTGACCGCAAGCGGCATTCGCCAGTCCAATACGTTCAATCCGTTTGCAACCGGCAATGCCGACGCCATCCGTGAAATGCTGGTCAGCCAGCTTGGTGAGCCGTCGAGCAACGACGCCAACGGCGTCTTTCGGGACCGTGCTGTCGGCCTTGCCGGCACGATCGCTCCAGTGCTGACCTGGATGCGCGACACGCACGGCGTGCCGATCAACATCGAGACCATGCGCTACGCCATGGAACTGCGCTGGATCGGCACGCTGGCCCGGCATCGTGTGTTCCTGATCCGCAATCCCGGCTCCGATCACCCCATCGAGATCAGCGTTCCCGAAATTCCTGATGATATCCTCTATCCGGCCCAGGCCTATCTGGGCGAACTGCCGGGATATGATTCCTCTCTGGCGTGGAATGAGCAGAAGGAAAACAAACCGAGCGAGCAGCATGGCTACGCCAAGATGTATTTCACCCGGGTCTTCACACAGCTTGGCGTCAGTCTCGGACACATATTCCGTGCCCAGATCCCTGATATCGACATGCGCGATGTGGTGCTGAACCGCCGCATTCTCGTCGTCACGCTGCCCGCGCTGGAGAATTCATCGGATACGCTGGCCGGACTGGGCAAGATCGTGGTCGCGGCCGGTCGCGGCGTCATGGCCCAGCTTCTTGGCGCCCGCCTTGACGGCCCCGCCGAGCAGGTCTTCAAGCTCAAGGCAGGCAGCGGCGACGCGCCGTTCCATTTTTTCTACGACGAACTCTCCGCCTACGTCACGGACGGCATGGACCGGCAGCTGGCCATGGGACGCGGCCTGAACTGCATGTTCTGGCTGGGGTTTCAGGATCTTCCGGGTCTTACGACACGCATCGGCGACAAAGCCTTTACCCTGCTCGGCAACGCCAACCTCACCCACGCCATGCGCCTGCAGGATGCCATGCGCACGCGCGAGTGGATCGAAAAGCAGTCCGATCGGATCGAGGTCAGTCAAGCCACGCATTTCGAAGGCAACTCGGCTGGCAGTTACCGGGAAGGACGGGGTGCCGAAGTCCGGGAAGTCGCCCGTATTCCCTGGGCAGACCTTCAGTCACTCATCGAGGGCGAGGCCATAACGATGTATGCCGGCCGCATCGTCCATTCGAAGACGTTCTTTGCCGCCGTCAATGGGCGGTCAGGCGCGATCCGCATGGCCCAGCCGGTCATGCTTGCAGCGCCGCTGGACCTGAATCGGGTGCCCCCGGACCAGCAGTTGCTTGCCCTCCTCGCGACAATCGAAGGCGGTCTGTTTCAGTCTGAACTGACCACCGTACACGACGAGCCGGATGTTCGCGCACTCGAGGAAGCAGTCGACCGCCTCGGTTCAGGTTCTCAAGACATCCTGCGCAATTTTGCACAGATTGGTGCAGCAGTCGCCGCCGCACCACGCCGGGTTGCGACCGCCAATGACGATGAAGAGAATGAGCATGCAGCCGGAACAGACATGCTGACACCATTTTCCTATATGCTGCGTGACGCTGCCTCCATCCCGAAACCCGGTTTTCGGACACCGCCCCGCACCATACCTCCCATCGACGGTCACCTGCTTGGACGCCTGGAGGCTATTGAACGCCGCGTGGACCGGCAGCCCGGTGTAGCCCGGCGTCAGGCACTGCTTCTATTGGGTGTCAGGGACGCTATGACAAAAGGCGCACCGAAGGAGGGCGCGGCCAGCACCGGAATGACCGAAAAGGAAATCCTCGCCCAGATCAGGATATTGCGAGAAAAAACCTCGGCATGACGGGCACGATCATCATCCTTCCCGGCGGGGAAAGGTTCCAGCTCGAATGGCGCCGGACCGACCCGGAGCGCTGGGGACGCCGCCTGAAGGCAAAATATGATGAGAGCTGGAGCGCGGAGCGTTCTGACAAGGCGCGATGCCTGTGCCAGCATCGCGGGGCCTCACTGCCTCTACAGATCCGTTACCGGGCGGACAGTCACAGTTATCACCTCGCCGTCTGGCCAAATGAAGGGCCGCTGCATGAAAAGACATGCCCGTTCTACAAGCCTGATCCGGAGAAAAGTGGGCGCGCCAGCTATGTAAATAGCGTAATTCGCGAGGGTGAGGATGGGGATGCCCGAAGCGGCGCGGCAGGCACATGTTGTAGCGCTGCTCTATGTGACGGCACGAACCATCGTAGCGCCCAATAGCCGATGGAGGGGCTGGATCCAGGCGGAAGTCAGGACCGGTGCCCTGATGACCGTCTCTCGCAGCATGCTTCCTTTCGAAAGCAGCCATGAACTGGCGGTAGCCGATGCCCTCGTGGCAGCGGGACGCGCATTCGAAAAACCACTGCGTTTCGACGCAGAGCGGGATCTCGTTTTCCCGGATTTCATCCTGCAGGACACGGCGCGGAGTGCCGGATATCCAATGGAAGTTTTCGGCCGTACGGACGAGGCCTATGCCGCCAGACGGGCCGGGAAGGAAAATTACTACAACATGACTTTCGGCGCAGGCGGATGGTGGTCATGGGATGCAACAACGGCAAGCCGGATTCCAGCCTTCCCGCCCGCCAGAAAAGGAGCGATGCTGAGCTGATCACGCCAGACAATGCCTTTCATCCGGCTTGATCGGGCTCCAGACCTTGTCGACGCCACCGAACCCTGTCGGGACCATATTAACGGATACCAGGAGCAAACAGGCTGATCATGCGGCGCTTCAGCGAATGGGAATTATTGATCACAAAGGCGAAGTGACGAAATCATACGCGTGGCCACGGCTGTCCATATATATTTTTTTACACAAGGCACCGTTTATATGCGATTTTAAGCACCAATAAACGGTTTTGGACAACTCAGCAGGAATCTAATTCCAATGGCAGACCCGATTGGCGGCATGTGGCTCGCGCTGAAATATGATGCAGAGCCATTCGGCGGACTGGCTGTCAAAAGCCAGCTTGGAAGTCGCCGGTCGAGCAGTCATCATAATTTATACAGCATCGAGACGTATCCCGAAAACATGCGTCCGGCCGACACGGCAGCCGCGCATCTGCAGTTTCATCTGCGACACGAACCCACCAGCCTGGAGTTGCTGGCGCGCGTCTTTGCGAAGACCGGACCAGGTTTTGTCCAGGAGTGGATAAACAGTGCACCGACCGGACAATATGCCAGACGGGCGTCATTTCTCTTTGAGTTCGTCACCGGACAAACGCTCGTGCCACCAGTCGACCTCGGCGGCAACTACGTCTCCGCACTGGACGCATCTTTTCAGGTAACAGCGTCTCCAGACAGGATGAGCAACATCAGCCGATGGCGCGTCCGTGACAACATGCCCGGGAACCGCTTTTTTTGTCCCTTTATCCCGCTATCCAGTCAACTCAAGACGGCTTCGGAGATGGACGTATCTGCCGGTTACGGTGAACTGGTGCAGGAGTTCGGCGAGAGCATGCTTGCCCGGGCCGCAGTGTGGCTGACAAACCGGGAAAGCAAGGCAAGTTTCACCATTGAAGGTGAGGAACATCAACTTGACCGGATCCAGCGCTTCAGCCACGTACTCGCCACGAGAACCGGGCAAGGGACAGTCCCCCTGACAGATACTGACCTTGCCGAATTGCAACGCAACATCCTCGGTGACGTCACAATAACCGAGCATTTTGGCTTACGGCTGTCACCGGTATTCGTTGGAGAATACACGATGAGGTACGAGAATGTTGTTCATTACCTCGCGCCTCCCGCACAAGACGTAGCGGATATGCTTGAGGGATTAAAAATTTTCCTCGACAGGACTGAAGGACAGTCTCCTGTCATGCGTAGCGCCGTGGCAGCCTTCGGGTTCGTCTACATCCATCCTCTTTCTGACGGGAACGGCCGTGTCCACCGGTTCCTGATAAATGACGTTCTCAGGCGGGACGGCGCCATCCCCGACCAGATCATCCTCCCCATCTCAGCTACGATCATTGGAGACCCGACGAGCAGGCGAAACTACGACCAGATTCTGGACAGGGTTTCAAAACCCCTGATGCAACAGATCACGGATCATGTCTCTTTCGATCGTGACATGAAGACCTATCCTGATGGGATAAAATCCAATCTCGACTTCTCGAACCCTGATCTGGCGAGACCGGCCTGGCGCTATATCAATTTCGCCCCCCACGTTATCTATCTCAGCGCAGCACTGGAGATGACCATCAAGCACCACATGAAAGAGGAAGCCATATATCTCCGGTCGCACCATAATGCCCGGCAGGCACTCAAGGAGCTTGTTGAAATGCCGGATATGGATGCCGACCGCATCATCAGGTCATTACGGGATACTCGTTTCATACCCAGCGGCAAGATTCAGAAAGAATATCCCATGATCGAAAAATTCAGGCTTTGGAACGCCATCTCTGAGGCGCTGAGGCGTTCATTCTCTGAATGATTACACGTGGACCGACCATGATAAGTAGAAAGCTGTTCGTCACCAGACATGGAATCTGAAAAAGGATTGTCCGAGTGGAAAAGGCAGGTTGCCCTCGTGAGAGCACAACTTTGTAGACATCGCTTATGGATTTTCACTGAGAACTGAATTCTTCCACAAGGTGCATAACGCAAGGGCTTAGGATCGCGATCCGCAACCTGGATTGTATAAAAGGCATCTTTCGTAGGGATTTATCGACGTAACGCCCCGAACTGGATCATGGTCCGGTCAAACAGGAACAGCCGCTGTCGGCATCCTACGACGTAGCGAAGAAGTTCTGCCTTCGTATATTGCCGCGTTCCTGAGCCAGGAGAGCGCCGCGCCGCCCGGCCCGACGGCGCGTTCCACTTCTAGTGAACAGCTTTCTTTCTGCCCCGACGCCTTCCTTGTGGCTTGTCAGGCAATGCAGGATCCGTCGCGCCCTCATCACCAGATTTGGTGGCATTGGACATTATATCCCGCCCCAGCCCAATCTCTCTTGCAAGTTCCGATCGGCGTACTGTGTAATTGGGAGCGACCATAGGGTAATGAGATGGAAGTCCCCATTTCCGCCGATATTCTTCAGGCGTCATGCCATAGGATGCCTGAAGATGCCGTTTGAGCATTTTCAGCTTTTTCCCATCTTCAAGACATATGATATAATCCGGAAATACGGACCGCTTGATGGGAACGGCAGGTATCTGTTCTTTTACGCCCGAAGCAGTCGGGACGGACAATGAATTGTAAACAGTCCCAATCAGCCTGATAAGTTCGTCCGGCGATATTTTATTTTCCGATACATAAGCAGTTATGATTTCCACGGTCAGCGCCAGCTGTCTTTGTTGTTCTTCGGGCATTGTCCATCACCTCAACAGACGAAAAAAACTCTGGCCCTGTATATAACACCGCTACTGGGAATAGTCCTCGACGTTTTCGAGGATTTGGCAGATTGCAGAACAGGTATGCTCTTGAGCAGATATCCAATAGGATCCTTCGCCTGCTCATCTGTATTTCATCTGACCGTCAACACTTCTTGCTTTCTACGGCAATCCTGTTACCCGTTTCCCGCCCAGCATCAAGACGCCATATCTGCGATAAGAGATCATCTGGATCCGGTGTCAGCAGAACACTCAGACACAGCTTCCTCTTCGGTCCAGGAAGGTCTTGAGGCGTGAACATGCCCGGAAGCTTCAGTTGGACCAATAACGCATAGCAGGCTTTCAGGGATCGGTTCGCGTACAACATCATTGAACCGAGTACGCAACTCCTTCTTCAACCAACAGTCGAACGGATCAGGATCTCCCCGGAAAGACACATCATGCATCATTGACCTGCTATCTACTGCTCGCCGCCTCCCTAACGATACGCAGCCGACTTCGTTGCGCAAATGACCAAAGCGTGCGTCAGATCTGAGATGTTGTCGCGGTATGGCACATGGTCGGCAGGATTCAAATCCGGTAAGAACAGCAGAAAGCCGGACGCTCTAGCTGGCGGCGCCTGGCGACGCAGATGGCACAGGGGGACGCCTGCCCAGCACCTGGGCGGCCCGTTGGCTCCGAAGCGTCTGCTCCGCACCCGTCATGACTGCTGGTGCGTTCCTGATCATGACCTGCAGCCTGGCGTCGATCTCGGCCAGACGCGCCTTATGCAGGCGCTCGGCCTGCCGCGCCTGCGTTTCCAGAATAATCTCCCTTCCATAGGGGCGACCTGACTTCGTCAGTGTCTCCTGCATGCGCCCAAGCGCGATCAGTTCCCGGATCCTCGCATCCCGGGCCTTGCGGGTTCGGGCAACCAGATCCGTACCCAATGATTTATAGGGTTTATGCGCCATTTTCTTTGCCACATGATTCCACAGGTCGTCACTGGTGATGGGCGTGGTATCCCCGAGCGGCCTCTGGTTCCGGACCGCCTCAAACGTCGCGCCATCGGAGATCATGGTCCATGTGGTTCCACGCGCCCGGCTTTCCGCGACGTATGAGGTAAATCCCGTCGCCAGTTCGACGCCTCGCGGCAGGGCGTTGATATGCTCATCGGAAGTAAGCCCCTGTGCCGCATCAATCGTCATGGCATGTCCGAACCCGAGCAGTACCCGACCAGTCTTCACATCACGAAACCGCCGCCATTCGACATCGGCAACAAGCCCGTCCTTCGTGCGGACGCGAAGCCCCGCATCGCCATGGGCCAGAACCTCCACCACGTCGCCGTTATTTCCGACTGTGGCGCCCTTTCCATCCACACTGCCCCATGTCCGACGATACAGCCGAAGCCGGTCGCCCGTAGCGATCGCGAGATCATAGGTTTCGCCGCGCTGATCAATAGCCTGCACGGTGATTTCATGCGTCGAGATCTCGCCGCGCTCCTGCAGGATTTTACGGACTGCCCGACTTAGATCGGCAGCATCCTGATTGGTCAGCGCCGACATGCTGATCGTCTTGGCCCGGCCACGCCGCGGATCCGCACCCTCGGCGACCAGGGCATCGCGACGCGTCACATACAGCCGGGCAACATCCTGCAGGACTTCCTCATGGTCGCCACCGACCAGACGGATCGTTCCATCCGCTCGTTTCATATCAATCGCGTCCCGGACTTCCTTCAGATGGAACCTGTTACGGACGTCGTCATCATTTTCCTCGTCCGTATGCGCGTTGGCCGCAGCCCTCCTGAACTCGTGGGCTTCCAGATCGCTCTCTTCCGGCTCTGCGCCACGAAACATGTCGGCAATCTGGCGATTTCTTGCAGATACCTGCCGGACGCTGGACAGAAGTTCAGGCATATCTTCCGGATCCAGGACCCGGCGCAACATCTCGATGGCGTCCCCTGCCTCGATATTCTGCGCCTGCTCGTGGTCACCCAGCGCCTTGATCGTGCAACCAGTATCACGCTGCACCTGTAACAGGCGAAGCATCTGGCGTGGGCCGACCTGACCGACCTCGTCAATCACCAGTACCGTGTTTCGATCCACATCGACGTCACCCCTCTCCAGCCGCGCCAGAAAGGGCAGCATAGCGCTTGTGTCAAAGATGCCGGCCTCACGTAATGCGTCTGCCTGGCGCCAGGCATTGGCAATCCCGATAACCCTGCGACCATTCGTGTCATAACGCGTATCATGTTTCCACGCATCAACCAGCGGAGACAGCAGGGCCGTCTTCCCGGAACCCGCGACGCCAGTGAGCATGGAGAGCGCGCCGCCCCGGCCAAGAGCGTAGATCGCGGCCTTCTGGGTCTTTCCATGATCGCTTGCGAAGTCGAGGGATGATCGTCCGATCGCTTCTGTGATCTGGCGGTCCGACAGCGCCCCGCTTCGGTCTCCTGACGCACGAGCCGCCTGAATCGCGAGGTCCTCCTCGATAGCGATCTGCGCGGAATTCGTCACCCTCAGCCTGTCGCCGCGCATCTCCTGAATCAGCGAGACCCGTTCCCCGCCGAGTTCAAGACCACGCTGTTCAATAAGGGCCACGACATGATCAATGTCTTTCACCCCGCCCTCGATGCCGGTGCCGATCAGGCCCCGGGCCGCATACGTTCTGAGCTTGTCGTGATCGATCACGGCAGCTGTTTCAAACTCCCTCGCGAGATGGCGCGCAGCGAAACGGTAGGCAATATCGTATCGTTGTTCCCTGGTGCCCACGGGCGCTACTGGCATGCCAAGCAGGCTTTTTTCCTCCCAGCCAAGACGCCTGGCCTGCTCGCGCCATATCTCATGGTCACCCGTGCCTTTGTCCTTGTCGAGCCGGGCTGCCAGGCCGGCCATGGACAGGATGCGGCGCTTGCGTTCGATCGGCATATGCGCCCAGTCCGCTCCTTCCGCCGCGGCATACTCCTTGGCCGCCCTGATGACGTTGCGTCGTCCCTTGCTGAAGAAATCCGATATATCCTGCCGCACGGCCGAGATGACCGTCGCCTGTTCATTCGCATCGTATTGCTGGGCGATGCCGATCCGGCGCAGTTCATCAGCGAGCTGTGCCTGGAAATATGCTCCAAATTCGTGAACGCGCGATCGCAGCCGCTTCGTGTCGAGTGAACCCACATGCCCCTCTTCCGTGACCACGACATTGAACAGGGCGTTATGGATATGGGCATGGGGATCGCCGCCTGTTGGCGTATCGATCAGATAGGTCTGGCCTGTCCCCGCGTCACGCGCCTCGACCGTCGGGCGCGCGGTATCATGCCGGAATGACACCCAGGCGACTTCGCCCGGGTCGGCTCCACCTTCGCCTCCATGACCGCGCCGCGCGAAGCCGATTTCCCGCGCGACATAGAGCATGGTGGCATCGTTTGCCCGATCAATGGCGTGCCAGATGGCTGCCCTCTCGGCCTCGGTCGGCGCGAACTCGGCCGCGAGCGTGACCGATTTGTGTGGCGCCAGGGTCAGATCATAGGCACTGATCTTGCGGGCGTTCCTTGACCAGTCCTCGCCATTATCGGCCCTCTTTGCTTCAAACAGGCGATTGAGTTGCGCGTTCTTCGGTGGTGTCCTGGGATCAATGCCAAGAGCCGCTGCAATCTCGGGTCGCATGTCCGGTCGCCACGAGGCCCGCCCATCGCGACCGGTGTAATAGCTGGTCAGTCGGCCACCATCCGCGTCAGGCACTTTTCCGGGCTGGGTACGGAAGTCGTGTTCCGGATCTGGCAATTCCTGCGTGAAATAGGCAGTGATCAGCCGACCGCTGCTCTCAGCCGAGATTTTCCGGAATGTCATCATCAGGCATCGGCTCCATACTCATCGTCGGGCCGGGCGGAGCGGGGCGTCCTCCCCTCCTGAATGTCGAGCAACCTGCCGGTTGTAAGATCAATACGTCTGAGCATAGGGTTCTGGGCTGCAATCAAGGTCACCAATCGGCCGAGAATCTCATCAAGCGTGGGCCCGTCGGAATCTTCCGGCGAGAGGATTTCAATGATCAGGGACAATTTGTCCTCAATCGCCCGCAGCCGTTCCCACAGGTCGTCGCCCCGGCCTGGGGATATGCCTTGTCTCCCGGTTGTCTCGCTCATCTTCATCGCATCCCACGTCAGAACATGGGAAAGTGTCACGTAGCATCATGCGACTATACTGGTTTTCTTTTACGTACATGCTACCAGATCGCACGCTGCGTGCCCGAACTGGCATCCTGTGAGACGTAGCCGCGAGCACGCACCCGACAGTGGCCGCCATGCAACGCCGATCGCCGTCATCGTCCCGCCCGTGCCACCGCCCGTAGCCCCTTCGGGATTCATGACGTTGGCCTGGTAGCCCGTCGTCTTCGCCGTGGCGTCGGCATGGTTGGCGATGTCATTGGCCACCAGCGTGCCCGTGGACAGCTGGTTGAGCGCCGCCGCCGCCGTACTCTCGATCACGCCCCCGTTCAGGGTCGTTGTCCCGCTCGCCGTGACATCAAGACCGCCACTGCCCGCATATAGCCCGGACTGGGTCGCCTCGGTCGAGGCATAGCTGTCCTTGACGGTCGTGTGACTGAAACTCGCGCTGCCCCCGATGTCACCCGCGCCCCAGACCGGGACCGAGAAGCTGGCGTCGATGCCCGTGGTCTTCGAATTGTAGCCCGACGTGTCCTGCGCCGTGGTGATGGTCAGGTCTTTCGTCGCAACATCAATCGACCCGCCCTGATCTCCGCCCCGTTCAGGGTCGTCGTGCCGGTCGCGTTGGCGATGGTGACGTTGTCCGTGCCGCTGACCGTGCTGTCCACCGCCGTGCTGGACGCGGCATTGGTGTTGGTCTTCGAGGCGCCGAATTCGCCCTCGATGCTGACACCGGCCCCTTTCGTGCCGATGCTGGCCGAAGCCCCCACGCTCGCCTCGATCGATTTCGAGCTGGCGACCTCGTGCGTGGTGTCATATCCCGCCTGCAGCGTCACCTGCCCCGGCGCGGTCAGGGTCACGTCCTGGCCCGAAAGCTGGGACGCCGTCGCCACGATATTGCCCGACTGGCTGTCGGTCGGCACGCCGCCTGTCGCGGTCACGGCCAGCGTGTTGCCAGCCGCCGCCGTCGAACCCTGCACCGTGCCCGTCGTCAGCGTCGTGCTCGACTTCTCGAGGTCAAAGCCGATATTCGACTGCACCGCAATCAGGTCGATATTGCCCTCGGGAGTATCGCCTTTCTCGAACAGGCTGGAAACGGACTTGACCTGTCTTGACGCCTCCAGACCGACCTGGGCGCCCATGCCCGCCGCCGCTGCACCGTCCGGTCCGGCGAGACGCCCGCTATCCTTGCCACTCGCCTGGGAGGCAGACAGGGCGATATCCACCATCTGCCCCACGACCGAGTTCGGGTTGAGCCCCGTGGTATCGCCGATGAACAGTGACTTGTGCGTCTGGGTCTGGGTGGCGACATCCTCAAGCGCATTGAATGACACCGACGATCCCGTGACCGTCGCATCCTTCGCAGCCCCGAGGTCGGATCCGTTGATCGTGACCGGCCCGTTCGCCGTGATGCTCAGGTTGCCGCCGGTCGATGCGATCTCGCTGGGGGTCCAGGTGGTCTGGGAATAGGTGTCGGTATCGGTCGTCTTGCCAAAACCGATCTTGGCCGAAGCCCCGCTGGTGCCAAGGAACAGCCCGGACGATTTCTGTTCATAGAAGGCGTTGGCCGTATCCTTCAGGGCGTTTTCGGTGAACTTTCCACCTGCCTGGAGCGTGACATTGCCGCCGCCTGCAACCGTACCCGCCACGGACATATCCCCGCCCGAGACCATGGTGACATTGTCATTGGCCGCCACCGTGCTGCCGACCTGGTCGGTGGAACTCTCGCTCGAGGTCGTGGTGGTCTTGTTCAGGAAGCCGCTTCAGCTCATCTTCCTGGCGCGCGCAGGACTGATTGGCGGTGGAAACCCGGCAATAGATGACCGCGCGCTGTCCCATTTGAACCCTCCCGGAAAACCATTACGCAGCTCTCGATACACCGTGGCTCCGGTTTGCCCCAATATGACTATAGTCTGTTTAATACGGATTTAATTCGAATGGGAAAATTTGGGGGGGAAGCCGGATGTTCGATGCTGTTTATGGAAGAGTAAAAAGCGAACACTATGGCATCCAAATAGAACATATTTTCTTTTATAATAAATTCATGATGGAACCACTAATCAGAACTGTCGGCATCAGGGCTGCCGAAATGAAGATCGGGATCGCCAATTTCGCCTATACCTTCCGACGGATGCCTTTTATTACTCGCATTCCGATTGCATGGAAACGTGCTTTTAGGCACTGCCATACGGCTTTAACGGTATTCATAAGCTTCTGATAGAACCTTACAGGTTGCTCAGAGAGAACAACATTGCTATCTGAAACTATTGCGACCCGTATGACATCACCTCCAATCGTGGTCTTGCCTGCTACTTGGCTTGCGGTGATCCCATCTCTGATAGCATTGACAGCAAACGTGACGGCATCCTGTTGTGACATATCCGCTTGGTAACATTTAGTTTTTTTATTTATATATTGCATAATAGATGTAGTATCACCAAGCCACTCGATATAATAATCACTCGGTGGAATCGATTTCTTCATTATTGGCTCGAATACACGACGGTCTCCGATCCGACGCAGCTTCCAGACCTCCGGGCAGGAGGTAGCAGGATCATACCCCGCCAATAAGAAAGTGTTTCCTCCTGCACAGGCACCAACGTTATTTCTTGGAACGCCACCTATAACATTATTAAGAAATATTTTAAGATTATTCGCAGTATTGGAAAGTGAAGTTCCGGACCATTTCATTGTAAAACCATATAATATTTCGTCCCAATATTTACCCCCCACCATTGCGCAACCGCAACTGGCAACCACCGCATTGGGAGCGACCTTATGCAACTTAACTGTCGCGCGATTGCGCGTGGTCTGCCCTCTTGAGGTTAGGCTATCGGCGGCTATGACAAAGCAATCTTTTGCCTTGAGACACACTATTAAAGTCACATTCCATCCCTTACCAAACGGCCTTGTTTGCGCTGCGGTAAGCAGGCGTTTCCCTTCACTAAAAGATTGTGGGGCCTAAGCCAAGTATCCGTTGAGAAATTATTGTCGAGATACACAGGAGATGCTGGCCGCGTGAATAGCTGCCCGCAGCAATCCTCTGCTACCCAAAAGCGTCCATTCTCAGAGATAGCGATGCGCGACAGATTTCTGCATCAGGCCAGCCAACCAGAGAAATAGTCCGTGTCGCCACGAAAGAGTATAATTCCAGTGATCCTGCAGATTTTGGTCATATCAGACGTCAGATCTGGTGCAGGATTGCTGTAGCTACACTCTCCAAATAACGGTCATGAGAACGTATATCAATAACAGTATTATATAATAATACCAACATACTATGGACTTAATAGCCGACCAGAACCCGACCCACAATATCGTCAGGAATGACGAACTTCCTGCGTCGGGCCATATGATACTACTCTTTCTTTCGCATCAAGCGCCCAAACACGAAATTCCTGACAGGTCCGTTTTACGCCACTCGGGAGGACCTTACTCCATCGCCGTGTAACTTACATACCTCGGTCTCCGCCAATCCCGGTGCGATTCAATTCATGAATCAAGGCGTACATTGGTTTTTATTCAATACCCCAAACCAAGAAACGAATGGAACCGTCTGCCCATCAATGGTTGTTATTTTTTGCACGGTAACTGCCACAGCATTGTCTTCTTTGGTTGCATTATATCCAGCCACTATATACCAGTTTCCTGCAGGAATATTATTAAAATTAAAATGTCCTCTCGATGGGCAAGTATTAGGGCCATCTGCAGGGCACGAAATATGAGGAATAAATGGCATAACCGAAGATTCAACCCATCGGGGATCATTCAATGTATGATAGCTATGCAACAAGTAGTAATGTTTCATTTTTTCTGAAAGATTATACATATAATCATTTTCAGGAAGAAGGTCTATTGTAAAATTTCGAGAAGGGTTATCGTGATATGAACTTTCTATTGGATAAGAATCATATGTTCCATTAGGAACTTGATAGTTATGATATTTTTCAAAATATCCTCCACTAACACATCCTTTAATAGAAGCGTTCCCTTTTTTCTTTGCCCATGATACTTCATTTATATTTAATGGTATTTTTGGTGGCGTAGGCTGCACACAACCAAAAAGAAGAAGCGACGAAGATATTGCAAAAAACAATCTTTTAACATTGTTATTTTTTGTCATTTTCTATCCTTTCTTGATCTGTCAAATTTTTATTGCTTGGCATTGCCTTTACCGCATTTGACTCGTTGTACGCAGCCTTGACCGACTTTTCGAAACTATTCGTTAGGGACAAAATCTCGCCCGCTTCATTCGTATCAAAATCATTACTGATCGCATGGTTTGCAGTTGATGGATCACGGGACACGACACCTGACGTAGATCCGGAATTAATTGTGATATTTGACCCAATAGAAGAGAGGCTGTTCGATGAAGTCATACCAATTACTGGTGCCGCAAATCCGCTTACATTAGCTCCTCCATCAAAAGTTTTTCTTTTTGTATTTTCTATTCCTTGATCCGGTCCTGTATTCCCTCCACTCCCCAGATTACCGTATGAGATACTGGCAGATGCGCCGGCATATTCTGATTTATTCTGTTCATCATTCGCCGTCAGGCTACCCGTTGTAACCATATTGCCGGATGCCGCCGTGCTTTCCATGACGCCGGCATTGAGGGTCGTGCTGCGGGCAACATCGACATCAAGGCCGCCCTGACCTGCATAAAGCCCGGAAAGGCCACTGGCTTCCGTCGAGGCGTAAGTGTCAGACAGAACCCCTGCCGAGGCATTGACCGAAAAACCCATCTCCCCGCCCGTGCCATAGACGGGAACGGCAAAGCTGAAGCCTGCGCTCTCATTTGTGCTGAGATAGCTTGCCGTATTCTGTGCCGAGGTAATATTCAGGTTACCCGCCGCCACATCGACGGAACCACCGGATACCCTGGCCCCGTCCAGCGTGGTCGTCCCCGCCCCATTATCGATGCTCACATTCTGCGCACCCGTGACCGTCGTATCTACCTGTGTCGTGCTTTGTGAATTCGTGTGGGAATGGGAGGCACTGAGTTGCCCCGTAACACTGACCCCCCACTGCAGATTGGCGTTCAGCGAGGCCGTCGCGCCGACAAAAGCGGACAGGGCCGTCTGGCTGGTAGTCGTATGCGTGGTGTCCTGTCCCGACTGGAGCTGGATATTGCCCGGCGCCGCCAGCGTGACACTCTCACCTGACAGGCTCGCGGCCGTGGCGATGATATCCCCGGCATTGCTGTCTGTCGCAGGCTCCGCCCCGGTCGCAGTCATGGTCAGTCCATCGCCAGCTTCTGCTTCAGATCCCTTTGCCGTGGTCGAAATAGTTTCGGATGTCTTGCTGTCATGCTCGAAGCCGACTTCCGCCTGTACTCCTACCAATTCTATGTTGGATTTCGTTACGTCTGATGTTGTCGCGGCCAGCTTGGTATCCACGAGCGTGGCCACAGTCTTCCCGATACTGACGCCGCTCTCCGCAGTTGACAGGGCATCCAGTGACTGGGTCGCCATGTCCTTGTCGCTGGCAGTCTGGGCCGCCGACAGGGCCAGATTGGCGGCCTGTCCGACAAGGGAGGTATCCGACAGTCCGACCTGCACGCCAATGAACTTGAAATCGCTGGTCTGCTTCGCGCTGGATACATCAGACAGTGCGTTGAGCAGGACAGAGGATCCGGTTACGTTCAGATCCTTCGCGGCAACAAGATCAGAAGCGTTGATGACTACTGGGCCGCCGCCGGTAGCAGACAGGGTGCCCCCAGTCGCCGCAATCATGCTCGGAGTCCAGGTCGCGCTGCTGTCACTGACGCTTTCTTTGGAAGATCCGAACCCAACCCTAGCCTTGGCACCGTCAGTATCAAAATAAAATCCTTTGCTTTCCTTATCGTAATATGACTGCGCCGTGCTCTGGAGCGCATTCTCCGTAAGACTGCCACCCGCCTGGAGCGTGACGTTGCCGCCGCCTGCAACCGTACCCGCCACGGACATATCCCCGCCCGAGACCATGGTGACATTGTCATTGGCCGCCACCGTGCTGCCGACCTGGTCGGTGGAACTCTCGCTCGAGGTCGTGGTGGTCCTGTTCAGGAAGCCGTGCTCGACGGTGCGGGTATAGGAGGACTGGCTGTCGGTGACCGCGTTGAGGTTCACGTTGCCCGTCGCCATCAGCGTGGCCGACTTCCCGGCCGCGACCGTGGCGCCCGCCAGGGTGAGGTCGCCGCCGAGGGCGGCCGCCGTCAGGTTCCCGCCCGTGCTGATCGACGCCCCGAAATTCTCCGTCTCGGCCGCGCGGTGGCTGTAATCATGCTGCTCGATGTCCTGCGACGCGCTCGCCGCAACCGAACCCAGCGTGATCCCCTGCCCTGCCACAAGCGTGGTATCGCCCAGCGCGCTGAGCGACCCGCCATCAAACGTGATGTCCTTCGCCGCATAGATCTGCGCATCGCCCCCCGAGGTGATGGTGCCCTGCGCGCCCAGAGACTGCGCCTTCCCGCCATCGACCATGAAGGTGTTGAGCTGGTCCTCGTTGACGACCGAGCCGTTCAGCGCCGCCAGCGCCACGCTGCCGCCCGACAGCGTCCCGCCCGCATTGACGATATCCCCGCTGGTCGCGGTCAGCGACAGCGCGTTGCTGGCGTTGATCGTGCCGGTATTGTTGATGCTCGAGCCGGTCAGCGACACGTTGGTCGCCGAGATCTCCGCCCCGTCCGTAAGCGTCGCCTGGCCCGGGGCCAGATACAGCTTCGGCGCCAGCACACTGCGCCCGTCCACCGTCTCGGGCACATACCAGACAATGTTCTGCGTCAGCGCCGCCTGCTGGCTGGCCGTCAGCGCTGCGCCAAAGGTCAGGTCAAGCGCATTGGATTCCGAGACCGCGTTGTTGAGCAGCAGTTCCATCTGCTCGTTGGCCGTCTCGTAGCTGCTGCCAAGGAAGGTCTGGCCCGTCGACGCCACGATCTGCTGCTGGATGAACTCGGTATCGAAATACGAATCCCCCAGGAACTCGTAATCCGCCGTGTTGTCGCCCAGCCGGTTGACCAGGTACTGCGAGCCGTAGAAACCGCTGAAGGTCGCGTATCTCGGGTTGGTCTCGATCAGGTAATGCGCGCTGGGGTCCGGATCGGCGATGAACAGCGCGCTGCCACCCGGAATGGCCGAGATCACCGTCGGGATGGTCGGGTCGCTGCTGGTGGCAAAGCCCGGCAGCGTCATCGCGGCTTCCTGGGCTGTCGCCGACGCCTTCACCTGCGCGGTCTCGACCCCCTGATAGGTCGGGGTGCCCCCCGTCATGACGGGCGCCGCCGCGCCGCTCCGCGTACCGGCCGCCCCCGCGACCCCGGTGCTCACATCCGCCAGGGCCGCCGTCGCCCCGCCGTTCAGCGCGGCGTCAGCCGCAACCCCGGACGCAGACGAAGCCGCAGCCACCGGAGACAGGCCACCCGGCGTCTCGCCGGTATAGCTGGTATATTCACTGGAACTCGCATTGGCGATTTCCGTCTGGTTGTTGATCGTGCCCGTGAAGGTGCCCGTGATATTGTCTTTGGCAACGATGGTACCGGTCGGGCCGTAATAGGTCTCGGTCGCGCCCCACTTTTCCGGATTCTGGGGTGCCGGGTCCCAATGACTTCCTATCCCCAGGAAGTGATGGACATGGTGCGCGTATGTAGCAGCCCCGGTGAAAGCAGGATCGGACTGGCTGCTCCAGGTGCACCCCCAGTAATTCTTGCACGTGACGTAGAAGATGTGCTGGACCGCGTAGCCGATATTGTCGAGGCTGCCACCACTGAGATTGATGTCGCGCCCTGCCGCGATATGGCTGGCATCGTTGATGATGCCACCTGTGGTTGTAATATCCACATCACGCCCGGCCGAGATCAGGGAGGCGGCATTATTAAGGGTCGCCTTTCCCCCTTCCTCCTCGACATAGATCGTGCCCCCGTTGGAGTGGCCGACAAGCTGGCCCGTACCCTGTACGCCGGTCGCCGTGTCCAGCAGGCCCGCCGGGACGGGAATATCGACATTGCTGCCGCCCGCGTAACTATGGCTCCACAGGACGGCATTGGCGACGACCGTCACCCCGCCCAGGACATCATTGGTGACCGTGCCAGCATTGATCAGCACATCCCCGCTGGCGCTGTCAGCCACGATCTCGCCGGAGCGGTTGAACACGGCGGCAGCCGCCCCGCTGGCGCCATTGCCGATCCCGATCGACCCGTTATCCGAAAGGATGGCCCCGAGCTGGTTGGTCAGGGTGCCGGGCAGGTCCAGGGCCACACCGGCCACACCATCAATGAGGCCGGTATTGGTGATCGCCCCGCCCGAGGAGACGTCCAGGACGCCGCCTTCGGCCATCAGGGCGCCGTTATTGGTGACCGATGCCGCCGTGATGGTGGCGTTGCCCCCGGCCAGCACGCCGCCACCGGCCTCGGCCGTGTAGTCGCCGCCGACCCTCAGCAGCGTGTCGCCACCGGACTGGAACAGCATGCCACTGTCGAGGTCCCCCGTGAGCGTCACGGCCAGCGCGTTCCCCGCGACCAGCTGCGCAGCACCACCGAGCGAGGTCGTATCAAGCGAGAGATTGCCCGCCGCCTGTACCACGCCGTCCGTATCGCTGAACCCGGTCATGGCGCCGCCGCCAGCATTCGCAAGCGACAGGGTATTCTGGCCGGAGCGTTCGATCACGCTGCCGCCGTCATTGTCCAGCCCGTTCGCGACCAGGGTCAGGTCGCCCCGTGACTGCAGCGTGCCGCCCGCGTTATTGATGCTGGCGGCCGCCTGCGTGCCGCCGGCGGAGACCAGCAGGCTGCCATCGGCCGCGTTGACCAGGCCACCCGACCCGTTGGTCAGGCTGTCGGCAACCAGCGTGATATCCTGACCCGCCTGGAGCGCGCCACCGTCATTGGCAAGCTGCGCCATCGCGCCGCCGCCTGCGTTGCCGACATCCAGCATGCCACCGGTGCTGACGATCCGGCCGGCGCTGGTGTTATCGAGCGACGCCGCCGCCAGCGCGACATTGCCCGCGCCCTGGATCGCACCGCCTTCATTGCCCACTGCGCCGGTCGTGGTGACGCTCACAGTGCCCGCACCCGAGATGACCGCGCCGGATGTGTTGGTCAGGCTGGCCCCCGAAAGAGCGACCGCGCCATTGCCCCCGATCCGTCCATCGGTATCGTCGATCGCGCCGCCACTCTTCAGGGTCACGCCCTGCGTGCCGTAAACCAGGCCGGAATTCGACACGGAGCCGGACAGGGTCGCGTTCATCTGGTCGGACGCCACCAGCGTCCCGGTATTGGCAAGGGAGGCCGCGTTGAGGTCCACCAGGCCAGCCAGCGCACCGATCTCGCCGCTATTGGTCACGCCCTGCGCCGCAAGGGTGACATCGCCCTGCGAGACGAGCGTGCCGCCATTGGCCAGGGCCGCCTGCGTCGTGACGTCAAGGGTGGCGCCACGGCCTTCGGCCTCGATCCGCCCGGCATTGGACAGGCCGTCACCGCTACCCGTTCCGGTCAGGACGAGGGAGAGCACGCCGTTTTCGGTCGCCATCAACCCGCTGGAAGCGGTCGTCAGGCCAGCGGCCGTAAGGCCCAGCCCCTGCCCGCCCACCAGCGTGCCCGCAACAGCCATGTCGCCCGCCGCCACCACGGACAGGCCCTGACCGGCACTCATGACGCCCGTGGCATCATCGGACCAGGTCCCCGTCACCAGCGACAGGTTCCCGGCCGCCTTGACCGCGCCACCGGCGTTCGAGAAAGCCAGGGCGGATGCGGGCGCGCTGTCGGCATCCAGCGCGATGTTGCCATCGAGTGCGAGGATGCGGCCATTGTCATTGCCGATCGTGCCGGCCGCGATCGAGACACTCCCGGCCGCCTGGATGATGCCGCCCGACGCGTTGTCCAGTGTCGCCATCAATGTGGCGGGAGACCCTGCGGAGAGCGTGACGTTGCCGCCCACGCTGACCAGGGTGCCGGCGGTGTTGGCGAGGCTGGCCGCCGCAATGGTCAGGTTGCCACCCGCCTGCACCGCGCCGCCGCGGTTATCAAGGGCGGTCAGCGGCGTCGTGGCATCGCCATTGCGGATCCCGATGGCGCCTCCCGCGAGGATCGTGCCGGCTTCGTTATCAAGGCCTGCGGTGGAAAGCGCGAGGCTGGTCCCGGCCTGGATCGTGCCATTGTCATTGGCGACCTGTGCCGCCGTCATGGCCAGCGCGCCGGCAGCCCCCGTGCTGATGGTCCCGCCCTGATTGGACGTTGTGCCCCCGGTTCCAAGCGTCAGCCCGGTCGCGCCATATAGCGTACCGGTATTGAGCAGGTCATCCGTCGTGGACACATCAAGCCCTGCCGCAGTCGCGATCAGGCCGCTATTGGTCAGACCCGCGGCCGAAAGCGCGCTACTGCCGGCAAGTGAGGCGATCTCACCGCTATTGAGCAGGAGGCCGTCGGCGTCGACGCTCTGGTTTCCCTGCGAGATGATCGTGCCCGTGTTGGCGAGCGACGTCGCATCAACCTTCAGGACACCGGCGGCATCCGCGTCCTCGATGGCGCCAGCGTTGGACAGGGCGGGCGATGCCGCATTCCCGTGGACGGCAATCGTCGTGTCACCGGCGAGGGCACCGATGGTGCCCTTCGCGCCATTAACCAGGCTGGCCGCCGAAAGGCTTAGCCCGTCACCGGCCGTGATCGCCCCTTCGTTATCGGCCGCCCCCGTGACCGACAGGTCAAGCGCGGTTCCTGCCTGAAGGGCAGCCGATGTGTCGCTGGCATACTGGCCGGTCGCAAGCGTCAGCGCGCCACCCGCCTGGACCGCGCCATCCGTATTGGTGAACAGCCCCTGCCCCGACCCGTTATCGGTGATGGCAACAGAACCGGTTTTCCCGACCAGGCCACCAGATGTATTGTCAACGCTCACCGCGCTGATCGTGAGGTCATTGCTGGCCTCGACCAGGCCCGATGCGTTCGTCAGGTGGTCAAGGGCCGCACCCGCCGCATCGCGGGCAAGGGTGACGGATGTCCCGCCCAGCACTGTCCCGCCGGTATTGTCGAGGGCGGTTGTCACGATGGACATGAGGGCGGCTGCCTGCAGCCAGCCGTTATTATTGGCGACACTGGCGGCATCGATGTTCAGCCCACCATCCGTCGCGATGATTTTGCCCCCGGTATTGTCGAGGCTGGCGGCGGCAAGCTGCACCACGCCCGTATCACTGCCAAGCTGCCCGCCCCTGTTGGACAGGGCGCCACCCGCCGCAAGGCTCAGGCCGGCTGCGCCGTACAGCGTCCCCGTGCTGGTCACCGTACCGGTCGTGCGCACGCCAAGCGTGCCTGCGGCAAGGATGCTGTCACTGTTGGCCAGCGTGGCGGCGTCGATCGTCAGGCTGCCCGATGCCGACTGGGATTTTATCATCCCCGTATTGGCCAGGCCACCAGTCCCCGCCGCGTTGAGGGTAAGGTTGCCCGCGGTTGCAACCAGCAGGGCGGATGCCCCGTTGGCGATGTGGTCCGCCGTCACGCTCACGCCCGTGCCGCCACCCAGCGTGCCTTCATTATCGACCGCCCCCGTGGCGGTGACGGCAAGGGCCTGCTGCGCCGTCAGCGAAGCCGTGGTGTCGGATGTATAGCTGGCCAGTGCAGCAGTCAGGCTGCCCCCCGCCTGGATGGCCCCGCCATTATTGGTGACGGCCTGCGCCGACAGCGTCATGTCACCCGACTGGTCGAGGATCTTCCCGCCCGTATTATCCAGCGCCCCCACGGCGGCAATCGAGGCCAGCCCGGTCGTGCTCGATATCTGGCCACCGGCATTGGACAGCGTGCTGGCGCTGGCCAGCGTCAGCCCCGCCTGGGCTGCGATCGTGCCGGTATTGGCGAGCGACCCTGCCCGGGCGGACAGGGCGCCACCGGATGCGCCGATGCCGCCACTGTTATCGAGCGCACCGGTCGCGGCAAGCGACAGCGCGCCGGCCCCGGCCGTCACCGTCCCGCTATTGCCGATCACGGCAGCCTGGGCGGCCAGGGTCGTACCGCCGCCAATGGTCCCGCTGTTATTCAGGGCGCCCCCTGCCGCCAGCTGCATCCCGCCACCTGACTGCAGCGTCCCGGCATTGCTGACCTGCCCGCCCACCTGCGCCTGCAGGGTACCCGAAGCCGCCATGGAACCGTTGAGCACAAGGTCGCCGGCATCGGTGAGCGTCATGTCCCCGGCATTGGCGGCCATGGTGCCGTCAACCCGCACGCCGGCGCCGGCCTCGTTGACCACCATGTAGATCCGGTTGGCATACATGCCGCCAAGGGCTGCCGTATCAATCGCGAATTCCGGTGCGGCCGTCCCGTCGGACGCCAGCGGATGGGCCGCGTTGGTGCCGTAATCGACCCGGTTGCGTCCGGCCACGATAGTGGCCGTCTCCGCATTGACCTGCGCCTTGAGCGTCACCGAGCGCGACAGGATGTCAAGCACCGGCACGGTGGTGAAGTCCCCGCCCTGGCCCGAGAACGTGATGTTCCCGCCCTTGACCACGATATCCTTCAGGTTGCCGCTGGCATCCATCTCCGGCGTGCCGGTGGCAAGGGTCACATGGGCGGTGTTGATGAACCCGCACCCGGCACAGGTGATGCCATTGGGGTTGGCCACCACCACCGAGGCCTGGTGCCCCGCCACTTCCGTATAGCCCAGCATCTGCGTCGGCAGGGTGCCGGTCACCTCGTTGAGGATCAGGCTGGCGGCATGGCCATCAAGATTGGTGTTGCCATACACCACGCCCCCGATCTTCGTCTCGGTCGCCGTGGTGGCGTTGTTCAGGATCACGCCGCTTTCGGGCACGCCATACTGGATGAAGTCGTTATGCGACACGCCTGCCGCATTCGGCGTGGCGATATTGACCTGGTCGATGCCGTTCTGGGTCTTGTCCAGCGTCGGCTCGGGGCCGCCGGCATGGGGATCGACCACGATCTGCGGCTCCGCCTGCTGGGCGGATGCGGCGGACACGGTCGAGGCCAGGAACAGGGAGACGGCGGCAAAGACATGCACGCAGCGCTGAAGACGTGACGGACCCGGAATGATGTCGGGCGCGGCGGTCCTGCGGGGCGTCTTCATCATATCTTCGCTCCAACCTGAAACAGCGG
Organism: Komagataeibacter ossonobensis; assembly: GCF_057359305.1. Taxonomy (NCBI): domain Bacteria; kingdom Pseudomonadati; phylum Pseudomonadota; class Alphaproteobacteria; order Acetobacterales; family Acetobacteraceae; genus Komagataeibacter; species Komagataeibacter ossonobensis. Next base: position 8,386 of record NZ_JBXAYQ010000032.1, on the reverse strand, counting down.
GATCAGCCCTTCCGAGGGAAGCGGGCCGGTATACATGGAATGGGTCAGGGAGACGTTCCAGAAGAACGGCCCCGTGGTCTTGCGCAGCCCCAGGCCGCCGCCCGCCATCTCGCCACCCCGCAGCGCGGGCGGCGTCGAGGACGAGGCAAAACCCGCGCGCACGACACCGACATCAAGGGCGGCATAAAGCTGGGTGCCCTCGATGACGTGGCGGCAGATGAAGGCGAACTTCCCGCACTTCAGGCCCTTTGTGGGCAGCTGCCACGAGAAGTCGTTGCGCATGTAGCCACCGTCATTGCCCAGCAGGACCTGCTCGAGGAAGCCGCGCACGGTATACGGGCCACCGGCCTGCAGTTCATTGGTGGGGAACTGGTCGCGCGTACTGTATTCGCCGTGCAGCGTGGTGTGCCACAGCACGCCGCGCGTGAGCGATTTGTAGCCGTCGATATCCAGCGAGGGCTTGAGGTAGGACGAGTGCGGGTCCTGCCAGCCGGGACGGGTGAAGTTCGACCACGTGCCCGCGCCATCCACCGCGACCTTGAGGCCGCCGGTAATGTACCACACCCCGCCCCAGCCCTTGAGCGATTCACTGACCTGCACGTTGACGAAGGCCTGCCGCGCCGTCTCGGTGTCGATCACCGTATGGTTGATCTCCGAGCCGAACGACTTGCGCTCGTAGCTGGCCTGGAAGGTGGTCACGCCGATGCGGTTGCGCAGCAGCACGCGCGAGATGCCAAGACGCCAGTCGCGGCGGCTGCCGCCCAGGTGGTAGACATCGGTCAGGGCCAGCAGGGGATAGTCGTCCTGCGAGCGCCACCACGACCCGAACACGGTCCAGTAGCCGAACGGGATCGACCCGTTGACCGACAGGTAGGACGTGCCCCGCTGCCCGGCATGGCCGACAAGCGAGTGGTCATATTCCACCGACCACAGGTCCAGCAGCCCCAGCGGGTTTTCCGCCGTAAGCATGGCATGGCCCGTCTCCTGGCCGGTAATCTGCTGGCCGTAATTGTCGAACCAGACCTGGCCATGCAGCACGCCACGCTTTGGCGCGGTGACGACCACGGTGGACGCCCCTGCCTTGCCACCGGGTGCGATGCGCATGCGCGCGCCCCAGTGGCTCAGCCGGTTCATGTCCTCAATTCCCTGTTCCAGGTCCCGCAGGTTGAGGATCTTCCCGTGCAGCCCCGGGAAGGCCATGACGGTCGCCAGCCGGGTCGGGCGGCCCTGTAACTGGATACCCGCCAGCTTTCCTTCAATCACCACGATCCGCAGGTGCCCGCTGGAGAGCTTCTGCTCGGGCAGGTAGGCCCGCGAGGTGATGAAACCCTGGCGGATATAGGCGGCATTGAGCGCGTTGATCAGTCCGTTGAGATCGCGCACCGACATGCAGGTGCCGACATGGGAACCGGTGATCGCATCCGTCGTCGCGCGCGACAGGTGCTGCGCGCCTTCGACCGTGATGTCATGCACCGTAACACAGGTTTTTGATGCCTGTGGCAGGGCGGACGGCCTCTGGATCTGGATGTCGTTTGACGGTGGCGGCAGCGCGTCAAGCTGCTCCTGGTGCTGCTCGAAGCGCTGGAACTGGTCCTGCGACGAGCCCGGCCCCGCCGGCATCACGCCGCCGGGCAGGCCCGGCACCTGGGCCATTGCCACACCGGGCAGCGCCATCATGGCCGCCGCCGCCCCAACCTGCCAGCGCATCACGCGCATTCCGGACTATGCCGCCGGCTTCAGGCAGGCGCTTTCTGGCTGGACCAGGTCTCGATTGCGCCAAAGGCGTCGGAGAAATGGCTCATGTCATAATTGATCGTGACCGTGCCGCCGCCCTGCGCGGGCACGCGGCTGACGCGGATGTGGCCGGTCTTGGCCGCCTTCAGTGCCGTGATCATGGCGGGCGTCGCCTGCAGCGTCGACAGGCAGCCCGATGCGTTGCACACCAGATAGGGCAGGCTGACCGGCTTGCCGTTATCCATCGACAGGGTGGCAGGCTTCGTGAGGTCGAAACCCAGCGGGGTCATGACGCTCAGCTCGTAGGGGCGCGCGGTAATCGCCACCTTGTCGGTCGCGGCCCGGGCGACGATCACCATGCCCAGCGGCACGGCCTTGCCCTGCTGCTGCATGCTCAGCTGCTGGGCCGCCACGCACAGCGAAGCCGCGCGTGTCGCGGGCGCATAGGTGCAGTTGGCCTGCCAGGCGCCAAAAGTCTGCTGCGTGGTGATCGGCGATGGCTGGGCCGGGGCCTGTGGAGAAGCAGGTGCCCCTTTTGCGGGCGATGGCGCGGCAGACGGGACCGCTGCCGTTCCCGCAGCATGGGATACGCCCGTCAGGGCCGCAGAAAAAAGAAAAGCACAAGCCACGGCCCTGAACTGCATCAGTAACCCCCTGAACGGTCAGCCTGACCGGCGCTCACCGGTCGGTCCTGAATTGAATGGAACGTCGCCCTGAAAACGACATATTTCGTCATTTATGAATACAGTTTGACATGAAAGGCAGCAACAGAAGAATTCATTCAACTCGCGGTTGAATAATGACCTGTTCCATACATTTTATACGAAACTCCCCTGATATAGTCAGGGAGACCGGCTGGTATCCTTCCTGTATTCCCATACGGAATAACAGTTATTTATATAAATACCAACGCGCCATGACACCCGGGAGACGCGCAAACGGCCCCGCGGAGAGTCATTCCCCCCCCGAACCACGGCCACCGGCGCCCACGCCGGCACAGCAGACGGGTAGTGCCGCCAGGCGGGCTGTGATATCCTGAAACAGGCGCGTGATAACGCCTTTTGCACTGAGGCGGCCTCCTTGTCGGGTGGCCTGCCGAATACAACACCCGGACCTGCGTCCAGCGGTGAACGGAGAGGTCTGTTCACCGTCGTGGAAATAGGCAGGGCGTGGCTATGCCTCATGCAAACACGTTATCACCCGCCCGACGCCAGGGCGGGAAAGGAGGCGCATGCCTGTCATTCGTTCCGGCCAGGCTGTCGTCGCGGAACGGACATAAGAAAAGGCGGATGAATGACAGTGACAGCAAACACGCGCGCCCATGACGCCGTGGATCCGGACGCCATGATGGTGGCCCTCCTGCGCGAATACGGGCTGCCAGGCGCCAGGGAACGCGCGCGCCATCATATCGGACGCTGCGTCGAGGCCGGCCTGGCAGACGACGCCGCCTTCTGGATGCAAGTCAGCAACCTCCTCGACGGCCTGGATCGCAAAGACTACGTTTTTTCCCGGATGGCAGTAACGACACAGCGGGATATGTCGAGGCCGATGCGGATAGCATCGTCAAGCTGCCGACCGACGCCGCTTTGAAGAACGGCGGAGCCGTATATTGCCCCGTCAATTTTACAACATATGCTCCAGACCGAGCCAATCAGGTTCATAGCGTGAGCCAGGCCTTCGACATCGTGACGGTCGAGGTTGCGAATAAACTCGCGAGGATCGACCTCCTCTATATACGGCTTCTGTCCCGGCATCACGAAGACCATATGGGGTCCCGGATGGGACAGGCGTGAAAGCAGTTCTTTCTCCTCACCGGTCATGGCAGGCTTATCGTGGTCTGAGCGCATCCCGCTCTTGCCGTAGCTTCCTGTCCGACGGATCTGAGGCAAAACTTCATGCGTGACCCATCTCCGGAAATCCTTTGCTTTGCGCTTCGTGGACTTGAACGTCAGATGGTAGATCCCGCTTTCACTCACGATCAGCATGGTCTGCGGGCCGCCTTCGGTCTCGATGAACGCTTTCGCTACTTCGTCTGCATCAAGATACCTGATCGCACTCCTCGCACTTTCGTAATCAAGAGCGCGCGCCACGTCGTCAGCCACAAACCATGTGAACCCGTCGATGAAAACGGAGCGGACCAGCTTTCCGCCAAAAGCACAAGGCACGCCGTCAAGGACACTCTGGGGAGCCGCGTCCGTAAAATTCGCGTGGATCGTGTTGTCTGATTTGACGCACATGGCTGATTCCCCCGGATGATGGTTGCAAGCATCATCTGGCCCCATCATGCGACCCACCATAACCAACTGCTCGGAAGGGGCAGGCCTTACAGGCCCACCCTTTGCCGCGTGTCCTTCTCTGGCGGCGAAGCCGCCCGCACCAACGGTGCAATGGTGTATGAGGCTCCTTAAATCAGAGGGAGCGACAGGGGAGCGAGAAAGGAGCGACAAGGGAGCGGAAAGGGAGCGCTGTAGTGGCAATGAAGCCGAAAATCCCCACATAACCTCTGAACGCTGGAAACAGGGATACTGACCGTGGCCAATATCGATGTCCAAAAGCGCCTACGCGAACACGCAGTTGCCATGACCACCCAGGCAGCGACCCGTTCCGTCCTGCTCTGGCTAACCGAGCATCATGACGCCGTTGCCGCCATCAGACCGCCTGGTGGCTCATGGAAGCCCGTCATCGCCGTGATGCGCGAGAGCGGCCTCGATATCTCCGCAGACCACTCCGGCCTCAGGAAGGTAAGGAAGCTCTGGGTACAGGTCAGGAACGCCCGAAAAGGACATGCTGAGGAACAGACCGCCTCGGTAGAAGTCGATCCCCCCGTCCACACCACCCATCCGAGCCGGTTGCCGCAGGACTGGAAGCCCGACCTTGTCGATGATGGCCAGAGAAACCTCTCTCACTTTCCCGATGCAGCAGCTGTACCCGCACCACGAGTGTCCGCCGAAAAAAACGCGCAGGTCGCATCATTGCCCGCGACAGTGCCAGGGTGCTCGGGCAGCGAGACAACCAGGGAGAAGAACTTTCCCATTGGTCGCGCCCGGGCCGAGGCCATCAAGCGGGATCTTCTTGCGCGACTGAAGCGGAAGGAGCCCGGTTTTCATCGGGAGTAAGGCATGGCATCCGCCACGATCACAGACGCCGCAGACCCAACGGATCTGGTGACACGCCCAACCCTGCTCGTAGCCATCGGGCGCCAGCGGGTGGGAAAGACGACATTCCTCAAATCACTGGCCGAGATCACGGCCCAGCAGGGAGGCAGACCGGAGATCTGGAACACGGATTCCATGAACCGCTCGCATACGCTTTCATCGCTTGGTCCGCAGGTTCTGGAAGCGGACAGCATGTCCCCGACCGGGCAGGCTGCCTGGCTCGAAGGGCAGATCGAGAAACTGGTTGAATCCCGCCATGATGCGATTCTCGACATCGGGGGAGGATGGACCGCGATGCACGAACTGATCCGCTCATCTCCCCTTGTCGCGGCGCTGGACGAGCTCGGGGTCTCGCTTGTGACGATCTTCATGATCGGTATGGAGAATGCGGACATCGACTATCTGCAGGACCTTCAGGAGCAGCATGACTTCCTGCCGCCCCGCACGGCCATTGTCATAAATGAAGGCCTGCTTCCCGTCGGTATCGACACACCTCAGGCGGTAAGCCAGATCCTCGAAAACGAAGCGGTGCTCAACGCTCTGGACAGAGGCGCCGCGCACGGTGTGTTCCCTGCGATCAACGGGCTGAAGAAAATCGCGGATCGTGGGCAGTCGTTCATGGATTTTGCTGCGAACAAGCCGGTTCCCGGACAGCCGAAAAGCTCTGTCTTCGACAGGCTACGGGTCAATCGCTGGCTCAAACGGGACGTGCCCCTTTTCCTGCGCGACCTCGGAGCGGACTATCTGCCCCGGATGCCGAAGGGACTGCCCGACGTGGTTATGGAGAATGTCTGATGGCAGCCCACGGCGACATCGAGGCGGCAGACCATGAATTCGCGGTCCGAATGGAGAACCTGCGCCGGGTCGCCGCCCAGTGGGTCGAGCGTCCGATCGCGCCCGAAGTCGAAGTGCTTTCGGCGCTGGTCGCAGCGATAGACCAGATCGGCACCCTCTGCATTGAAGCCAGGCGCGCCTCCATCCGCTCCGTTGCCGAGAGCAGGCTGGTGGCCGAACAGCAGCGCGAAACCCTGGCGCAGGACACGATCGCCATCCGCAGCCACCTCAGGGACGGCATTGAAGCGGTGCACACGTTGCGAACCATCAACGAAAAACTGGTCGAGAAGAAACTCCTCGCGATCACCGCGGATATGACGAAAGGATTAAGGGGTGCCATCGAGAGCCAGGCCACGGCCATGACCAGACGGTACAACCTGCAGACGGCCTTTCGCATCCTGGGATACAGTTCCATCGTCCTGATAGCGGGATTTGCGCTCGGACGGATGCCCTGAGCGTGTCCACGACGGACACGCTCAGGGCCAGAACCGAAACGCCTTACGAAGTTCTGACACAGGTCGCATGATGCTGGCCGATCCTGTCCGCCTCGCAACAGGAGGCCACGGTGATCCGGCTCCCCTTCCCATGCCGCCGCACGGCGCAAGCGACCGTGGTCCTCGTAACGTGCGGCCTCGTCGCGCCGCCAATCGGGCGCGCACAGACAGTAAACGTGCCCGGCGGGCTCCCGACACATGTCAACGCAACCTATCAGGAACCGGGGCTCGGTGGCTGGACCCCGGGCACGACGGGCACAGCCCAGGCCATCAGCGGAAGCGGCGCCGTCACCCAGACAGCGACAGCAGGCACGTCCGACAGCGATGCGCTCGAGACCCTATACCAGCAGTCCTGGGGCTATGCGGCAGCCCAGAACGCCGAGGCGCTGGGCGTCAATCCATCAGCGCTCGCCGCGACCTGCGTGGTGGAATCCGGCTGCCAGAACCTCTACACGGCCGGAAACGGCAGTACGATCACCGGCGCATTCCAGATGAGCAACGGGACCTACAGCCAGACCCTCGGAGAGGCACTGGCCGCAGCCCCCTCGCTGGCCTCATCCATCACCAGCGGCACGGCGGGCCAGCAGGATCCGGCGACACAGGCGGTGGCTGCAGCGCAGTATCTCAAGGATGCCGCAACCAGTCTGCAGCACAGTGGCATCAGTAACCCGACAGCCCTTGATGCCAGGGCCTATTATAACTTTGGCCCGAGCGCGGGTGCTGAAATCGCGACGGCCGACGACAGCAGCCTCATGTCGTCCTACATATCGAGCACGGCAATGTCGGGGAACAATATCAGTTCAACCACCACGGTCGGCCAATGGCGCGCGGCGGTCGCAGCAAAAATGGGCAGTGCTGCGTCCAGTTCGATCCTGACCGGCTGACGAGGAGTCCAGCATGAGGTTTTCCCACCGGGCCGCGATCCTTGCGGCCCTCACCTGCAGCATCAGCCATCCGGCCTTCGCGCTGCACAGAACCCCGGTCCGTGCGCTCGACGGGTACAGATGCATGGCCCTTGATGCGCCGGCACGGGTCATGATGGATTTCAGGCATCCGATCCCGCTGCAGAGCGAACCACGGGACGGTGCCCCGAGCATTGCTCCTGCGCTGGCGGTACTCCCGATCGCCACGGACGCACCGCCCACGAACGGCTACGTCCGGAGCATGAATCTCGCATTGCGTCCCGGCTGGGTCTCGACAAGATGGCTGAAACCCTACGACGCGGTCCATCCCGGCATGACCTGCACGCCCTATGTCATGAATGACGGCAAGCTTGGCTTCGTGTTCGGCAGGGCGACACAGTAGGTTTGTCATCTCCACAGTCCGGCATGCTGCATGGCCTACATTGTTTTCCCCGGGAGCGGATCAGGGAAGACCGCTGCCCGCCGGGAGGGCCGCGAGGTGCCCGGGTCAAGCCTGAGGGCATGCCCCTGAGGTGGACCGGGTTGCCCGGAGCGCGGGGCACCGCCCTGCGTTCCGGGCGGCCCTGTTCACTGAAAGGGGCGTGTCCTCACCGCGCGAAGCGCGGCGCGCAGCGGGCTTGAGGCGGGCGCCTCGCGGCGACATGCTGGTTTCAGGGCATTTTTTTACAAGCACGATGGCGACGCCGGACACCAGAAGCAGGAACCCGGTTTCCGGGCTCCTGCGGCGTGGTCTCTCAAGGCGTTGGATCGTCGGGCCACCAGGGGTCGGGGGCGTCCGCGATCTCGCGCGCTTTCGCTTCGGCTGCGGCGATGGCTGCGGCCCTTGCGGCCGTGGTCGCCTCCCGCCATGCGTCGATGCCGTGGTCGGCAATAAAGTCATGGGCGCCGTCATCTTCGGGGTGCGGCATTTCCGGGCCGTGATAAAAAGGATTGCGATGCCAGACGTCCCGGTCTGTCAGGACCCAGGCGTGGTGGGGCGCAGCACGCGAAAGCGCAAGGGCTTCGTCGCGGTCTGCCATGGATTCATATTCGCTCATGCGGGTCGATCCTTGCGGAAAGGTACTTTGCCGTGGGTGGCCGGACCCGCCGTGGGTCCGACCGGGTCGGTCAGAAGCCGAGGGCGTCCATCTCGGCAGCTGCGGCCCGCTGGTCGATGGTGCGGGCGTTGCTGGCCGTGTAGGGCTTCCACGGGGTGCCGATCATGTCCTCGTAGGCCGCAAGGGCCCCGCGGGCGGACGCGACCAGA
>NZ_JBXAYQ010000031.1:0-40807 GCF_057359305.1 Komagataeibacter ossonobensis | reverse complement strand
AGGCGCTCCGCGGCGTGATCTGCCTGCCCGCTCTGGTAACTGGCAGAATGTTCACAAAACCTCAGCTGCTGGAGCGAAAGCGACGTGACCAAACAGATTTTCCGCCATCTGGCCGCTGATCACGACAATGAATATATGGATGATTGACAGCACAATCGTCCACGCACATTAGCATAGCGCGGGAGTTCGTAGAAAAGGCTGCGGATCAGGCCATCGTACGGTCCCTTAACGGACGGGCCTTGGGAATCTCCACGATCGTCGATGCTCCAGAAAAGACGATCGCCCTGTTACTGACACCTGGTCAGAAAGCGAACATTGCAGAAAGAGAACCCTTGCTGGATGACGCGGATCCTCTCATCACATCACCCATCCCTTCAAGGAAAAACCGCTGCAACACACGAAGAGTCTGCTGTCTGCATACAAAAAAGAGAAACGAAATCGAACGCTTCTTCGCCAGATTGCAGCAGAACAGAGCATCGCAACATGCTCAGATCAACTTTCCGCAATCCTTTTCAACTCGCCGCAGCTCTCATTGGGTTTACCTGACGACGCACCTCATGCGCCAGCGAGTGGCAGGAACCGCGCTGGGTCATAAGGTAGACTTGTGGCACGGAGCAATCTCTGGCGGTTGGAGATTGCCCCCCATGTCATGCACTGTGCCCGGCGCGTCCGCCTCATCATCACGTTGGCCAACCCATGGCAGTACGAATTCGGATTCGCTCATGCATGCTCACGAGTGCAACTCGCCATAAAGCGACCGTCGCGAGAGTATGCCCTGGATTCTGATTGCCGTCACACGACAACAGACCCGTTCCCGCCATCATTAGATGGCAGTGCCCGCTCAGTCGGAGCCATGTCATTGCATAAGAGCCTGTTTGGAAAATCACGGATGTGCGTTTCTGCGCATAAAATTGGCTCCCATGGCGACGAGAATCGTGCCCTTTGACACGTCGATGCGACGTTCGTAATCCCGAACCAGGCGCCGCCATCTGATCATCCAGCCGAAGGTTCGCTTCACGACCCATCGGCGCGGCAGCACCTCAAAACTTTTCGCGCCCTCGCGGCCGCGGATGAGTTCAAGGACAAAGTCGAGATACACCGCCTGGTCCATGAGCCTGAGCCGATCGTAGGCGCCATCGGCGAACAGGTGCTTCACCCAAGGCGGCGTTTGCGGACGGCAGCAAGGATCATCTGCGCACCTGCACTGTTCGAGATGTCGGCAGAGGTAAGATTGATCATCACCAGGCATCCATCCGTATCGACGGCAATGTGGCGCCTGCGGCTGACGATCTTCATACCGGCGTCGTCGCCTCTTGTTTGCGCGTGAGACGCCTTGATGCTCCGGCTGTCGGTCACTGCTGCCATAAGGCTGGCATCGCGGCCTGCCTGAGCCCGATCCATCATCAGTTCTACGTCATGGATGGTCTGGAACAGGACGCGTCGGGCCACTTCACCGAACCAGCCGTCAACAGTCCGGCAGTGCCCGAAGTGGATCGGCAGCATCCGCCAGCCACAGCCCGAACCCACCAGATAGCGCACCGCGTTGATAACCTCGCAGAACTCAATTTCGTGCGGCTTTCCCCGACGTCCGGGGCGTGGCATCAAAGGCGCGTTCCGCTCCCATTCCTCGTCCGTCATGTCAGACGGATAACGTCTTGTCTTTCATCTGATCCTGGCCACCCGGCCCCTGTGCTCGGGCGTCCACATTCTGAGCTTTAGGGCCTGTTAGGCCTTGATATAGTCTGCTGTAGCCGCGATGAGGATGACAGAGAGAAAGGACGCGGCTTTCTTTTCGTATCGGGTCGCGACAGCCCGCCACTCCTTGAGCCTTGCCCACAGGTTTTCGACCAGATGCCGGTGTCTGTAAGCCCATTTGGGACAGGCGACTTCTGGATCATTCCTCCGTGGCGGGATGACAGGACGAGATCCACGGTTCCAAAGATCTTCACGGAATTTATTTGAAGCATACCCACGATCGCAAACGACATGGATTGGCGGGTGTGGCAGAGCGTCAAGCAGGGCGTAGGCACACGGCAGTTCGTGCGCCTGTCCGGGTGACAGCGTGAAGGACAGTGCCCTGCCATAACTGTCCGCAGCTACACAGACCTTGGTGCCAAATCCTCCACGTGAGCGGCCAATAGCCTCACGATCCTTTCGGCGTTCTCTGTGCCCCCTTTTTTAGCCGCTCCGGCTGCCTTGTGATGGACACGGATCGTCGTGCCATCGAGAAAGACCATGCCGAGGGCCTGATCCCTGTCTTTGACCTTTTCAAAGAGGTGCTCCCACACCCCAAGCTTCGACCAGCGAATGAACAACTGTGCGGCAATCCACCAGGGACCAAACTCAGATGGCAGGGCGCGCCACTTCGCGCCGTTTTGATGGCGCCAGAAAATCGCGGATATCGTCCGTCGAAGATTCTTCGGCGGGGTCTTGCCCTTCGGGCGGACCTCCTCGATCAAAGGCTCCCAGACGGACCATGCGGTATCGGAAAAAACAGACTGCATCATGCTCATCATAAACAGCTATGCAGTCCGTTCTGTCATTCAAGGTCTAACAGGCCCTAATCACATCAGACCGATTTTTCAAACAGGCTCTAAGAAATGCGGGTTAAAGAACACTCACCTTTCGCCACAGATCTACATTTCCATCGCGAGCATGATGATCAATTTTGTTCAGCTCATCAGACGTAAAGCTGGTATTTTTCAATGCATCAAGCGAATTATCCAACTGTTGAACATTACGGGCACCGATCAATGCCGAAGTAATGCCGGGAACACGTAACACCCAGGCAATGGCCATCTGCGCAAGCGTCTGCCCGCGCGCCACCGCAATATCGTTTAATGCCCGAACATGACGGAGATTCTCACCATTCAGCATTGTGTTGGCAAAAGAAGTGCCAGCTGCTGCGCGAGACGCGCTTGGTACACCATCAAGATACTTGCTGGTCAGCAAACCCTGCGCCAAGGGAGAGAACGCTATACAGCCCACACCCAGTTCCTCAAGTGTTTTAAGAAGTGAAACTTCTATCCACCGATTGAGCAGGGAATATGAAGGCTGATGGATCAGGAGCGGTATACCTTCTGCTTTCAGCAATTCGGCTGCCTGGCGCGTGCGCTCCGGACTGTAAGAGGAAATGCCAATATAAAGGGCTTTCCCCTGCCGGACCAGTTGGGCCAAAGCACCGACCGTCTCTTCCAATGGAACATCTGGTGTAGGGCGGTGGGAATAGAAGATATCGACATAATCCACGCCCATGCGGCGCAAACTCTGCTCTGCCGACGCCAGGACATGTTTGCGTGACCCGCCAGAACCATATGGGCCGGGCCACATATCCCATCCTGCCTTGGATGAAATAATGAGTTCATCGCGGTGATGCGCAAAATCTTTTTTTAGAACTGTGCCAAAATTTTCTTCTGCCGACCCATAGGGCGGCCCGTAGTTATTGGCCAGATCGAAATGCGTTACGCCACGATCAAATGCGCGCCGGATGACCGCACGCCCGGTTTCAAACACATCCGTACCGCCAAAATTATGCCATAACCCAAGCGAAACTGGTGGCAACCACAGGCCAGAATTACCACAGCGGCGAAAGTCCATTCCATTATAACGTTGCTCTGCAGGGAACCAGGTCATATTCTCTCCGTGGCAAAAACGAGAAGGTACAGACTGTATGATATACAATCACAAAATAAATATTAATTGAAACCAATGTCAATACCAGCAAATACACTCAGTCCGTCGCCGGGCAACATGGCGGCCACTTCTTTACCTGCGGCCTTGTAGGATGGGATGACTGCAGTCGCGTAATGCTTATTGGCAAGGTTATGCAGATCAACATATATCATGCGGTGTTTTCCCGGCCACTGATAACCCATCTGGAAATTGTAGATATGATAGGGCGCGGCCCGATACGTATTATCGTATGATGCTTCAACGGAAGAAGAGACCTGTGCATCAGCAGCAATATAGAACCCGTTTTTCATATCCAGGTGCAATTGCCCCTGATAGAAATGGGAAGGAATGCCGGGCAGTTTGTTATGGCCGAATGTCGGGTCATGATTGAAGTGAAAGTCCTGATAAGTATAGGCCTGCCGTAAGGAAACAACGCCGCCAGCCCACTGATAGAGTACGGAATGTGTCGAGAACTCAACGCCCTGATGCGTGGTTGGCGATGCATTCGCATTCAACACTTCATTGTACAGTTGTGATTCTGGCGTCATCACTGACAGCAGCTCGTTCCGTATCGCGCTATGATAATAGGTAAGGCTCCAGTCCGTGCCACGCCAGTTACCCTCAGTGCCCACTTCAAATGTGGTCGAGGTGGAAGGCTTGATATTAGTTCCACCTGCATTCTGTCCTGTTGCCAGGCCGGAAGTATAGAGTGGCCCCGTGAGGTAGCGCCATATTGTCTGTGGTTCCTCACCTCTTGTTACGTTGCCATAAAACTGGATGTGAGGATTGACAACATATCGAAAACCCGCCCGGGGCTGAAAATAGAGGGATTGGGTGTGGAGATCAGAATACGTTGGATAGGTTACAGCGATCTGTCGCGGCGCATAGGTAAGCGCACCTGCCGTTGTCAGCCAGAAGTTATGGAAAATTTCGTAATTATTACTTATATGAAAAGTCGTGGTGCTCCCACCAAAAGTATCATGTGAGATAAGCTGGCCTACATGCGCACCATAGCTTGCATAATGCGCAAGATCCTTGACTTTCTGCGTTTCCCACAGGCTAAGGATCGCTGTGGTGTAAACCCCTACATGCGTATCACTTTTACGGCCGAACAACGTATCAGACCGGGTATAGTCCAGCATGCCGGATGCGTTCTGGATACCATACTGAAGGCGCGTAAACTGCAGGCGATGATCCATCGGGGTATTCTGGTAATCAAATCCAAGCGTGAATTTTGAACCATCGTTAAAACGGATATTCGTCTTGTCGCCTACAAAATAGCTGCCCGGTTCAAGCGTGTGCGTGCCGTAACCATTCGTGCTGGTGTTGCCATAACCTTTCTGGGCCTGCGTGGGGTCCTGCGCAATCTGGCTGCGGGTGAGATAGCCCGGATACCCTTCATCCGTCTGCCGATAGCGAACGAACAGGCGCGTATCCACGTGATCGTTGAATTTGTAACCAAAATTGAAATTGACGCCAAAGCTGGATGTTTTTGTGTTTTGCTGGTACCCCCCACGATAGGCATTAGTCACGCTGAGATAATAATCAGCCTTGCCATAGACTCCACCTGAACTGAGCTGTTCCTTGACGTAACCAAAACTGCCGGCCTCTACGCGCGCGTGATAGCGATCTGCATCATAACCGGTCTTGGAGACATAATTGATGGCTCCGCCAAGCAGCGTACCGCCCATGTCAATTGCGTTGCCGCCACGCAATACTTCGGTATACTGCACGCCCAGCGGCTCCTGCAGTTCATTAACGGCACCGGCCGTTGTGGTCAGAGGCAGGCCATCAAAGAAGAAATTGATTCCATACCGTGTAGCAGACAGGCCATCCTGCACGCCGGAACCGCGTACCGAAATGCGTAGGTCATCACCGCCGCACACAGCCTGGGCAAACAGGCCGGGCTGAAATTTGAAGATATCCGCATTCGTCGCGTTACTGCGCTTTGCCGTGTCTTTCGAGTCAATAATACTGGTGCCACCCGGTATTTTCTTCAGATTGTTCCATGCGGCTTCCACCTTGCCTGAACGATGATGATGCACCATGATCTTTTCGCTGGATACGGCAGTCATTCCCGCCTGAGCTTCATGCTCATGCTCATGCTCATGCTCATGCTCATGCTCATGCTCATGCTCATGCTCATGTGCCATGTGACCGATATGGTTCCTGTCAGTTCCGGTCTTTTCTGCGGGGGGATTATGTACAGGTTCATCCGCCCACGCCTTTCCATGGATCAGCGTTGAGCATGACAAAATAACCATGAAAGAAAAATGCGAAAAAGCAGGCACAGTAGCGCGCAGGGGGCGAGAATACATAAGAAATCCTTAATGGCTAATGCCGGGCAAATAGCCATGAACAGAAATGGCTTTTATACTGTAGGCAGGCCAAGGTTGGTACGCAGATACGGACTGGCATAATCTTTTTTGAACAGGCCACGGCGCTGCAGTTCAGGCACAACCAGATCGACAAAGTCCTCCATGCCGGTCGGCGCGGATGTAAACATGATATTAAAACCGTCCACCGCCCCAGCCTCGAACCAGTCCTGTATATGATCGGCAATATCGGTCGCACTCCCCACAATCAGGCGATGACCGCCTGCAATAAAGAACCGCAGGATGTCATCCGTCGTGGCCTGTCGTTCCCTGATCCATCTCGCAATCAGGCTCTGCCGGCTTTTGTGTGAATTGGTCTGCGCCAGATTGTCCGGCAGGGTAACAGGCTTGCCCTTGGGCCAGTTTGCCAGGTCAATGCCAAGGCTGGCGTAGTTGGCCAGGCCATTCAGTGTTGCGCCATGATCGAGATAGGAAAGGTAGCGCTCGAATTTTCTTTGCGCATCTTCACGCGTTTTACCAACAATCGGCGCCAGCCCTGGCAATACACGCAGATTGGCGACCCCGCGACCGTATTTCTGCGCGCGCTCGATCAGTTCATTACGGAACGCCAAAGCGTGTTCACGGTCATATTCCGCTGTATAGATCACTTCCCCGATGCGGGCGGCCAGTTCCTTGCCATCATCGGATGAACCGGCCTGGGCAATGACCGGCTGGCCAGCCTGCGCGATACGGGGGGGGGCATTGAGCGGCCCCTGCACGGCATAGAATTCACCCTTATGATTGAGCGGATGGACCTTGGCAGGATCAAGCCACTGCCCGGTTACCTTATTGCGTACTATCGCATCAGGCTCGACACTATGCCACAGTCCCGTCACGACATCATAAAACTCATGTGCGCGCCTGTAACGTTCGGCATGACCGACATGCTCGGGCAGGTTGAAGTTTTCGCCTCCCCCCGTTGCCGTAACAACATTCCAGCCTGCCCGGCCGTTACTCAGGTGATCAAGCGATAGAACTTTGCGGGCAATATTATAAGGCTCGTTAAATGTGGTACTAGCGGTACCGATCAGGCCAATCCGTTTTGTTACAACCGCGAGTGCAGCCAGAAGCGTGAACGTATCCCATCGCGGAAAGCCGGGGCGATACGCCAGCACTTCCGGGTTGGGTACTGGCAATACATTATCATAGAGAAAGATACTGTCGAATTTGCCACGCTCGAGAATATGGACATACTGACTGTATCGTTCAAAATTGATATCAGCATCTACATCTGCCTCAGGCAGGCGCCAGGCATCCCCATTTGTACCGCCACCACCGAGATACGCGCCCAATACCAGATGCTCACGCGGGCGACCGATACGAGATGTCATTTAGTGGTTCCTAGGTAAATAATTAATCTTATTTCACGATATACATACTGCTCTTTATTGACGATAAAATAATACAAAAGTGCATAGTTAATTTATTTAATGAATTAAATATTGTGTATAAACCGCATTTCACGGTTCACTTCAGATCGTAAACACTCGGTTATACGTGACATGACTGATTTTTATGAACAGACAGCAGACCGACCATGCCAGCATGACAGGATTTTCCAGTTTCTAGGGAGCCCTCCATGTCGATCTTCGATACATCGTTTCCCCGGCGCCGGTTTTCTCTGGCCGCGACCACTATGCTGGGGCTTGCCCTGACCGGACAGCGGAGCCGTGCCGCTGATCTTTCCGCGGTAACGCTCCATGTCGCCAGCTTCCGTGGCATGGACTCGACATTGCTTCCCGCTCTCGGGCTCAGTGATTTCCCCTATCAGGTAGCATTCAGCGAGTTCAATTCGGGCAATCTCATCGCGCAGGCCATCAATGCTAACGCAGTGGATCTGGGGGGATGGAGTGAAATTCCGCTCGTATTCATCGCGGCATCCAGCGCCCGCGTTTCGGTCGTCGCTACAATGGATGGCCCCACGACCGATCAGGCGCTGCTGGTGCCAACATTTTCTGAAATGCAGTCGGTAAAAGATCTATACGGAAAACGCGTCGGATATATCCGCTCAACAACCGCGCATTACTTCCTGATCCGACTCCTTGAACAATCCGGCATGCGTTTTTCTGACATCACACCGGTGGCACTGAACATGAGCCAGGGGCTGACGGCCATGCGCGCGGGCAGCCTCGATGCCTGGGCAACCTATGGCTACGCCATTCAGATGCTGCAGGCCGATCATTCGGCTCGCATTCTTGCAAGCGCCGCAGATATTCTCTCCGGCCATTACTTCATCGGAGCGAACCCGTTGCGACTTGGCGATGATGCCTTCCGCCATGCTGCTGCAGATTATATTCATCGCCTTGGCAAGGCCTATTCCATTCTTGCCGCCGACAAGCCGCGCTGGGCGAAAATCATTTCACCGGTCATTCAGGTACCAGAACAGGAGGTCCTGAATTATCTTGCGAACCAGAACCGGCCCTATCATCCGCGTGCATGGGTAGACAGTGACATCAAAGGCGCTGAATCCGTCGCGCAGGTCTTTAAAAAAGCGGGCCTGATTCCACACGATACGAATATAGGAAAGGTGTTTTCCGATGCCCTGAGTCCGCTGCTGCCGGCATAGGGCCACGGACCGCGTTCAGTCATCATGAACCCCGAGTGCTTCCAGAAGTACGGAGCGCAGGTGGGCAAAACGGGAATCCGCATGATGACGCGGCCGATCAAGCGCGATGGCGATATCCGTGCGGATGCGCCCGGCATCCAGCACCACTGCGCGATCTGCCAGAAGAAGCGCCTCATCAACATCATGCGTCACCAGCAACACCGCGCAGCCATGCCGTGTCCATAGCCCCGCCACCAGTTGCTGCATTTTCAGGCGCGTGAGAGCATCCAGCGCCGCGAAAGGCTCATCCAGCATCATAAATTCAGGCTCCCGCACAAGTGCGCGTGCAAGTGCCGCGCGCTGCGCCTCGCCACCGGACAGTGTCATTGGCCAGGCGTCGGTCCGGTGAGATAACCCGACTTCCTCCAGAACTGCCTCTGCCCGGCGGCGCCCCTCATCGCCGCCAGCCTGGCCCAAGATTATGTTTTTCCAGACCCGCTTCCACGGCAGCAGCCGACTTTCCTGAAATACGACCGCCACATCTTCCGGGCAGGACACATGGCCCTCGTTCACCGGGTCAAGCCCGGACAACGTGCGCAGCAGTGTCGATTTTCCGGAACCGCTGCGGCCAAGAAGCGCAACGAACTCTCCCGGTGCGATCTTCAGGTCGAGACGGTCCAGTACCGGCGCTCCCCCGCCAAAACGGCGCGTCAGGTCCTGCACGCATACGGCAGCCCCTTCCGGGGGCTGAAGCCGCGTCTGGAGAGCGGGCTGTGCGAACGGGCTCATGCCGAGCGTCCTTTACCGCGCTGCAGCGGACGCCACACCAGAAAACGATGCTCCAGGGTGCGGACAAGCTGATCGGAACCCAGACCCAGCAGCCCATAGACAAACAGCCCGACGAGAATGATGTCGGTCCGCAGGAAATCCTGTGCATCCATCATCATATGTCCGATCCCGCTATCCGCATTGATCTGCTCCGCCACCACCAGCATCAGCCACGAAATACCGACAGCGAACCGCACGCCGATCAGCAGATCGGGCAACGCGCCTGGCAGTATGACATCGCGTATCGTCTGGCCACGCGAAAGCCCGAGTGTCCGCGCCATCTCCAGCAGCTTCGGATCGATCGACCGAATGCCTTTATGCAGATTGAGATAAATCGGGAACGTCGAACCCAGAGCGACCAGCAGGATCTTCGGTGTCTCCCCGATCCCGAACCAGAGAATGAACAGCGGCACCAGCGCCAGCACTGGCAGCGTGCGCATGATCTGCAGCGGCGCATCCACAATGTCCTCGCCGATACGGGACAGTCCCGCAATCAGCGCCAGGCTCACCCCGGTAACAAGCGCGATGGCCAGTCCCGACACAGCCCGCATGAGAGAGACACCAAGATTGGATGGCAGCGTGCCATCATGCGCCAGCGACCAGCCCGTTGCGATGATCTGCCCCGGAGACGCCACCAGCCGTGTCGAGAGGAGCCCCGTTGAACAGCCCACCTGCCAGAAAATCACCAGCAGCACCGGCGACAGGAAACGGGAAAAATGGCGCCAGCCGGGCATCTGCGCCATCTGCCACGATCGGGAGGATGACGACGGGCGAGCGGCACGGGCGGGTGTGCGGAGAATGGTCTCGGACATGAGGACTCCGTGGGTTATTATTCTCCCACCCGTTCTCCCATATTTCACGATTATCCGTCTGGTGATTTATATTCATGCCACAGTTTTGTGTGATTTAATTGTATCATTGGGAACGCAATGCTGGTTTAGGAGCAGGTCTTCCACCTTGAAAGCTGCCTGCCGCATGCATCATCTCCGGTCCCAGCGCCCCGCCTACTCCCTGTTGCTCCTGTTTGCCGCCCTGCTTCATCCCCTGCCCGGCCTTGCCGCCGCCGTGCCGGATGAACTGGTTGTGGCCGACCAGAAAGGACAGCAGCGGGCCGTCATGGAAGCCGCGGGCGTGGAGCAGGATCTTCCCTTCAGGATCCGCTGGGTCGAGTTCGAGGCCGCGTCTCCCCTTCTCCAGGCCCTTGGGGCGGGCGCAGTTGACACCGGCATTGCCGGCGACGGCCCTTTCTTCTTCGCATGGGGTGTCGGCATCCCGGTTAAAGCCGCGTATCTGATCCCGCCGCGTGGTGGCGGCCATACCACCGCCATCGTCGTCGCACCCGGATCGGCCATTACGTCACCTGCGCAGCTTTCGGGCAAACGGATCGCCACCGGGCGTGGTTCGATTGGTCACCTGCTCCTGCTCCGACTGATCGCGACCGGCGCCATTCCCTCACCGGCCCCGCAGATCATTTTCCTGCAACCGGCCCAGGCAAAAGCGGCGCTGGATACAGGCCGCGTCGACGCCTGGTCCACCTGGGAACCCTACGTTGCGCTGGAAACGGTCGGACACAACGGCCATATCGTTGCCGACGCAGCCAACCTGACACCGAATAACAGTTTCTTCGTCGCGACCACGACTGCGCTGGCCGAAAAACGTCAACTGTTGGCTACGTTTTACCAGCGGGTCGCCCTGGCCTACGCATGGGGGCAGGCGCATCAGGCGCAATATGCCCATATCCTCGCGCAGCAGACCGGCCTGCCTGAGGATGTTGCGGTCTCTGTCGCCCGGCAACTGATCGCCGCGCCAGTTCCGATCAGTGATGCCGTGGAACAGGCGGAACATATCACACTCGACACCTACCGCAGCGCGGGACTTATCAATCCCTCCGCGCCTCTGTCCGAGGCATTTGACAAAGACATCCTGAAACCATGAGCACGGATCAGATACTGACCATCGACGCCGATATCCTCATTATCGGCGGCGGTCTGGCCGGATGCTGGGCGGCACTGACCGCGGCCCGCTCCGGCATGCGTGTTGTCCTCGCAGAAAAAGGCTACTGCGGCACATCCGGCGTCGCCGCGACCGCCGGGCCCGGTCACTGGTGGGTGCCACCGGAACCGGGCGCGCGGGAAGAGGCGGTGGCAAAACGCCTGCGCGCCGCTCAGGGGCTTGGCAACGCGGCATGGATGCTGCGGATCATCGAACGCACTTTTGAAACATTGCCTTCCATTGCCACGCATTATCGCCATGAACCGGACGGAAATGGCAATATCCGTCCCTATGCCCTGCGCGGCCCGGAATATCTTCGCGCCCTGCGACAGAAAGTACTGGCCGCAGGCGTCCATATTCTCGATCATGCCCCCGCCACGCATCTGATGCGGGATGCGGACGGCGTCATCAATGGTGCCCGTGGCGTGCTGCGTCAGGGCACGGACACGACGTGGCTCATCCGGGCTGGCGCCACCGTGCTCGCGACCGGCGGATGCGCGTTTGGCTCGAGCCTGCTGGGTGCTGCCAACAACACCGGCGATGGTCTTCTCATGGCTGCCGAGGTCGGCGCGGAACTCTCCGGCATGGAATTCTCGGCGTTTTTCACCATCGCCCCTGCCCGTACGACAATGGCGCGTACCATGATCTATTCTTTTGCCCGCTATTACGATTCAGACGGCAGACTGCTGGTGCGCCAGACCGGGCCGCATGACAATGCCTTTCTTGCGCTCGCTTTGTCTCAAGGTCCGGTATTCTGCGACCTTTCCGCCGTGCCGGAGGATATTCGTCGCCAACTTCCGCAAATTTCACCAAACGTGACCATAACCTTCCGACGCCTCGGCATCGATCCGTTCAAGCAACGTTTTCCGATCACCCTTCTCGGAGAGGGCACCGTGCGCGGTATCGGTGGTATCCGGGTTACAGGGCTGGACAGTGGCTGCGGCGTACCAGGCCTATTCGTGGCTGGCGACGTAGCGTCACGTGAGCAGGTTACCGGTCCCATCTCCGGTGGTGGCGCAGTCAACTCCGCCTGGGCGTTGGCGTCTGGCTGCATCGCGGCGGAAAGCGCCATTACTTTCCTAAAAACATCACGCGGTGAGAGAGTATCCGTCCAGAACACGCGGAACCAAGAAAACGGTATCCGCATGGCAGATGCGGCGGTGCAGCGGGAGACGGAGCGGACAATCACCGCTGAAATGCTGGCGCCTGAAAAACAGTATTTCCGTTCAGCCCGGACACTCCAGACAGCGATCGAACGCCTGGCCAACTGTCACCACGCGCTTAACGGACTGTACGGCGGAAAAACGCCCCGTGCCCGGCAACGATTTCGCGAACTGCAGGCCATGCTCGCCACCGCCCGCTGGTGTTCTGCCAGCGCCCTCGCCCGCGAAAGCAGCCTTGGCCTGCACCAGCGGATCGACTCTTCCTCCGGCAACACGCGGCCTTTCCTTGTTCGCAGCAGCGGTCTGGACATTATCAGAACACGATGCGATCCGGTGGAGATACCCGCATGATCAGTCTTATTTTCGAAGATCGCTGCACGGCATGCAACGAATGCGTCATCGTCTGTCCGCGCGATGTTTTTGATCCCTGTCCTGGCAACTCACCAGAAATCGCCCGACCCGACGACTGCCAGACTTGCTTTCTGTGCGAATTATACTGTCAGGCGGACGCCATTTATGTCGCACCCGAGAGCGACAGCCGCCTTGCCGGAACCGATCTGGCCGTGGCTTTTTCCGGTGAACTGCGACGGGAGTCAGGTTGGGACGAATGGGCGGATGATCCTGCGCGAAGGAATCAGCACTGGCGCATGGAAGATGTTTTCAAACGTGCACGGGGCCAATGATAGGTTTCCGTGCATCCTGCTATCAGAGAAGGACCGGTAATGGACGGCTTGCAGACAGGTAACATTAGAACAGATGTACCGGATGAACTGATTGCCCGTTTCGCGACGCGCGCCAGCGAGTATGATCTTTCTGCTGAAATCGCCATCAATAACCTTGATGATCTGCGGAAAGAAGGCCTTCTTTCCCTTGCTCTGCCCCGTACGAAAGGTGGTGCCGATATCGACCTACGGCAAATCGTACAGATTGTCTCAAAAGTGGCCAAAGGCGATCCTTCAACAGCCCTGATCCTTGCCATGCAGTATCTTCAGTCCGGTGCGGTAGCAAAGTCGCCCGTATGGCCGGAGGATGTGAGAGACGAGGTCTTTTCTTCCATTGTCCGGGACGGGGCACTTATAAACGCCCTCCGCGTCGAACCGGATCTCGGCACGCCCGCCAGAGGCGGCATCCCCGCGACAAAGATAAGATACACGAACGGCACCTGGCGCCTGAATGGCCGTAAGATTTTCTCGACCGGGTCGTCCGCGCTGAAATGGGGTATCGTCTGGAGCGCCACGGACGAAGTTGAACCCCGCGTCGGTCAGGTTCTTGTCCCGCTTGATCTCCCCGGCGTCAGAATTTATAAAAGCTGGCACCAACTTGGAATGCGTGCAACCGGCAGCGATACGTTTGTGTTCGAGGACGTCCTCATTCCCGACCGCTATCTGGTCAATTTCAATCCGCACGGCAAGGGTAGCCCGGAACCCCCCGCCCTCGCCACATGGCACGCCGTCGTTGTTGCCGCACTCTATGATGCCGTCGCCCGCTCAGGCCGCGACTGGTTGATCGAATTTCTGAAAAATCGTGTTCCCTCTGCCATCGGACGCCCGCTGGCAACTCTTCCCCGCTTCCATACCGTTCTCGGCGAAATCGACGGTTTGCTCCTTACCAACGAAGCCCTGATCGAACACGGCTTGAGCCGAAACGAAGCCGGTCTCAGCGGCGGCCTAGAGGCGGGGCAGATCAAACGTCTCGTTACCGAAAACGCCATCACTGCCGTCTCTAGAGCCGTCGAAGTGACCGGAAACCCCGGACTGAGCCAGAACAACCCGCTGGAACGACATTACCGGAATGTCCTGTGCGGACGCATCCACACTCCCCAGGCCGATGTCGTGCTGGAAGCAACTGGACGTATCGCGCTCGGCAATCACGATCAGTCATGAACAGAAACAGAATAAGTGATGAGGATATTGAAGGCCTATTCCATGGCTGACCCGTGGATATCTACCCAATACCGAGTGGGTCCTGTCGCCCTGGGCACGTGGATTATGCCATGTGGATAATCGATGGATCATCAGCAAGATCATCTCTATCATGCATCATGAACGGCAGCCGAAGAATGTGCCCAGAGGGTTTGTGCCTTATCAGGCACCCCATAAGCGGTTCATTCGCTGGAGCGGGTAGCATATTCGGAAAGATTCACGCAATTTTGATGGCACAGGCGGTGCCCCCAATTCCCTCATGATCAAAAACACGCATCCCTGTTCCGTACAAAAGCAGTTCCCCGCCATGCTTCTGACAGAAGGACAAATAAGCGTCCATTTCCGGGAAGCTCTTCCGATAATGGCCGTTCCAGCCTGTACTTCCTCTACGCTCCGGAAAAAGACACTTACCTCACGACAGGCATTCGTATGAACAGCGACTTTGGAAAGCTCAAGGACTGGTGTCGTATCGCAATGCGTCATGATTGCCGTGCCCATGCGTTTTTTTCTGCTTTAACTGGAAAACAAAACCTGAAGCATAGATCGTTGATACAATTATCAACGCAATAAGACCTTCCAAACGTAGGTCTGGGTAAAATGGAATGGATATGAAGAGCGACGCCATAATAAGGATGCACAGGGACGCCAAAATCTGAGTCCCTCCCCACATGGGACTCATGCGCAGGCAGGCCAGGGCCGCCATGAAGTAGCAAAACAGGATCAGGTTTCCCGAAGCTCCGAGCAGAACCGTATAAACATGCGAGGGGGACCATGCAGCCGACAGGATAATCAGGATTTCCAGGGATGTGGTCAGGATAACGGCCATGACGGGCACGCCACCGGGCGTTGCGCGCGCCAGCAGGACCGGAGCGCAGCCAAGGCCTGCCAGTTCGCGCACTATGCGCGAGACGACATATTTCGATGAATTAAGGCAGGACATGACGGCCATCAGCGTCATGCCGATGGCAACGCCTTCGGCAAATGGAATGTCCAGATAACGCATGACCAGCAGGAAAGGCGAATGACCCGGCACGACCTCCGTCCACGGGCGCAGGCATACGATCATGAGAACGGACCCCAGATAGAACAGCAGCACGATAAAGGGCAGCCGTGTGATGGCGCGCCTGATGTTACGCGCCGGGTCCGCGCTGTCCACCGAGGCCACGAAGGCGATCTCGCAGCCGGTAAAGGTCTGCACGATCATGGGGATGACCGCCGGAACCGCCCATATGCCAAGTGGAAAAAAGCCGCCATGCCCAAGCAGGTTTTCACGTATCTGGCCGCCCGCGTGCGGCGTATGCGCCATCCACGCAACGCCCAGCACCATGAAAGCCGCCAGCGCCGCCAGCTTGAGAATGGACAGTACAGCCTCGCTCCGGCCATAGGCGCGCACCGGCAGCATGTTGAGCAGCAGGGCCACGACCACAAGCCCCATCGAACCCGACAAAGGATGAATGCCACACAGATCGCTTATTATCATTCCGCCGGCAACCGCCTGCGCGCCACCCGTCACCACCCATAAAAAGACATAGCTCCACCCGGTCACAAAACCGCTGCGCCGCCCAAGCGCCGCACCTATATGGGAAATGAAGGAGCCACGCGCATCATGCCGCAGGGTCAGGTCACCCAGCACCAGCATGACGCACCACACGATTGCTCCCGCCCCCAGATACGACAGCAGCACGGCAGGCCCGGAGGCTGCAATCGTGGCGGAAGTGCCGACGAACAGCCCGGCCCCGATGATCCCCCCCACGGAAATCATCGCGACATGCCAGCCCGCCAGCCTGCGCGCGCCCTGTACGGCAGGCGACCTGTCCGGTGTGAGTGTGGTCATGAAGCCGGGATTTCGGCTGGGCCGACCGGCCGGTCACCCATAATGGTTACCCGGTGCATCACGCGCCTGTGGGGACGATAATCATCAACGGCATAATGCTGTGTAATACGATTATCCCAAAACGCCACATCCCCTTCCCGCCACGACCAGCGCATATGAAATTCCGGCCGCGCCATGTGCCGGAAAAGAAATGCCAGCAGGGCCGCGCTTTCCTCGGGTTCCACATCGCAGATCTCCGATGTGAACCCTTCATTGACAAAGATGGCGCGCTGTCCCGTTTCAGGATGCACGCGGATGACGGGATGCTCTACCGGCGGGTGGCTGTTGCGGATCTCCATCCAGTGGGCACGCTCGCCTTGCGTCCGTCCAAAACGCGACAGTGGAAAGGAGCGGGTGAAATCATGCAGGGCGGTCAGACCGTCAAGATGCTGCTTCATAGGGGCGGAAAGGGCCTCATAGGCCGCCGTGGCGCTGGCCCACAGCGTATCTCCGCCGCCTACCCGTGGCAGTTCCCGCGCCACCAGAACAGCCCCCAGCGGCGGTGTCGGGGAAAAGGTGACATCCGTATGCCACAGCGCATTATCCCTCAGGTCGTTCCGCGCTGTATCGAGCACGATCGCCTGAGGCACCCCCGGCACGGCGGGAAAGACCGGATGGATATGCAGCGCGCCGAACCGGCCAGCAAAATCACGATGCTGATGTGGGGTCAGCACCTGTTCACGCATGAAAAGCACCTGATGGCGTAGCAGCAGTTCCCTGATATCCTGCATGGCGGGGGCGGAGATAGGTGCCGCAAGGTCAAGGCCATGCACCACTGCCCCTATATGGGGGGAAAGGCGTTCCACCATCCAGTCCTGCCGACTGTGGCGATAGGATCTTAAATCACTATCATAAATCGTTGTAGCACCCGACCATGAAGGGAATGACGAAGATGGTAATTTTTCCAATATGTTGTCGGAAGATGGCAGGGACATGACTCTGGGCTCCTTCGGCTATCCGCGCATCGTCGTTCGTGCATAATTACCATTTTTTATCGTAAGTCAAATATTGCACATATTTTTTGAATAATTGTTTTATCGTTATATAACAATGCATTGGTTATGAAATTCACATTTCGTTCCTCGAAAATCGCACGGATAAATTTTTCTAACACGACTCCGTATGTTGAAATTAATTTATGTCGGATATAGACGTAGTTTTAGCAGTTGATTGGTAAATAACTATTTTTATTAGTTGATTATGCATGTCTCAGCCCTGACCAAGAGCGACCTGATGAAACCGACCTATTCTCTTTTCTGGCTGGGGCTGGCAGCCCTGCCGTTCATTGCCATATCGCCGGCGGGAGCCACCCCTCTCTCTCCCGATCAAAAAAAACAGCCCGAACATCCGGCGCGCGGACATGCGGCACGCGCCAACCCGGTCGAGGCGCTGGAAGTGCGTAGCCATCACCTGCTGCGCGGCCCGCAGGTCACGCTTTCCCGCAAGGTCATGGAACAGCAGGTGCCTGGCACCAACCCTTTGAAGGTCCTGGCCCAGCTTCCCGGCGTGCAGTTCCAGTCCGATGACCCGCAGGGGCTCGATACCTATTCAACCCAGCTTTACATGCATGGTTTTGTTCAAAACGAGATCGGCATGACGCTTGATGGCATACCGCTGGGCGAACCGACATTCCGTAACTATAATGGCCTCAACCCCCTGCAGGCCATCTCGGCTGAAAATGTCGAGCGTCTCGATGTCACCCAGAGCGCAGGCGCGGAAGCGACGGCCAGCACCAACAACCTTGGTGGCACCATCAATTATGTCTCGGCCACCCCGCGTGACCAGACCGGCGGCCAGATCAACCAGACCTTTGGCAGCAATGCCCTGTTCCATTCCTTCTTCCGGTTTGATTCAGGCAGGCTGAACCGCACAGGCACCAAATTCTTCGTATCCTACATGCGCAATGATACTGATAAATGGAAAGGCGGCGGCGACCAGTTCATGCAACAGGTCAACGCCAAGCTGGTCCAGCCTATCGGCACGCAGAGCGAAATCAGCGCCTTTTTTGACTGGGACCAGCTCCAGATGGTCAATTACCAGGACTACACGCCCAACTGGCTACAGAATAACGGCTATGGTCTGGATAATTTTTACGGCCTGCCCAATGCCTGGAACAACGCCTATGCGGCATCGGAGGGGCAATACCCCGCCTCCTATGGTAATGTGCACGATGCGAAGGATGCCTCCTATTATGAAAGCACGGCCACATCGGGCGATTACTTTGGCGGCATAACCGCCGACCTTGCCCTGACCAACCGGCTACGGTGGAAGACAACGCTGTACGGGCATGAGGAAACCGGCCATGGCACCTATGCCAGCCCCTATGCTTGCACGGATGCGACCGCCAGTCCCTGCCCCGTGGCGGATGACACGATCCGCCTGAATGGCGGGCGCATATTCGAACAGGTGCGCAAGCCCTTCGTGGAGCGCTTTGGCGGGGTATCGTCATTCAGCTACAATATAGGGCATCATGCGCTGTCGGCAGGCGTATGGTACGAGAACAATCATTATTCCACCTACGCCTATGCCTACCAGGAGCCCCTGCCCGGCGAGGGCGCGCCACTCGATCCGTTTGGCAGCTTCAGTGGTGTGCCGCACCGTACGTTGTGGGGGCAGGAATACAATACCAACACTTTTACCGCCTTTGTACAAGATACATGGCACCCAGTGCACGCGCTCGCGCTGCATTTCGGGTTCAAATCCATCCTCAGCACGACCCGTGTGGGCGATGCGCAAAACTGGTCACTACGTTTTCCCACCCTGACCACCAATGCCAGCCTGACCACGGCCAAGGCTTTCCTGCCCCATATCAGTGCGGACTGGACCCTGGGCAGGCACCATCAGGTCTTTGTGGACATATCGGAGAACGCGCATACCTACCCGCAATCGGGCTATAATTCGAGCAATGCGCCGATGGCGGTCTCGCAGGCGGCCTATGACTCCGTAAGGAATACCCTGCGCCCCGAGACAGCTTGGACCTATGCCATGGGCTATCGCTATACTGGTCGACTTGTACAGGGCAGCCTTTACCTGTACCGAACCAATTTCAACAACCGCCTGCAACAGATCCTGGCCAATACCGGCGCGGGTGCGATCCTGTCCAACACCACAGCAACGGTACAGAACGTGGGTGGCGTCACCATGAATGGCGTAGATGCCGGTCTTACACTTACGCCGGTGCGGGGCCTAGCCCTGTTCAACAGTGTCAGCTATAACCATTCGGTCTATGACCAAAACATCAGTAGCGGCGGTGTAACCTACCATACCCGCAACCATCAGGTCGTGGCCTACCCCAAGTTCATGTACAAATCACGCCTGTCCTATGACTGGCATGATTTCCAGGCGTTTATCGATGCGCAGTATTACAGCAGCCGCAGTTTTGATTATGTAGGTGACTACAAAATTTCCCCTTACTGGATGAGCGACCTTGGCATGTCCTACACCTTCCACAATGTGGGCCTGGCCCGTAAAGGCTATTCCGTGCACCGGATCGTACTGGCCTTCAACATCTACAACCTAGCCAATACCCACTATGTCTCCACCATGGGGCAGAACGGCTTTACCATGGACAATACAGATGGAAATGCATTCAATAACCAGTCCATCCTGCTCGGTGCGCCACGCCAGTTTTTTGGCTCCGTCAAGGCCGAGTTCTAGAGCCTGTTAGGCCTTGAATGACAGAACGGACTGCATAGCTGTTTATGATGAGCATGATGCAGTCTGTCTTTTCTGATCAGGCCAAGTCTATATGGGAGCCGCTGATCGAAGAAGTCCGCCCCAAGGGCAAGATCCCACCGAAGAATCTTCGGCGGACGATATCCGCGATTTTCTGGCGTCATCAGAATGGCGCGAAATGGCGCGCCCTGCCATCTGAGTTTGGTCCCTGGTGGATTGCCGCACAACTGTTCATTCGCTGGTCGAAGTTCGGTATATGGCAGCGCCTCTTTGAAAAGGTCACAGACAGGGATCAGGCTCTCGGCATGGTCTTTCTCGATGGCACGACGATCCGTGCCCATCACAAGGCAGCCGGGGCAGCTAAAAAAGGGGCACAGAAAAGGCCGAAAGGATTGTGAAGCTCTTGGCCGCTCACGTGGAGGATTTGGCACCAGGGTCCGCGTAGCCGCGAACGGCCATGGCAGGGCAATGTCATTCACGCTTTCGCCCGGACAGGCGCACGAATTACCGCATGCCTACGCCCTGCTTGATGATCTGCCATACCCACCGATCTATGTCGTCTGCAATCGCTAACATCATGCCATGGGAAACACGACCGTATCGATCGATGCATCTCCCTGCCGCACCAGTTCCAGCCCAGCCACAAATGTCGCAGCTACAGCCGCTCGACGATCAATAGTCCTGTCCGGCCCGCTTAAATCCATCGGGGGCATGCACTCTTCCCATATATTGCGGAAGGTCCCGTTTGCTATTTTTTCGCGGACAAGAGCCAGCGCATCTGTCACACGCCAATATGCAGGCACATTGATCCGATAAACAGGAATAGAAGTCTCAACTCGCGAAAGTTCCTGCTCAAGCACATTCAGGCAGGCTTCCATCAGACTGAAATACGTCCCCTGCCGTACAGAAACGCTGCCATCCGCATCTGTCCCGCCCCGCGTAAAAACCGACACGCCAAGCTGCGGTCGCGCCTCCAGCCAGTCCGCTGCCGCGCGCATCTGCAACAACCCCTCGATCTGGTCCGCCGTCCGGCGTGCCTCGCTCTCGGCAACCTGCTTTTCCGCCTGCGTGGCAAACAGCAGCCGCGAGCGCAGGAATACCAGCCGGGCGATCCAGATCACCCAGTCCGCGCGCTGCATGAGTGGCGTGGTCTGGGCCAGCCGCTCCGCCTCATCCACAAACTGGGCCGCTAGGTCCGCAATGGACAAGATGCCCAGATCCAGGCGCTGCCGTTCCGCCAGATCCAGCAGCAGGTCCAGCGGCCCGTGAAACCCCTCGACATGGAATTCCGGCACCGCTGGACGCGGCAACCGACGCGGCGGATCACCCCAGTCTTCGTCCTCGTCAGGCGGCATTGGTGGCCTTCCCGGCATCAGTGCGCGCGTACTGCGGCTGGATGTCGAAAACCAGCTCTGGCCAGTCCGTCCGCACCCGGTCCAGCGCCTGCCACGGTGTCCATTCCGCCGACCAGAAGCTGTAGACCAGCCGGGCACTGCGGCGGGCGCGCTGATCGCGCACGGCTTCGACCTCCACCCGGCGCAGCGGTAGCAGCGTGCCCCAATGCGCCTGCAGCCATGCCGCCGCCGCGCGGGAGTCCGACCCGGCTTCCAGAATGGGACCGGGAACTGGCACCAGCCGATGTAGGTCAAACGCGCATGACGGCGTGCCCGCCGCCTGATGCTGCAGGGCGATCCGATGCAGGCGTTCGGATGCCTGGCGCAGCAGCCGGGCCAGCGTCACCGCCTGTGTCCCCTTCCCCGCCATCGGTGCCAGCAGGCGGGCCTGTTCGTAGTCAAAATCCACCTGCCAGGGAATGATCCCCGGCCCATGGGCCGCCGCCCGGAACCGGGCCACCACGTCCACCGGACCGCTCACCGTCAGCGTTGTCCGAACCCAGTCCGGGGCGGGCGTTGTCGTGCGTCGACGCGCCGCCGTCCCAACTGGGGACTCTGGCGGGGACCCCGATTTTGTTCGCCGCGCGCGGTGGGCTGGGTGGTCTGGACGTCTCAGTGCCCGGTCCAGCACGAACCGGAACCCCGGCACCGAAAGCGGATCCCCGACGGTGCCGTGCGCATCGATCCCCCGGAATGCCGCTCCCCAACGCAGTTGCGCGGCATCGCGCCAGGCCGCCCAGGACCTCACCGGACAGACGGCCGGATCCCGGCGCCGCCGCAGGCGACGCAACTGGTGACGCCCGGACCGGGGCCGCAGCAGGGCGACGGTCATTCCGTCTATCGTGTCGGTGATGTCTTCCACCGTCAGCCGCGCCAATGCTTCAGCGCCGATGTCCAGCGCGACCGTCAGCAGCAGCAAAGCCCGGTCGCGCAGACCGGGCAGGTCGGGCCCGCAACGTCGCGCGGCGGCCAGCAGCGAAGCTGCATCGACCCCGGCCCCGGTCCGGCGCACCCGCGTAGCGGGCAGGGCAACATCAAGCCCCTCGCCATTGGCGGCACACCACGCCGTCAGCGCCGCGCGATCCACCACCAGGCTCTGCCGCGGCCGTCCCGCCTTCGCCCGGGCCTCCAGCCACGCTGCCACCGCCACAGGGCCGACCGGAAAGCCGCTATCGGCTGGTTGGGTCCTGACAAAGGCGCGCCAGGAGGCCGCATAGGCCCGTGCCGTGGCCGGCGACAGGCCGGTCGGGGGCCGCGCCGCCTGCAGCGGTCGACCGATCTCAGCCATTCTGATCAGATCCGCGGTTTTCCGGCCCGCACGCCCTACGGGCCGATCCCGAACGGGCTTTCGAAGAAGGCAGTTCGTCCACCCTCAGCGGGCAACCGCGCCACCTGACCCTGACAACATTAAGGCGTTTGTGCTTCATATAATACGTCGTATCATGTTAACATATTTTGGAGAACGAAAAAGCGCCCGGTTTGTCCTGAAAGGCCCGGTTTTCCCGACTTTCTTCCCCCTCCCCTCCCCGCCGGGCAAACTCCGACCGATCAAAAGTTTACTTCCGATAAGTTATCTTGTCGGAAGTAGGACAAATCTGGAAATTCCTGCTAATTTTATCGAATGGCCCTTAATAAGGAGAATGTCAGGTTTTCCGCGATCCTCTCCGATTCAGGTTCCCCTTAATCAGGAGAAAAATGATCCTTATTAATGCGAAAAAGTACCCTTAATTCGGTTACGCATCATCAGTGCTTCCAGGCAGCAGCCTCCCCCAGCCCGCTATGCTTGGATGACGCCACTGCAAAAAACTCTCTGGACTGAAAACCTCGCGTTGCTTTCCTCTCCCCACGGGGCGCCGTCGACTTGTCCCGCCAAGCCCCCTGTCCATCCCGGACAGGGCTGAAGAAAACTCTCATTCTGGTCCGTTATGGCGATCTCCTGACAGCTTTACTCCGTCAATGGTTGAGCGCAAAACAGCATATGCGATAATCTGACCTGCCCCTCGCCCGTCCCATAACCGAAAGAGAAACGTCAATGATCTGTTTGCGTCCGCTCGTCATTGCCGCATTGCCGTTCCTTATTTCCGGGCATGCGCGTGCCCGCATGGTCGACAGGCCAGTTTCGTAGACGTTCGAGGGCGCGCGTTATGACTGCGTCCTAATCTACGACGACACGACTGCCGCGCGGCGGCCGGGTCTCCTGATGGTGCCCGCATGGTTCATGCGTCAACGAGAGCGTGATCCGCAAGGCCGAGGACATCGCAGGGCAACGCTACGTGATCCTGCTGACGGATATGTATGCCGCCGCGATCCGCCCGAAAGACGCCGCTGGCGCACGCGATGCCATATCCCCCTTCTGCTCGCTGACCGTTCCATGATGCGCCGTCGCGTGGCCTTTGCCCTGGCACAGTTCAGGTCGTTTGTATCGCAGGCACCAATCGACACGACCCATCTTGCGCCATCGGTTATTGCTTCGGCGGCGCGGCCGTGCTGGATCTCGCGCGGTCCGGTCCGGAGATCGCAGCCGTGGTCGCGTTCCACGGCAATCTCTCGACGGATAATCCCGCCCTGGCACATGCGATCCGGGCACGGGTTCTTGCCATGAACGGGGCGGATGATACCTCGACCAGCTCCCAGTTTGACGGCTTCCTGACCGAAATGTACGGCAGCCCTGCCCCGTGGCAGTTTCTCGCCATCGGCCATGCTGTCCATTGCTTCACCGAAAAGGAGGCCGTGGCCTCATCCGGCCTATGCCGGTACGATGCGCAGGCAGATGCCTGGTCAATGCATATGGCTCGACAAAAGTTTCTCCTCGCATTGACGATCCGGGATGAATGTCCCGCTTCGGTCCAGATTGCGTGGAAGAGCGAACCAGATCCGCACCATTTATCTACTGTTGGGAATATCTCGCCTTCATCAGAAAACGGCGGATATGATGTCCGTCTTAGTGAACATTATGGAATGCTGCGGGCCACTCTGGGTTCATACGCAGCATAATCCGTCACGCCGAAGGATCGATAGATTAGACTTCTATCAATCATAAAAATGCGATAGAATGATTGATAGAGCCTTGGGATATCAATCATGCTTTGGAATTGGCAGCTTCCGGACTGGCCACATTTTCACTTCGAGAAAAGCTGTCTGCGAGACGCCGAAACGGAGTTCCTGAAAGGTTCAGGCGTGGTCGTCGGTGCGATGCAGCATCTGGACAAAGACGCCAATCAGCATCTTGTCGTTCAACTCATGTCGCAAGAAACGGTCGAGAGCTCCGCTATTGAAGGCGAGGAGCTTGATCGGGCCAGTGTGCAATCGTCGATTGCGCGACACCTTGGCTTCGCCACAGACAGGCGACGTTCTACGCCAACTGAGGCTGGGGCCGCTGAATTGATGGCGGACCTCTATCGGCATTATGCGGCCCCTTTGACTGACCAGAGTCTCTTTGAGTGGCATGCCATGCTCATGAACGGTCGGCGAGATCTGGATGTCATTGGCAGATATCGGACGCATGCCGAGGCAATGCAGATTATCTCCGGCCCCATCCATGCGCCGCACATCCACTTCGAAGCCCCGCCATCTCGAAGCGTCCCTTCGGAGATGGCGCAGTTTATCGGCTGGTTTAACAGGACCGCCCCAAGCGGGATCGACCCCTTGCCCGCGATTGAGCGGGCTGCGATTGCGCATCTGTGGTTTGAGACCATTCATCCCTTTGAAGATGGAAATGGTCGCATCGGACGGGCTATTGCTGAAAAAGCATTGGCGCAAACCCTCGCAGCCCCAACGCTGACGGCGTTGGCCGCGACCATCAATACATACAAGAAAGCGTATTATCTCGAACTGCATCGGGCCAGCAAGACGAACCAGATAGAGAACTGGATGGTCTGGTTCTCTCAGGTCGTGTTGGAGGCGCAATCCCGCACGCTTCGGAACATCCGGTTTCTTATTGAGAAAACGCGGTTTCTGGATCGCTTACGCGGAAAACTGAACATTCGTCAGGAGAAGGCCCTGCTTCGAATGCTGGCAGAAGGGCCTGATGGTTTTCAAGGTGGCCTGAGTGCCCAGAATTATCGGTCGATTACAGGGGCGACGTCTGCCACGGCGACGCGTGATCTGGTTGATCTGGTGGCGCTTGATGCTCTTATTCGGACAGGAGAAAACCGGTATGCCCGGTATTCTCTTCGTCTCTGACAAACATGTAGTTTACTGTTCAGCCACGAAAAAACCTTCAAGGTCGCTGCTTATGGACGCGGATAATCTGACAGAGCTCCCGACCGCGCTGGATAGCATTTTCTGCCACGATTAACTGGACGGTGCCAAATAGGTGGTTGGTAAAATAGGATTTCTGTTCCCATTCATGAGGCATTTCGACAAAAATCCCAAAATGCGCTTGTTCCAGAGCCTTTCCACCCTACCTGCCTGTCTGCCCCTCCCCTGCTGCCCGCGTAGCGGTCGGCTCTGTCCTGCCGAACCGATCGCCCAGCCTAGGCCGGGCCAGCGGAAAAGAGGCAGGGGCGACCCCGGTCACCTTTTCTGCACCCAGGGGTCTTCGGACCGGGAAAGCCGGTCATGCTGAGCGACATCCGCATCCTCGGCTCCAGCAGGCGCGCGCAGGCCGCGCTGCACGCCCGCGTTGACCATTTGACACGACAGCGTCTGGCCGAGACACAGGACCCGGCGCGCTGGCGCGAAATCCTCTCGACCGCGCGGTTCACCCCGCCCCTGCCCCTGCTTCTGGCGGGCATCGAATTGCCGGACGGTAGCTATTCCCCGGATATCCCCCTCGCCCAGGGCGTGCCATATGCGTCGGCTGCCCAGCAGATGGCTCAGGACCATGTGGCCGATGTCCCATCGGGGTTCGAACTGGCTGTCGGACTGGAAATCGACGACGGTACGCCCAGCTTCCTGGCCTGGTTCCGGCCGCTCCAGCCCGTAGGAGCCTGTCCCGGGACGTCAGACGCATCGCCTCCTGCGCCCGTCGGCCAGCCGGCTGCTGCCGTCGCGCAATGGTTTTCCGTCGTCTCGACACAGCCTGTGCCCGAACATGATGGCCGCCTGGCCACGGCCCGTCAGGCGGCCGATGCCTATATGCACCGCAGCAAGGCCGAAAACACGCTGCGCACCTATCGCGCCGCCGTGCGGTCCTGGTGTCGCTGGGCTGCCGGTCATGCCCTGCCCGCCCTGCCGGCCCGCGGCGAGGATGTTGCCGCCTATCTGGCCGACATGGCGCTGCAGGGCCGCAGGACCAGCACCATAGACCTGCATCGGGCCGCCCTGCGCTACCTGCATCACCTGGCGCAGATTGCCGTACCCACCGCCCACCCGATGGTGACCGCAACGCTTGCCGGCATCCGGCGGGAGGCAAAGGAGACTCTGCCCCGCCAGAAAACCGCGCTCACCTGGGACAGGCTGGTCCGGGTCGTCGAAGCCATCAGTCCACATGATCTGGTCGGTGCGCGGGACCGGGCCATTCTCCTGATCGGTTTTGCTGGCGCGTTCCGGCGCTCCGAACTTGCCGCACTGAAGGTGGACGACATCACGGTGGATGAGGATGGCATGCAGATCCGGCTGGGCCGGTCCAAGGGTGATCCCCAGCGCAAGGGTACTCTGATCGGCATCCCGCGGGGCCTGACCCGGAACTGCCCGGTTCTGGCATACGAGACCTGGCTCCGGCAGGCCGGGATCACGGAAGGTCCGGTCTTCCGGCGCATCTGGTCCGCGCGGGGCCACAGGGCGGGAGTCACTCCCGTCGGAGCCCCGCCCAGGATCGGGCCGCACGCCCTGTCGGACCGGGCAGTCACGGACATCATCCGCAAACGCTGTGGCGACACCCACCTTGAGGGGGACTTTGGCGGACACAGCCTGCGCCGCGGCGCCATCACCACGGGGGCGAAAGACGGGTATGATCTCCTGGAACTGAAGCGCTTCTCGCGGCACAAAAGCCTTCAGGTCGTCGAGACCTATATCGACGCGGCCAGCATCAAGGCCCGGCACCCGGGAAGATCGAGATTCTGAGCCTGTCTTGACCCCTGCCGCCAGAGCGCTTCAACTCGCCCTCAACCGCAACACGTCAGGGCGGATCAAAGAGAGGAAACAGCGTCATGGGTTCCAGAATTCTTGTTGTCGGCGCAGGCGCCGTGGGTGGGTATTTTGGCGCCCGCATGGCCAGCGCCGGGCATGACGTGACCTTTCTGGTGCGCGAAAGGCGCCTGCAGCAGCTCCGTGCCGGGGGCCTGTGCCTGATCAGTTCCGTTGGCAACGTCACCATGACCCCCCGGATGGTGATGGCCGGTGGGATTGAGGGGCCCTACGACATCATCCTGCTCAGCGTAAAAGCCTATTCCCTGATGGCTGCAATGAACGATTTCGCGCCTGCGGTGGGACCGCAGACACGGATTGTCCCGCTTCTCAACGGCATGCAGCATCTTGATATTCTGGCAGACCGCTTTGGCCCTGCCGCGGTCATGGGAGGCACGTGCTTTATCGTCAGCATGCTTGATGCGCAGGGGCGCATTGTCCAGACGGGCTCCCTTCCCCGGCTTTCCGTCGGGGAGCGGGACGGTAGCAATACGCCAGCGGCGCGCAGTATTGCGGAAACCCTGTCGGGCCCCGGATTTAAAACCGTGTGTTCCACCCACATCCTGCAGGATATGTGGGACAAATGGGTGCTGCTCGCCGCCTTGGGCAGCATCTGCTGCCTGATGCGCGGAACCGTGGGGGATATCGCCAGCCAGCCAGCAGGTCAGGGCTTTGCGCAGGCGGTCATCCATGAATGTGCGTCAACGGCCGCCGCTGCCGGTTATCCCCTGCGGGATGCCGCGCTAAAGGGCACTGTCAGTCTCCTGACGAAAACGGACTCCACCCTGACGTCCTCCATGTTCCGGGATCTGCTGCAGGGCGCTCCTGTGGAGGCGCAACAGATTATTGGTGTCCTGGTCAGGCGGGCGCGCGTCCATCAGATCCCGACGCCTCTCCTCGATCTCACCGATCTGAATCTGCGCGTGTATGAACAACAAAGGCACGCATGAAGAGGCACAGTGCAGATACGACGTCCCAGCGGACATATCCACTTCACAAATCATGCCCGCCTTGCTCAAAGATAATTTCTCCCTGCATGAACAGCCGGAATGGAACGTCTGACTTGGGGGGGTAACAGAATGTCGGTTATCAAGCGACAAGGCTGGCAAAGCAGTCATTCATGGGAACATTTGTGAGCTTTTCGTCGTCACCGTAATGGCGAGAAAGTTTCCGGTAAGCAAAGGCAGGACTGGGCATGAATAATTTGCTCAGGCCCTCCTTTTGGCGGCCAAAGTCCGTCCACGTAATGTTGCTGACGCAGAATATTGCGTTGTTCAAAGCTGTCGAAGGCCCAGATATGGCAGATGCGTGACGCACCATCCAGCGCGAACATGTTGGTGATCAGGTGGCGGGTATAGGCTTGTGCAGGCTTCAGAGCACTCTGCCACGCTTTCAGGGTCGGTTCCAACCCTCCAGCTTTTAAACTGTAAGTTCGGATTTCATAGAGTCCACCACATTCACCAAACTCCGGGGGTTTAAGAAACGGAAAGCCTTCAAACGCCTCAGCTTCTATTAAAACGTCGTTCATCTTGATACCGAAGGGCGTTCTGGACTCCAGTGTTCTGTGCCGCGCCTTAAGCAAGGCATCCTGACAGGAAAAGGAACGCAGCAGGAGTAGCGTTCCAAGTTCACCGATCTCCGTTCGCCATACCCCTGTGAGGCTTCCCGCAACAGGATTCAGGGTATCCGAGAACCGTGCTTTCAGGAGACGGGAGAGGGCTGGCACTCCCAAAACATCCGTCCGAAAGCGAATCATTTCATAGATCATGAGTGTTCTTCGGATGGGAATAGAGATTGCAGTTCCACGGGCGGTTTGCCGGTCGATAGGTTGGACAGGCAACCGAACAGCGGATCCCACTCTTCAATTCGAAGATCACAGATCAAACCTTCCGGCGAGAACGGATCCCGAGCCACCATCGCTTCAATCTCCTGCCGATTGGCACCTTTCATGATCAGAAAACCTGACCGCAATGGGGTGCCTTTCAGCGGACCAGAAGCCAGAAGACTACCTTCCTGAATGAGGCGCTTGAGATACAGCACATGCGCCACGACATGCTGCCCCCACCCGTCGCCGTCCGGATGATCCATTCGCACAAGATAAATAGGCATTCTAAAGAGCTCCATCGGAGAAGATGCTTGCCGATCAATCAGCAGGCTCAACATATTCCTCTTTTTTAAGAGATAAATTGTCGATAGAAGATGTCAGTCACAACTGAGGATGATGAATGCTTGATCGTTTGACCAGTATGAAGGTTTTCATCAAGGTTGTGGAACTGGGGTCTTTTGCCGCGGCCGCTCAGCGTCTGACCTTATCGCCGCAGATGGTGGCCAAACATATAGAGGCTCTGGAGCGTCATCTTGGCACGCGCCTGCTCCATCGGACGACACGTCGTCAGAGCCTCACAGAAATAGGGAGTCTTTACTGCGAGCAATGTCATCTCGTCCTGAAGGCTGTCGAGCGTGCTGATAATCTTGCCGCCAACACGCTGGGCGAACCACGTGGTACACTTGCTGTCAGCGTACCAGTTACCTTCGGGCGGACCATGTTCCCCATGTTTCTACATAATTTTCGGAAGAAATTCCCGAAGGTACGATTACAAGTATCCCTTACGGATCAACTGGTTCATCCGACGCTGGATGGCCATGAAGCTGTCATTCGTATTGGCGAGCCAGATCCCGATCTTACGGTCGTCAGTCGCCCTCTGGCCTCATATTCCCTCACGGTCTGCGCAGCGCCTGCCTATCTCGAAAAATTTGGCGCTCCGGACAGTCCTGAGGAACTCGCCCGGCATCAGTGTCTTGTCTACGAAAACTCTGCAAATTCTGTACGAACAGCATGGCACTTTATACGAAAGACCTGCACACGATCTGTCATGGTTTCTGGCACTGTGACGTCCAACGACTGGGGCTTTCTATTGGCCCTCACCTTGTCAGGAGAGGGCATAGTATTGGGTTCTGAACAGGCCTTGAAGCCCGAACTTGATTCTGGCCGCCTTGTCCGCATTCTATCCCAGTGGAGAGTTCCTGGTCGCCCGATGCATCTGCTTTACAATGCCGGCCCTGCTATGACCCCAAAACTGCGGAGTTTCGTTATCGAAGTTCAAAACGCCTTTCCGCCATGACATCTGAGATATCCTACGATGCTCCGGCGCGTCGAAAGGTCCATGCTCTTCGACGGTACGCTCAAGCCCACACGGCAAGCTGCCAGCTGATTTCACAGTTTGAAAGATGCCCCTAACAGATTTCATCTCCACTCAAAGCCAGAAAATTCCGGATCCCAAAAGACAGACAATCTATTCATCGTAGTTTACTCACGAAATATCTGAGATGATCTGCAATAAAACTGGCTACAAAATAATAGCTGTGATCGTAATCAGGACGAAGATTCAGGATGAGTTCCTGCCCTGCATTCTGTGCGGCTTCCTGGAACAGTTCTGGCCTGAGCTGTTCTTTCAGAAACTGGTCCGCCAGACCCTGATCTATCAGAACAGGCAGTCTTTCCTTCGCTGTCCGCACAAGTTCAAGCGGGTCATAGGCTGCCCAACTGGCACGATCCGGCCCCAGATAAGCACTGAATGCTTTTTCACCCCATGGTACCTGCGTTGGTGCCACAATGGGTGAAAAGGCTGACACAGAACGATAGCGGCCAGGATTACGCAGCGCGATCATGATGGCGCCAAATCCACCCATCGAATGTCCCGCAATGCCTCGCTGCTGCGTAACCGGAAAGCTCGCCTCAATCAGCGCAGGAAGTTCCGTGACGACGTAATCATACATCCGATAATGCACAGCCCACGGCTCCTGCGTCGCATTGAGGTAAAATCCGGCACCCTGTCCAAGATCGTACGCATCGTCATCAGCCACACCCACGCCCCGTGGACTGGTATCCGACGCGACAATGGCGACGCCCAGTTCTGCGGCCACGCGTTGCGCGCCAGCCTTGCCAATGAAATTCTGCTCCGTACATGTCAGACCGGAGAGCCAGTAAAGAACGGGAACCTTTTCAGTTTTTGCCTGCGGCGGCAGGTAGATCGCGAAGTTTGCTTCCACACCCAACGACACGGACTTGTGTCGCCAGACTTCCTGCACGCCCCCAAAAGAGGCGTGTGTTTCCTTGCGTTCCATGGCTCTCACTGCCTTTTGCGCATGTCAGTTACCGTCCGTGAAGGTATAAGTGCAGATCTTGTTCCCTGCCGGATCCCGGAGATAGGCAGCGTAAGCGCCCGGTAAGTGGCTTCGCGGACCGGGTGCGCCTTCATCGGCTCCCCCATTGGCAAGACCTGCGGCATGAAAAGCCTCCACTTCGGCGGGTGTCGCTGCTGCAAAACCGATGGTGACACCGTTGCTTGAGGGCGCTTCACCGTTGCCTGGACGTGCAATGATGAAGGCTGGCTTTTCGCGGCCATACAGAATCCACCCATGCCCGAACGGCCCCAGGTTTTTTATGCCCAGAGCCGCAAGCGCGGCGTCATAGAATTTCGCGGATACCGCAGTATCCACTGCCCCAAGAAAAACATGAGAGAAAACACCGTCACCGGAAATAACTGCCATGATCGTTCTCCTGTAATTTCCAACCATTGGAAATGATGTTGCGCGGTGAGACGCAGACCTTAGAAATGAATGACGGAACGGATGGATTTTCCTTCATGCATCAGATCGAAGGCCGTATTGATGTCTTCGAGCGGCATGGTGTGGGTTACGAAAGGCGCAAGTTCGATATCGCCACGCATGGCATCTTCGACCATGCCGGGAAGCTGGCTGCGTCCCTTGACCCCACCGAAAGCCGAGCCGCGCCACGAACGCCCCGTCACAAGCTGGAAGGGACGGGTCGAAATTTCCTGACCGGCCCCTGCCACCCCGATGACGATCGACTGCCCCCACCCACGATGCGCGGCTTCTAACGCCGCGCGCATGACGTTGACGTTTCCGATACATTCAAATGTATGATCAATACCCCAGCCGGTCATTTCCACAAGAACCTGCTGAATCGGTTTGTCATAATCCTTGGGGTTGAGGAATTCCGTGGCGCCGAATGCTTTGGCAAGTTCAAACTTTTCCGGGTTGGTATCAATAGCGAAAATCCGGCCAGCCTTTGCCTGTCGCGCTCCCTGAATGACCGCGAGACCGATCCCGCCCAGACCGAAGACGGCAACCGTATCTCCCGGCTGCACCTTGGCCGTGTTGTGTACCGCACCAATCCCTGTGGTGACGCCACATCCCAACAGACAGACATGCTCTGGATTGGATGCGGGATTGATTTTTGCCAGAGAAACCTCGGCGACAACCGTGTATTCGCTGAACGTCGAACACCCCATGTAATGATGGATCGGCTGACCTTTGTAGGAGAAGCGTGTCGTGCCATCCGGCATCACGCCTTTACCCTGTGTGGCGCGCACTGAAATGCAGAGATTGGTTTTTCCCGACTTACAGAACAGACATTCACCGCATTCCGCCGTGTAAAGCGGAATGACATGGTCGCCGGGGGCAACGCTGGTGACCCCTTCTCCGACCTCGATGACAATTCCCGCGCCTTCGTGACCCAAAACGGCTGGGAACAGTCCCTCGGGATCATCCCCTGACAGGGTAAACGCATCAGTGTGGCACACACC
Source organism: Komagataeibacter ossonobensis (assembly GCF_057359305.1). Lineage (NCBI taxonomy): Bacteria > Pseudomonadati > Pseudomonadota > Alphaproteobacteria > Acetobacterales > Acetobacteraceae > Komagataeibacter > Komagataeibacter ossonobensis. Next base: position 7,690 of record NZ_JBXAYQ010000031.1, on the reverse strand, counting down.
CGTATGCGTGATCTGCACGAGCACCTCACCAGCACGAGGAGGCGCTACATCGATCTCGACAATCTCAAGGGGCTTACCCGCCTCGAAAGCAACTGCGGCCCGTGATTTCATGATTTTTTCTCCAAATAACCTATCAGCCAGCATCGAGGGCATTACCGGAGATAGGATCGAACGAGTGACACCACATTCTCGATCGAACCACTGGCAGCATCACGATCACCGGCACACTCAACAAATTCTTCCCGCAGGTGGCTTTCGAGAACACCGGCCATTAATCCGTTGATCGCTCCCCGGATAGCCGCCACCTGTTGCAGCACCGGACCGCAATCAGTTCCCTTCTCCAAAGCCTGTTCCAGCGCATCAAGTTGCCCGCGAATACGGCGCACGCGGGTCAGAACGCGCTTTTTCTCAGCCGGTGTGTGCGGCACGAACGCTTACTCCCGAATATACTACCCTTGAGTATCCTTTTCATACTATGGGGCAGTATGTAAGGGATATAAGGAACGTGCTTGTCATATGATCCGATCACAATTCCGTATTGCTGAAATTTTCACCATAACGTCCATGGGTTGCCTGTCTGTGTCTTGGGATCATTCAATAGGTGCAATCAGTGAGATCCAGACAATCTCTGCAACGAGGCTTTGAAGCGCTGATGTCCGCTATTTGGCAAACAACCTTGTGGTCCAAACGACCGAGATGAGGCGAAAGCGGACTATTTCCTGAGCCTGATGATTCCGAGTTCGTGCCACATCCACCCAAAATCGTAGGCAGCCATGCCACCGCCACTCCCTTGGGCGCGGACCGTAGTGTTTTCGATATCCTTCAACCAGATGGTCACCTTTTTACGTCCTGAAGCTGTCTGGACGGCCTGGCGCGGCGTCATATCCCCCAGGGCCGGGACTGGCTCATCAAGCACCTGCCGATAGTGCTGCTCCAGCATCTGCCCGATAATCCGGGCTTCCTCCTCGGGCGGGATCTGCAGTTCTGGCGAGACCTCCCGTCCATGCGTCCCCCGCTCTTCCATCGCCTGCGCCGGCGTCATGATCTGCATGAGCGGAGCGCGCACGAGATCTCCCAGACCGACCTGCAGCATGGCACGACCACGTTCGGCACGCTCTTTCGAGTTCACCTGCAGCCGCAACTGCCGCCCCTTCAGATCCAGCGTGCCCAGCACGATCGCACCATCATCCATCTCCGTGCGCAGGAACCGCCCGTTTTCATCCCGTCCAGCCTTGCGCACGGGATCGCTCATCGGCTCTTTCAGCCAGTTCCAGAATGACCGGCTCTCTGCCCGCAGGGCTGCCATCCCGTCAAGCACATCCGCCACCATCTTCTGCGTCACGCCCTTTGCCAGCGGGAAACACACTTCGTGGAAGACCAGATCCTCTCCGTCCCCATTGAACAAAGCTGGCCCCTCCATCTGCCGGGCCATGTCCTCCAGCGTCCGGAACAGCCAGGTCAGCGTGAACATCGGCGCAAGCTCACGCAGGGTCTGCGTATCGACTTTCGGAAACTCCGCCTTGCCCCGTCTTTTCCGCAGAGCCCTGTAAAGGTTCGCAGCCAGATCCTCACAGGCACCCCGCGAATAGGCGAGCAGTCCGCCTGCCAGAATGGTCTTCCCATCGGACGGCACGAGACGTGCTGCAATCCGGTCCCACTGCTCCAGTGTCCGGGTTGCCGTGCCTTCATGCACCAGAACCGGATCACTACCCCGCAGCAGGTCTCGCGCCATCAGGCTCTGGCCGGGTCTGATGTCCGAGACTTCATACAGGCTCATGACCGAAGCCTTGAGGGCACGCATGTAGGCGCTGTTACGCGGCCCTTCCTTCCAGCTCCGACGCTTGAGGTAAACGTCGACGAAGTTCCGGCCGTCATCCCAGTCCTGCCCGAGAAAATCCTCGAAGGCGCAGCCCCACAGCGTCATGGCAACGTCGGGGCCGATCATCTCCGCCAGATCCTCGAAGGAGATGTCGCCCGCTTCCAGCGCCGGACCAATGTGATCGCCAAGCACTTCGCCAAAACACTCCTGCCAGTCCTCCTGGCCGAGATATCGGATCAGTCCCGTGAGTTCGTCTGCGGCCATGACTGCTCCTGCGTCTCCTGAACCTGACTCGGTGAGGCCGGAACGATATCCCGAAACAGGCATCAGGGCACCCTGCCCCACATTCACACACATGTGACCTTCGACAAAATTGCGCCGGATTACCTTTTCATCTGTTTCCCATGTGTTTCCTGCAGGGAATTTCAGACAACAAAAAACCCGCCGTGTGCGAGCGGGTTTATCGTGTCAAATCAAGGATTCATATCTGGTTTCAGGGGGCCTGCAACCAAAGAAAATTGCAGTTTGTCAGCGGGTTCGTAGAGAGGCTCTACTGCATGACATAGTCGATTGATAAACAATCGTTTTTATCAATATTCTGTCTCGCCGCAGCCTTTCCCGGTCAGACCGTGTCAGTCAACCAGTCCTCGGTTCGAAGACCTTCCACCCGCTGAAATTCCCGCAGATTGCCGGTCACCACAATCAGCCCCCTGCTCCGGGCATGCCCGGCAATCATGAGATCATACGGATCTATGATACGGCCATTCCGTTCAAGAGCAGCCCGAATGTCCGCTGTATGGGCGGCCGCTTCACTGTCGAATGGCAGGACCGCCAGCCTTGCCGCGAAGTGCTCGACCTCACGCCTTGTGTGCACGGGATCAGACGAGCGTTCCGCGCCATAAAGCAGCTCATACAGCACCACGTCCGAGATGCAGAGTTCCTCCGCACAGCTGTTGAACCTCGGACGCAGCCCCTGCGGTCGATCCCGCAACACCCGGATACAGAGGTTCGTATCCAGCAGGTAACGCAGCATTCAGAGCGCCTCGCGTTCCTGCATGGCTGGCTGGTTCCGCTCCCCCAGATCCACCCCGGGAGCCGCAAAGAAATCATCCCACGCCACATCGACCGGAGCGATGATCCGCCGTGGACCTTCGGACACGATGACCACCTCACGCACCTGTTCCCCGAAGGCGACCATCTTCGGCAGACGCACCGCCTGCGAGCGATTGGATAGAAAGAGTGTTGTGCGGGTCAGCATCGGAGATCCCTCCTCATGGATATGTATCGTGTATATCCAATTTGGACAAAAATGTCCCGTATTTTTGGAACTCTCTGCACCGCATACATACAATCCGGACAGGTGATTGGGAATATATGTGATATCGGAACACCAGTCTTGGTTAGGCCGATTGATGACCAGATCCCGCAGCAGATATGGATATTTCCGATGCTCCGGATGGGGCATGGTCGTACGCGGCTTCTGGTAAATCGCCCGCAGGCCCATGATCGCCATGAGCCGCCGGACCCGCTTGCGGCCCACTTCATGTTCCAGGCGGCGCAGATGCCATGTCATCTGCCGTAAGCCATAATAGGGCGTTTCCAGGAACTGGGCGTCGATCAGCCGCATCACCTCTGTGTATGATTGGCGTGACGAGTGTTTTCCCAGTTCCAGGGAAGGAACTCGTGCAGGCATGAGACCGGCTGGTCGTTGATCCGGGCGAGAACGTCGGCGAGACAGGCCTGGGGATCGACGTCGTTGAGCTTTGCAGTGACGATGCGGGAATACATGTCGGCCGCGCGCGGGCCGCCCCGATCGGAACCGGCGAACAACCAGGCTTTCCTGCCCAGAGCGATGCCGACTACAGAGCATAGTTGCCTTACTCCGCCAGGTTCGATGTTGCCAGCTTTCTTCACCAGCCAGAAGATCAGCCTGCATGCAGGCCCGGTGCCATGCAATGCGGAGGCAAGGAAAGCTGATCCTTCATGTCGCCACGGGTGATGGAGACTCCACGTCCCCCCTGCGACGGGGAATGCGGTTCCATGCATCAAGGGCCGCGATCTTGTATGCTTCCGCCAATGTCGGGTAATTGAAGGTCGCATCGATAAAGTAGTCGAACGTTCCCCCGAAATTAAGCACGGCCTGACCGATATGGATTAGTTCCGTGGCACTTTCACCGACTATATGCACCCCGAGCAGCCTGTGGGTTTCAAGGGAAATCACCAGTTTCAGCATCCCCGAATGCATGCCTGCGATATGCCCGCGTGATGTCTCGCGAAAGCGTGCGATCCCGCATTCATACGGTATGGATTTTTCCTTTGCCTGTTCTTCCGTCATGCCGACCGTTGAGATTTCAGGCACGGAATATATCCCATAAGGAAAGAATTCAGGGGCTGGCGGCACGGTCTGGCCAAAAGCATGGCACGCTGCGATACGCCCCTGTTCCAGCGATGTGGAAGCAAGGGACGGAAAACCGATGACATCCCCCGTGGCATAGATATGCGCGACACCTGTCTGGAACGTCTTCGGGTCTACTTGCAACCTGCCGCGACTGTCGGCCCGCAGACCGCATGCATCAAGCCCGAGTTGATCCGTAGCCCCGGAACGTCCGCCGGTATAAAGCAGGATATCAGAACGGATCTGCCCGCCATCGGCCAGGAGGGCCACGGGTTGTCCATCCGCGACCGTGATTGAATCCAGCCGGCTGCCCAGCCTGAAGCGCATTCCGCGATCGCATAACTGATGCATGAAGTCGACAATGATGCCCCGGTCCACAAAACCCAGAATACTGTCACGTGCCTCGACAACGCTCACCTGCACATCCAGCGCACTGAATATTGTCGCGTATTCAATACCGATCACCCCCCCGCCAATTACCGTCAGGGAACGTGGCAGGCGCGCAAGGCTGGTCATTTCATCGCTGTCCAGCACGACCGTCCCGTCAAAGGGCACATTGGCCGGACGGTGCGGGCGGGTACCGACGGCAATAATGATCCTGTCACCCGACACGGTCCGCGCAACCCTGTTGTCCATGGTGATCGTAATATGGTGCGGATCCACGAACCGTGCCGTGCCATGCACAACCGCTATGCCGTTGCGGGCGAACTGGTGGTCCAGCATATCGACTTCATAATCCAGGGTCTTGCGCAGGCGACTGTTCAGGTCGGCTATGGTTATATCCTTGCGGGCACGATAAGCCCGGCCATAGAAAGCCTGCTCCCGCCAGCCTGTCAGGTTGAGGACCGTCTCCCGCAGGGTTTTGGACGGAATGGTGCCGGTATGCACGCAGACCCCGCCAACCCGGGTATTTTTTTCGATAATCAGCACGGATCGACCCAGTTTCGCCGCCTGAACCCCAGCCCGCCTGCCTGACGGGCCGCTGCCGATCACGACCAGATCATAATCATATGTCTCGGTCATGCCCCATCCCCCAAACCGGACTGTTCCGGCCCATGTCGTGCCTGTATGGCTAACGCACGGATCATATGCGGGATTTCGCCGGCCATGATGGCTGCGGACCAGAACTCGACCTTTCCCCTGCTGGAAGTGGCCCGGATCGATTTCGTCAGGCGTGGGAAGAGCATGACAGAAGCGATGTCTTTAACGTGCATGCAATTCATGGCAGCGGGGCAGGCCTGTATCCAGTTTGCCTGTCAATATCCCGGTCTTTATCGGCTGATGTTCAGTTCCGATGTCGGCAAGACGATAGCCCCAGTTACATGATGCGGCCATGAATACCTTCGGAAGTCTTCCGGGTCTTCTGGAAAGAGGACAACGTGACGGAAGCTTCCGACCGGTTGCCAGCAGCGCCCTGACGGCAGCAAACCAGGCATCGTGAAACCTTGAGAATGTGGCCTTACCGGTGATAATCTCGCTGCACGATCCAGAGTAATCCAGCCTTATGAAAGCCATCGAATGTTTGATACAGGGAAGTTTGTATCAGTTGGCGATACAAATTTGTTCGTCTCTGAAGCCGGGAACCCGAAAGGAATAGTAATTATATTGCTTCATGGCGGCTTGCAGAGCCGGCTGGATTTCATTCCGCTCGCAAAGTACTTGGCAGAAGATTATAGGCTGATTGCTATTGATACGCGCGGGCATGGTCGATCTGGTATCGGGACGGCCCCCCTGACATATCGACAGCTTCAGGATGATTTTACCGCGGTTCTTAACGCGATGGGGCTGCAACAATCCGGTATAATCGGACATAGTGACGGTGGCATTGTCGCCCTTCGTCTGGCTGCATCTCATGCCGTACAACCAGAGTTCGTCATAGCGGTCGGCGCGCACTGGGTGTTGCCGGAAAATGATCCGGTCCGGCAGATTTATCAGAAGATCAATCTTGAAAAATGGCGTGGGATGTTCGGGAATCAAATATCGGTCTACAACGCGGAAAATCCCGAACCGGATTTCGAAAAGTTATTCAAGGCGGCGACGCATATGTGGCTCGGCTGCGACGAAGATGCCTATCCCGGCGCGTCTGTAAAAAACATCCGGTGTCCTCTGCTCGTCGTGCATGGTGACGACGATATGCTGGTGTCGCGGCAACAGGCGTTTGAGCTTGCTGAGCAGGTTAAAGGTGCCAGATTGCTTAACCTACCCTTCGCGAAACATACGTTACTTGAAGACATGCCTGAACGTGTTTTTCCCTTTTTACAGGATTTCATGAATCGCGTTACTGCCTGAAGGCCATGCAGTTTCATGTCCCGTCAGAGAAATCCCTTTCTGATTCCCCAATGTCTGGCATGAGGCGACTATCGCCTGTCCATTTGTTCCATCAAACGAAACATTCGTGTGTTCCAAAGGACGAAAAAGCCAAACGGAAGAGAGGTTATCGAAATATAGCCTGTGTGGTAGGGTTCTGCTTCAGGAAACAGGGATTTTTCTCAAATATGAAATTGCGGCAACTTGGCAAGAGCGGCCCTCAGGTATCCGAAATCGGTCTTGGGTGCATGAGCATGTCCGGCATGTATGGTCCGGCTGATCGGAAAGAAAGCATCGCTACCATCCATGCCGCGCTGGACGCCAGGATCACGCTTCTCGACACCGGCGATTTCTATGGCATGGGCCATAACGAGATGCTGATCGGTGAGGCGATCAGGGATATTCCTCGCGACAGATTCCTCGTCAGCGTCAAATTTGGTGCGATGCGCGACCCGGGTGGCAACTGGGGTTCCTACGACGCACGGCCTGCCGCCATGAAGAACTTCCTGGCCTATACCCTGCAACGGCTCGGGCTTGATCATATCGACATCTACCGCCCTGCACGGCTGGACCCGGCAGTGCCTGTTGAAGAGACTATTGGCGCCATTGCCGAGATGGTTCAGGCTGGTTATGTCCGGCATATCGGGCTTTCGGAAGTTGGCCCGGAGACCATCCGGCGCGCGGCGTCCGTCCATCCGATCAGCGATCTTCAGATTGAATATTCGCTGATTTCACGTGGCATCGAGGACAAAATTCTTCCTATCTGTCGTGAACTCGGCATCGGCATAACAGCCTATGGCGTGCTCGCGCGTGGTCTGATCAGCGGGCACTGGCAAGGAGCAAAGGGTCCAGGGGACTTTCGGGTTCATAGTCCCCGCTTTCAGGAAGGCAATGTCGAGCGCAATCTGGCTCTCGTGGAGACATTGCGCGAAATGGCAGCCACCAAGGGCGCAAGCGTGGCCCAGCTGGCAATTGCCTGGGTGGCGGCACAGGGTGACGATATTGTACCACTTGTAGGAGCCCGCCGGCGCGATCGGCTCTCCGAGGCGCTGGGGGCGCTTGATCTTACGCTGACGCCCGGTGATCTGGCTGCTATCGAGAAGGCTATTCCCAAAGGGGCCGCAGCCGGGGAACGCTACGATCCGAAACAGATGGCAGTACTCGACAGC
>NZ_JBXAYQ010000030.1:0-42742 GCF_057359305.1 Komagataeibacter ossonobensis | reverse complement strand
GGCAGCATCCAGAAACTTTTATTTTTTATTAGCCGTGTTTTAGCCAGCCGTCAGCCGACGGTCCGCAAGTTCCAGCAGCGCATCCAGCATGCGATCCACATCCGCATTGGTGGTGCGGTGGTTGACGATGGCCGCGCGTATGGCCTTGTGCCCGTTGATGACAGTGGTCGAAGGGGCCGCAATCCCGCTTTCATGCAGGTCCTTCACCACCTCCCCATTGAAATGGTCCAGATCAGCCACCGGGGCGATGATGCGGAAGCACACGATGTTCAGCGTAACCGGGGCCAGCAGTTCCAGGCGGGGATTGGCCTCGATCCGGGCTGCAAGATGCCGGGCGATGGCGCAGCAGTTGGCAATCATGTTCCCCATGCCATCCGCGCCATAGGTTCCCAGCGTCATCCACACCTTCAGCGCACGGAAACCACGGGACAGGTCGGGGCCAAGGTCACAGTACCACGGTGCGTTGGTGGCAAGACCACGGTCCTCACGCGCAAGATAGGCGCGCGACTGGGCGAAGGCTGCGGCCTGTGCGCCCGGACGACGGACCAGGATACAACCCGCGTCGTACTGCACCTGCGCCCATTTGTGGAAATCGAAGGCCACGCTATCGGCGCGTTCCAGCCCCCGCAGGCCGGGCCGCAATGTGTCCGACAGCATGGCCAGCGCACCAAAAGCGCCATCGACATGGAACCAGATCTTTTCCCGCGCCGCGATATCGGCCAGCATGTTCAGGTCATCAATCGCCCCGGTATCCACCGTGCCTGCCGTGCCGATCACCATGAACGGTTCCAGCCCCGCCGCGCGGTCACGGGCAATGGCGCGTTCCAGTTCGGGCAGGACCATGCGGTTATCCGCGCCAACCGGAATCACGCGCAGGGCGTCGGTGCCCAGCCCCGTCAGGTCGAACGCCCGCGAAATGCAGCCATGGGCGGTAGCCGCGGCATAGCCCACCAGCCTGCGCGTGCCCACGCCCCTCGCGCGCATGTCCAGACCATCAGGCACGGCGCGGCTGGCGGTGATGACGGCGATCATGTTCGCCATGGATGACCCGGTGACCAGCAGCCCGGTGGTGGTATCGGGAAAACCGCACATTTCGGCGGCCCAGCGGATGATCTCGCGCTCGACTTCGATCGGGGCATGATCCCTGCCGCCGCAATTTGCGTTCAGTCCACCCACCAGCAGTTCCGACAGCATCCCGACCGCCGTGCCGCCACCATGCACCCAGCCCATGAAACCGGGATGCACATTGCCGGTGGAATAGGGTTCGACCAGTTCGCGGAAACGGGCGTACAGTTCTTCCGGTGGGGTGGGATCATGCGGCAGGCCGGTCCGCAACCGCGCGCGCAATGCTTCGGGCATGGGCTGCCAGACCGGTCGGTCGCGCAGGGTAGACAGGCGGTCGATCATGTCATCCACCATCTGGTGGCCAAGGGCGCGCAGCCCATCCCAGTTGTCCGGATCCAGTCCTGTCATCTCTCTCCACCATTCATGCGGTTGCAGGCCCATCCGGCCTGTCTGGCGTGCCTACATACCGGGCCATGCGAACATGCGCGAGGGGGGAATGACCCGATCAGTCCCCGTCCCCGCGCGCGCCCATGCGGCGGGCCAGTGTCGCGCATACGAAAAGCTGGACCTGATGGTAGATCATCAGCGGCAGGACAATCAGCCCGACATCGTTATGCGAAAACAGCACGCTGGCGATTGGTACGCCTGATGCCAGTGATTTCTTGGACCCGCAGAATACAATGGCGATCCGGTCCCCGCGGGGAAAGCGGCCCAGCCGTCCCACCAGCAGGGTCAGCCCCAGCACGATCGCCAGCAGGCCGGCATCCACCACGCCCACACGCCCCAGTTGCAGGCGATGCCACAGCCCCTGGGTCACGGCCTCGCTGAAGGCGGTATAGACCACGACGAGGATTGATCCCCGGTCGGAAAAGGACAGCAGTTTCCTGTGCCGGTGCGCCCATTCCCCGATCCATGGCTGGGCCACCTGCCCCGCGATGAAAGGCACCAGCAGTTGCAGCACGATGGGCATGATCCCCCCACCACCGCTGTCACCATGCCGGCCGAATACGATGCCGACCAGGAGCGGGGTCAGGAAAATGCCCAGTATGTTGGACAGCGTGGCCGAACAGATGGCGGCGGCCACGTTGCCCCGCGCGATGGAGGTGAACGCGATGGACGACTGCACTGTTGACGGCAGGCAGCACAGGAACAGGATACCCGTCCACATGGATGTATCCAGCATGCCCGGCAATATCACGTGCAGCGCCATGCCCAGCAGGGGAAACATGACGAATGTGCATGACAGGATGGCAAGATGGATTCGCCACCCCAGCATCCCCTCCATTACCGCCCGGCGCGACAGACGCGCGCCCTGCAGGAAAAACATGTTCGCGATCATGATTATGGCAAGGATATTGAAGACCTTGACCCCCACCCCGTGACAGGGCAGCACGCTTGCCAGCGCCACGGTGGCCAGCAGGCAGGCCAGAAAGGAATCAATCCGGCGCAGCATGGGCCAATGAGTACAAATGTTTCATCATCGCGATGGGATATCATACCCGATTGCATCAGGCGCGTAATCACGCCAACTTGTGCCGCAAATGAAGAAATTACTCATCACCACCGCCCTGGCGGCCCTGTCCTGCATCGGGTCGGCCCGGGCTTCGGCCCTTCCAGGTACATGCGGCCATGTGCAGGTCGCCAGCAGCCAGCCCCATGGCGACAGCGCCCTTGCCGGGCATGGCTATGATCTGGCGCTGGCGGGGGATGCGGACCAGACGTTTCATGCCACTGACATTGCGGCCAGCGGTACCGGGCTTGGCCCGCAGGCGCTGCGGGATATGGAGGACGTGGCTTCCCTCGTCATGCTTGCGACGCTGACCGGTCATCATTCACAGGGCTGCGCACAGGATTATTTCGTTTCCGCTGCCACCCCCATCATGGACGGGTTGCGCGCGGGACACAGTTATGACCTGACATGGCAGGGTGGCCTGCTGACCAGCGGTCAGACAAAACTGTCTTTCCGCCGCGCGCACCTGCATCTGGCGGGCGCCAAAGGTGACAGCGCCCCGGCCACGCTGACACTGGAAACACAGGGTATTGGCATAACCGGCACGCATAACACGCTGCTGGCCAGTGCATTGCCGCAGCAGGCCACGGCCAATGCATCGATCCCCGGTGATTCGCTGGTGCCGCTGGCTGCCGCCATTACCGGTCATCCATCGGAAAACGTGCGCGTGCCGTTGCATGTCGCATCGCTGAACGCCCAGCGCGGGACCATGCAGATCACGGGTAATGGCGACGCCAACCTGACCGGCAATACCGATGCGTCATCCGCTACGGGCCACATACAGGTGCAGAACCTTGACGCCGTGATCGAGACCCTGCGCAACGCGGGCCAGACGCGGGCAAGTGCTGCGCTGATTCTGGCCAAGCTGTTCGGTCACAAGGCCGCAGGCGGTGGTACGTCATGGGATGTAAGCTGGGAAGGTGGCGTGATGACCGTCAACCACATTCCCCTGCCCATCCGTTGATACGCCAGCAGAAGTAATAGAAGTTTCTGTGGGCCACCTTTTTTCAAAAAGGCGGCGTTCCTTGAAGCTTTTGAAAAAAGCTTCACCAAAAACCTTGATTATGTTCCATGGGCGGGGATACAGGCGGCCCCAGACGATACCTGCTTTCCCTCCCCTTCCCTCGTACTGCCCAAGATACGCACATGTTGCGTATCGTGTGCCGGCGGCTGGCATGTTCAGGCCGGAACGTCTGCATCCTCCCGCGCCAGCCTGACCAGTGCCGTCAGTGCCTTGCGTGCCTGCGTGATCCTCTGGGCGTTGGTCATTTCGCGTATGATTGCCAGCTTGTGGTCAGGACGCAGGCGGACATTGGCTTCCTTCTGCTTTGCAATCCATGCCACCAGCCCCGCCGGGTTGGCAAACGTGTTGCCACGGAACTGGATGACCATGCCCTTGGGGCCGGCTTCCAGCCGTTCCACGCCCGCCTCGCGGCACATGCGTTTCAGGGTGACGACATCCAGCAGGTTGCGCACTTCGTCAGGCAGTGTGCCGAAACGGTCCACCAGTTCGGCTTCCATCGCCTCGACCTCGGCATCATTGGCCAGTGCCGCGATGCGGCGGTACAGACCCAGGCGCACCGGCAGGTCGGTGACATAGCTATCAGGGATCAGCACCGGCAGGCCAAGGATGATGTTGGGCGTCCAATCGCGGTCCTGCAGCTTGCGCCGCCCTTTTTCGGTGCGCAGGTCGGCCACCGCATCTTCCAGCATCTGCTGGTACAGCTCGATGCCCACTTCGCGGATATGGCCCGACTGTTCATCGCCCAGCAGGTTGCCGGCCCCGCGCAGGTCAAGATCGTGGGATGCCAGCGTGAAGCCGGCGCCCAGCGTATCCAGCGTCTGCATGACTTCCAGCCGCTTCTGCGCCGCCGCCGACAGCACATGCGTCTGCGGCCACGTAAGATAGGCATAGCCACGCTGCTTGCCACGGCCTACGCGTCCGCGCAGCTGGTACAGCTGACCCAGCCCGAACATGTCGGCGCGGTGGATGATCAGCGTATTGACCGCAGGCATGTCCAGCCCGCTTTCCACGATGTTGGTGGACAGCAGGATGTCATATTTGCCGTCACTGAACTCGGTCATGACCCGCTCCAGTTCGGTTGGCGTCAGGCGGCCATGGGCCTGTACCAGCCGGGCGTCGGGCACGATTTCGTGCAGGCGGGCTGCCATGCGGTCGAGGTCCTCGATACGCGGCACGACGCAGAACACCTGCCCGCCGCGGAAGCGTTCGCGCTGGATCGCCTCACGGATCACCACGCTGTCGAATGGCATGATGAAGGTACGCACCGCCAGCCGGTCGGTGGGCGGGGTGGCGATCAGGCTCATTTCCCGCACGCCGGTCAGGGCAAGCTGCAGCGTGCGTGGCAGCGGTGTGGCGGACAGTGTCAGGACATGCACGTCCTCCCGCAACGCCTTGAGCTTTTCCTTATGGGCCACGCCAAAATGCTGTTCCTCATCGACGATCAGCAGGCCGAGATCAGCGAACTTGACGGTCTTGGCCAGCAGCGCATGCGTGCCGATCACGATATTGACCGTGCCATCGGCCAGCCCCTTGCGCACGGCGGTGGCTTCCTTGGCCGTGACCATGCGCGAAAGCTGCGCCACGTTGACCGGCAGCCCGGCAAAGCGGGCGGAAAACGTGCGGTAATGCTGGCGGGCCAGCAGTGTGGTCGGCACCACCACCGCCACCTGCGCACCGGACATGGCGGCGACGAAGGCCGCGCGCAGCGCCACCTCGGTCTTGCCAAAGCCCACGTCGCCACATACCAGCCGGTCCATCGGCTTGCCCGACGCCATGTCATCCAGCACGTCGGCAATGGCGCGGGACTGGTCCTCGGTCTCGACAAAGGGGAAGCGGGCGCAGAATTCGTCCCACATCCCGTCCTCTGGCGTAATGGCCGGTGCTTCACGCAGCGCACGTGCCGCGGCCGTGCGGATCAGTTCACCCGCCATGTCGCGGATGCGCTGCTTCATCTTCGCCTTGCGCGACTGCCATGACACGCCACCCAGCCTGTCCAGCGCCACATGGGCCTGATCCGAGCCAAAGCGGCTGAGCAGTTCGATATTCTCGACCGGCAGGAACAGCTTTTCATTGCCGTCATAGATCAGGCGCAGGCAGTCATGGGGCGCCGTGCCCACGCCAATCGTCTCCAGCCCGTCATAACGGCCGATGCCGTAATCCTGATGGACGATCAGGTCGCCTTCGGCAATTTCCGATGCCTCGGATATGAACTGGTCCGCCTTCTTGCGGCGGCGCGGCGGACGGGAAATCCGCTCACCCAGCAGGTCCTGTTCGGATACAAACGCCACGTTGTCCGCCACGAAACCGCGATCCAGTCCCAGCGTCAGCAGGCCGACAGTGCCGGGCTTCAGCTTCTGGGCCTCTTTCCACGTGGCATAGGTCTGCACCGGCAGGCGGTATTCACGCAGCAGCACGCCAATGCGTTCGCACGATCCCCGGCTCCATGCCGTGACATAGGCACGCCTGCCGGTCTGGGACCATTCCTCCACCTTTGCATGCAGCATGGGGAAGACGTTTTCACGTCCCTCGGTCACGGTCTTTGCAAACATCTGGCCGGGCCTGCCGCCCGCATCCATGCCCGGCGCGCCGTCAGGCTGGGCAAAGGGCATGAACACGACGGCCTTGCGGCCCGCAATCATCGCATCCCACCCCTTGCGGTCGAGATACATGAGGTGCGGCGGCAGCGGGCGATAAGGCACCTCGCCTTCGCGCGTCGGCTGCCTGCGGGCGTCATAATGGTCGGCAATCATTTCCAGGCGGGTGACCAGCACCTCTTCCGCCTGGTTGGCCAGCGATATGGACACGCCGGGCAGGTAGTCCACCAGCGTTTCCATCTGTTCATGAAACAGGGGCAGCCAGTGTTCCATCCCCGCGTGGCGACGCCCATCGGATATGTGCTGATATAACGGGTCATTGGCGGCAGCAGGGCCAAACAGGTCGCGCCAGCCGGTGCGGAAACGCGAGATACTGGCAGGATCAAGGCTGAAATCCGCTACCGGCCGCATGGTCAGCCTGTCGACCTTCGCGGTTGAACGCTGGGTACCGGGGTCGAAGCGGCGGATATTCTCCACCTCGTCGCCAAACAGGTCGAGGCGTACCGGTTCGCTGTCGCCTGCGGGGAAAATATCGAAAATACCACCACGGGTCGCAAATTCGCCCTGTTCCATAACCGTGTCGGTGCGGTTGTAGCCATGTGCGATCAGCAGTTCCATCAGGAACGGCGCATCAAGGCTTTCGCCAGCCTTGATGGTGATCGACTGCCCGGCAAAGGCCGCACGCGGCGGCACGCGCTGTACAATTCCCATGACCGTGGTCAGCACGATGCGGGGGGCGGTGGCCTTTTCCAGCAGGCGGGTCAGTGTCGCCACCCGTTCCGCCACGATGGCGGGATTGGGGGAAACGCGGTCGTACGGCAGGCAGTCCCAGCCCGGGAAACGCAGGATTTCCGCCCCCGGCATGACAAAGGCCAGCAGGTCCGCGATGCGCGCCATGGAGGCGTCATCGCGGCAGACATGCAGGACAGGCCCGTCATGGTCGCCTGCCCTGCGCGCCAGCAGGAAAGCGTCATACCCATCCGGCACGCCCCATACGGGAAGTGGTGCGCCGGGTGCGAGTGAGAAACCTGCCGTATCGTTCATTTTCCGCCCCGGATCGCCGCAAGCCGCACGGGGTCGGTGGCGTCGGCCATGATTTCCTTCATCATGGGAGTGTTGAGTTCATCCGGCACCGGGCGACGGCCGCTCAGCCAGTCGGCCAGGTCGGCATCCGGCAGGTCCATCACCGCTTCCAGCGCATCAAGCTGGGCTTCGGTCATACCTTCCAGCCGGGGGGCGACAAAGCCGCCGATCAGCACGTCGGTTTCGTGTGTGCCGCGATGCGTGGCGCGGTAATATATCTTGCGCCGTCGTGTATCGAGGCGCGAGAGGTCTGGCGTTCTGGCTTCCATTGCGTTCCACCCATGATGGTTGTGTTTTGTTCCGTAACGCAGGTGTCCTATAGCCCTGATGCGGGCATCTGTCAGCCCGCATGACAAGCATGCCACCCCGCAGGATGAACCGCCGCGTGTCCGATACCGCCTCCCCGCCCGCCAATTCCCTTCTTGCCCCGCTGCTTGCGGGGGTTGAGACCCTGAAGGGGGTAAAGCCCGCCACGGCAAAGCTGCTGGCGCGGGTGGCCGGTGGCGGGCGGGTGATCGACCTTCTTTTCCACCTGCCGGAATCGGTGGTGGACCGGCGGTACCGGCCTACCCTGCGGCAGGCGGAAACGGGGCGCGTCTGCACCCTGCATGTCACGGTCACGCGCGTCGTGCCGCCAGCGCCCGGTGGCGGCCGGGGCAAGCGGCCGTGGCGGGTTGTCGTGACCGACGGCACGGCGGATGCGGACCTGGTGTTCTTTTCCCCCCATCTGGTCCGCAGGCTGGAAGCGGGACAGGACATATGCGTATCGGGCACGCTGGAGCGCTTTGGCGACCGGCTGAACATGGCCCATCCCGACTATCTGGTACCCGCCGCCCGCATGGCGGAAATTCCGCTGCTGGACCCGGTATGGCCACTGACGGCGGGACTGTTCCCCAGTCAGGTGCGTGCTGCCGTGCGCGCGGCGTTCGATGTATTTCCCCCTCTGCCCGAATGGCAGGATGCCAGCGTGCTGAAACAGCGTAAGTGGCCGGGGTTCGAGGACGCGTTGCGCACGCTGCACCGTCCGTATGACATGCCCGACCTGCTGGAAGGTGACGCGCTGGTGGCCGCATCCGAACGCGCCCGCGCGCGGCTGGCCTGTGATGACCTGCTGGCGCAGCAGGTATCCATGGCACAGGCCCGCAGGCTCAACCGGCTGCGGCCAGGGCGTGCGGTGGTGGGCGATGGCAGCCTGCGCCGCATTGCGCTGTCGCGCTTTGGCCATGAACCCACCACAGCCCAGATCCGCACACTGGGGGAAATCGACGCCGACCTTGCAGCCCCCCGCCAGATGACGCGCCTGCTGCAGGGGGACGTGGGCGCGGGCAAGACGCTGGTCGCCCTTCTGGCCATGCTGGCGGCGGTGGAAGCGGGGCATCAGGCGGCCCTGATGGCGCCGACCGAAATTCTGGCCCGCCAGCATCTTGCCACCTTCCGCAGACTGTCGCCCGTGCCGGTCGCCTTCCTCAGCGGCAGCGTGAAGGGCAAGGCCCGGCGCGAGGCACTGGCCATGATCGCCGATGGTACGGCGCGGCTGGTGATCGGCACCCATGCCCTGTTTCAGGACAGCGTGGTTTTCCATGACCTTGCGCTGGCGGTCATTGATGAACAGCACCGTTTTGGCGTCGAGCAGCGTGCGATGCTGGGCGAAAAGGGCCCGCGCACGGATGTGCTGGTCATGACCGCCACCCCCATCCCGCGCAGCCTGCTGCTGACGCAGTGGGGCGATATGCTGGTCAGCCGGCTGGATGTGAAGCCTGCGGGGCGCAAGCCGGTGCGCACATCATTGCATGCGCTGTCGGCCATGGGGGACCTGCTGGCGGGGATGGAGCGCGCACTGGCGCGTGGGGCGCGGATATTCTGGGTCTGCCCGCTGGTCAGTGAAAGCGAGACAAGCGACATCGCCGCGGCTGAAGCCCGTCACGCTGCCCTGTGCGCCCATTTTGGCGAAGGCGCCGTGGGACTGGCCCATGGCCAGCAGGACATTGCGGTGCGCGAGCAGTCCATTGCCGATTTCGCAGCAGGAAAGACCCGTATCCTTGTGGCGACCACGGTGATCGAGGTGGGCGTGGACATACCCGACGCCACGGTCATGGTCATTGAACATGCCGAACGCTTTGGCCTGGCGCAGCTGCACCAGCTGCGTGGGCGCGTGGGGCGGGGCCAGGCTGAATCCTACTGCCTGCTGCTGCACGATGCGGGACTGGGCCAGACCGCGCGGCGCAGGCTTGCCCTGCTGCGGGAGACGGAGGACGGGTTCCTGATCGCGGATGAGGATTTCCGCCTGCGTGGCGGGGGCGACCTGACGGGACGGCGTCAGTCCGGCCTGCCGGACCTGCGGCTGGCCAGCCCGCTGCATGTGGACATGCTGCTGCGGCTGGCGGCGCAGGACGCGCGGCGCATTGTCGATACGCCACCCGCCGAAGCCCCGCCCGCGCTGCGTGCGCGGATCCCCGCCGTCAGTTTGCTGCTTGAGCTGTTTGCGCGTGCGCAGGCGGTACGGGCGATCCGGGCAGGCTAGACACGGCGGGCGCCCTGGTCCCCAGTTCGGCCGCTGCCTGCGCCAGGAAGAAGGTTGCGAACAGGTCCAGCAGTTCGGCATCATGTTCCATGCGCGCGCGCAGGACCGCCCCTTCCCAGCCGATCCAGAAATAGCGTGACAGACGCGCGCACTGCTTCCGCTGTGCCGCGGTCGGGTTCGGGCCGCATGCCACCAGCAGGCAGTCTGTCACGCGGCGTTCCCACCCTTCCAGAATCGTCAGCAGCAGGCCGTTGAACGAATCGGGCAGCATATCGATTTCCTGTCCCAGGTTGCCGATCAGGCAGCCCCGGCGGAAATGGTGCTTCATCATGCCTGCCCGCGCGTCCTGCATGAAATTGAGCATGCGCTGCAGCGGCGGCGTCGCTCGGTCGGTCAGCCACAGGTCGAGCTTGGTATTGAAATAGGTGGCGTAACTGTCGATCAGGACCTGACCGAAATCTTCCTTGCTGCTGAAGCAGTAGTAGAACGAGCCTTTGGAAATGCCGGTGGCGTTCAGTACATCATCGACGCAGGTGGAAGAAAAACCCTTTTCCGTCAGCAGGCCAACGCCCGCACGGACCAGCATGGCGCGTGTCCCTTCGGGCGCACGGGCAATTTTTGGGGGTCGGCCGCGCCCTCGGCGTGGGGGAAGTGGATTGGGCATGGATCGTTTTCTTACCAATGTGGGGCATGTGAATCGAAACGTTAATTTTTATAATGTGCGAATGCGAGTAAAAATCAAGATTATTCCTGAATTTAATCTGCATCTTTTTGCACGGTTTTTTGCACCCCTGGCCTCACAAACTGTTCACAGATGCAAATTCGTGTGGAAACCAAAGGCCGGAATATGCTTTGGTGTTGTTGATGCCGATGCGATTTATGCTAGGGTCACCGTAGGACAGAGGATGTTTTCCTGCAGCCGCATGCCGCCTGTAACGACGGTCAACGACATGCAGGCAGTCTCTATCCTGCAAACGTGCTTTCATTCGGTGATGTCCCCATGGGGCAGCCACCACCTAGACCTCGGGATTACGACCGTTGAGAAGTAACAGGACCGACCGCAGCTCCCGCTCCCCGCGCCGCGGCGGGTTTGACGATGATTTCATGTCGTCACCTTCATTTGGTGATCGTGGCGCCCCGCCGCCGCGCCGCTCCTTTGGTGGCGGAGGTGGTGGTCCCCAGATCGTCGCATCCGGCCCGGAAATCAGTGCCACTGTAAAGTGGTTCAACAGCGAAAAGGGCTTCGGCTTTGTAGAACTGTCGGACGGTTCGGGTGACGTGTTCCTGCACGCCAATGCCCTGAACCCCACCGGTCATGCGACGGTCGCGCCCGGCACCACGCTGGTCGTGCAGATCGGCCAGGGCCCCAAGGGGCGCCAGGTCGCAAACGTCGTATCCGTTGACGAGAGCACGGCCCAGCCCGAGCGCCCGCGTGCGGCTTTCGGCGCGGCACCCGGTGCGCGTGGCGGGTTCTCCCGCTCCGGTCGTCCCGCCCCTGACCTGTCGCATGCGCAGGACATGCGCGGCACGGTCAAGTGGTACAACGCCACGAAGGGCTTTGGCTTCATCACGCCGGAAAACGGTGGCAAGGACATTTTCGTCCATGCTTCCGCGCTGGAACGCTCGGGCCTGTCCGGCCTGACGGAAGGCCAGACGGCGAACGTGCAGGTTGTCGAAGGCCAGAAAGGCCCTGAGGCAGCAGCACTGTCGGTGGACTGATCCCCTACCCTGTCCCACCCCGTCAGCATGGCGGTGTGGGCAGGATGAACGGATAAAATGAAACAGGGCCATCCCGATTGGGACGGCCCTGTTTTTTATTGTGCATTCTGCGTGCTGTGCGCAGATTAGCCTGCGGCATAGCCTGCTGGGAAAAAATCAATAAAGGCCATCAATTGCCGCCTTTTTCAAAAAGGTGGCAATGCCGCATGGCTTTACCGATAATATCCCTGCCCTACAGGTTGGTTACCGAACGAAACGGGTTTCCGGCCGGACACATCCCCGCCACGCAGGGATGGGATCAGTAATCGCCACCCTTGTTACGGATCAGACGGGCCTTGTCGCGCTGCCAGTCGCGGTCGGCTATGGCCTGCCGTTTGTCGGCTTTCTTGCGCCCCTCACCCACGCCCAGCGTCAGCTTGGCAAGGCCGCGGCTGTTGAAGTGGATGTCCAGCGGTACAAGGGTCACGCCATCACGCGCGACTTCCCCCAGCAGCTTGTCCACCTGCTTCTTGTGCAGCAGCAGCTTGCGCGGGGCACGTGGTTCAAAACGCGACAGTACTCCGCCCTGATATTCGGGGATATAGCTGTTGATCAGCCATATTTCCCCATTGCGTTCACCGGCATAGGCTTCGTTTATGGTGGCGCGGCCCATGCGCAGGCTCTTGACCTCGGGGCCTTTCAGCACAAGGCCCGCCTCCACCGTGTCCACGATGGTATAGTTGAAACGACCTTTGCGGTTCTGGGCTGCGATCCCGGTCGAGATCATGCCGCTGCCCTTGTTCCTGGGTGCCATGGGTCAGTCCAGCAGTCCGACGGCGGACAGGGCGGCCTTGACCTTTTCCCGGCTGGCATCACTCAGCGGGGCCAGCGGCAGGCGGCAGGTTTCCCCCATCAGGCCCAGCACGCTTGCGGCAAACTTGACCGGCACGGGATTGCTTTCGCAAAACAGCGCGTCATGCAGCGGTAGCAGCCGGTCCTGCAGTTCCATGGCTTCCATCACATGACCGTCATTCCAGCTCTGCTGCACCTGCGCGCACAGGGCCGGGGCAACGTTGGCGGTCACGCTGATGCATCCGTCGCCACCGGCTGCCAGGAAGGATACGGCGGTTCCGTCCTCGCCCGAAATCTGGTTGAAGGGCTTTTTCACCGCACGGCGCACCAGCAGCGGGCGCAGCAGGTTGGCGGTGGAATCCTTCACCCCGATGATATTGGGATGCTGCGCCAGCCGCGCCATGGTATCGACCGAGATATCGATGATCGACCGGCCGGGAATGTTGTACAGGATCAGCGGGATGCTGATGGCGTCTGCCACAGCCATAAAATGGCGGTACACCCCTTCCTGCGTCGGCTTGTTGTAATACGGCGTCACCACCAGCACGCCTGACGCCCCGGCCTGCTGCGCCTGCTGGGCCATGGCCACTGCTTCCGCCGTGCTGTTGGACCCCGCGCCTGCAATGACGGGCACGCGCCCCGCCACGGATTTTATGGTGAATTCCACCACCTTGGCATGTTCGTCATGCGTCAGGGTCGGGCTTTCGCCCGTCGTGCCGACCGGTACCAGGGCGGATGCGCCCTGCTGGACCTGCCAGTCGATGAATCGGCCCATGGAGGGCAGATCCAGCGACCCGTCCTCGTTCATGGGGGTAATAAGGGCGGTAATGGAACCCTTGAACATGGTTGTTTCCACCTGGATCCTGTGTCGTGGCTGTGCATGCGCCGGTGGGTCCGGCACGTTGTTTCCTGTGGTCAGCCCCGGGGCATGGGACGGACAATACCGTTATATAGACAATGGCACGGGGGGCAAAACATGCCCGCCATGCCCACCCCATCAGGGTTTGGGCCGGAAGGGCGACGCGGGATAGACGCCCAGGATCTCCTGCTGTTCCGAAAAGAACGAAAGTTCGTCCAGCGCGCGCGCCAGTGGCGGGGCTTCGGGGTGGCCTTCCACATCCATCAGGAACTGCGTGGCCGAAAACGACCCTTCCAGCATGTAGCTTTCCAGCCGCGTCATGTTCACCCCCGCCGTGGCAAGGCCACCCAGTGCCTTGTACAGCGCGCCGGGCTGGTTGTTGACGCGGAACAGCAGCGTGGTCATGAATCCCGGTCCGGGCGGTGGCAGGGTCAAAGGCCTGCGGGATGCGATATAGAAGCGTGTGGTGTTGTGGGCGGCGTCCTCCACATTGCGGCGCAGGATTTCAAGTCCGTTCAGTTCGGCTGCAAGCGCCGAAGCCACGGCCACGTCTTCCTTGCGTCCCCATTCGCGCACCATCTCGGCTGCACCAGCGGTATCGAATTCCACCACCGGGTCCAGTCCCAGTTCGGTAATGATGCCACGCACCTGCGCCATGGCAACGGGATGGGTATGAATACGGCGCGCATCGTCCAGCGTGCTGCCGGGTACACCCAGCAGGCAGTGTTCCACGCGCTGGAAATGTTCCCCCACGATGAACAGCCCCGCCTGTGGCAGCAGCGCATGGATATCGGGCACGCGGCCCGCCAGGCTGTTTTCACATGCCAGCATGGTCAGTTCGGCCCGCCCGTCATGCACGGCGGCAATGGTCTGTGCGAATGTCTGGCACGGCAGCGTGGTCCAGCCCGGTCTGGCCTGTCGGCACGCAAGGTCCGAATACGCGCCGGGTCGCCCCTGAAAGGCGATGATGCGTTCCCCGTTCATGCCCTGACCCCCAGTGTGGTCCGCGCACGTTCCAGGTCGGCAGGCGTATCAACACCGAAGGGTGCGGTGGTGATCCGTGCGCAGCCCATGGTCATGCCGGCTTCCAGCGCGCGAAGCTGCTCAAGCTTTTCACGCTTTTCCAGCCCGCTTTCGGGCAGGCCGACAAAGCGGGCCAGCGCCGCGCGGCGATAGGCGTAAATACCGATATGGTGCCATAGCGGCCCATCCCCCCAGGGTATGGGCAGGCGGGAGAAATACAGCGCGCGCGCCACCTGCGCATCTGGCCCGAAGGTGCAGGCGACCTTGACTACGGATGATGCCATGGCTTCCGCCTGGTCACGCACCGGGGCGACAAGGGTTGCGATATCGGTTCCCGGATCGGCCAGCGGGCGCAGCACGTCGCGCAGGTTTTCGGGCTCAACGCCGGGCAGGTCGCCCTGCAGGTTGATGACGGTATCATGCACGCCCTGCGGGTCCAGTTGCCGCAATGCCTGCCATATGCGGTCGGACCCGGATGGGAGCGCGGGATCGGTCAGGACCGCCGTGCCGCCCGCGCGTTCTACGACATCAGCAATCTCACGCTCTGCCGTGGCGACGGCCACGGGGCCGACAGCGGCGGCATGCGCGCGGTCAAGCACATGGACAATCATGGGACGGCCGGCAATGTCGGCAAGCGGTTTGCCCGGCAACCGGGTCGAGGCCATCCGGGCCGGAATCAGGACAATGGGATTCATGGGATCTGGGTCTGGGCCATCCGTATCTGTGGCGGCGGCGGGGGCCGTCCGCTGCCGTGCATGCTTCACACAGGGCGCGCGGCAGTCTAGGTAAGGAGCGGTTTTCATGCAACCGTATGGGAAGGACGCCCGATTTCATGGACAGTGTACGCCTTAACCAGATCGGGGCCGCCTGCCTCTGCGCAGTCATCGCGGTCGGGGCCAGTTGGGGTATCGCCCATACCACCGTGCCGGAGCAGATCCCGGCAAAGCCCGGCGTGGCCATTCCCCACCCGGTGGCCCCCGCAGGCGCGTCCATTGATGATCTGGTGGCCAGGGCCAGCGTGGAAAAGGGCCATGCCATAGCCGACCGGCAGTGCGCGATGTGCCACAGCATGGCGCCGCAGGGGCCTGCCATTATCGGGCCGGGCCTGTTTGGCGTGGTCGGCACGCATGTGGGCGATATTCCGGGTTATGAATTCTCGGACGGGCTGAAGGCGCACAAGGACGAGACGTGGACCAACGCCACCCTGTCCGTATGGCTGAAATCCCCTGCCGAATACGCGTCGGGCACCAAGATGTCGTTCCCGGGCATTGCATCGGAAACCGAGCGTGCGGACGTGATCGCCTACCTCAACTCCCTCAAGCCGGAGACGAATTGATGACCGCCCTGCCCGCCGGGTTTCCGCGTGCTGCGGTGCTGGAGGCGGCGGGCGCCGCAGCCGATGTCGCGCGTAGCGTGGTGCTGCCATTTTTCCGCCGTGGCGTGCGCGCGGATGACAAGACCGACGCCAGCCCGGTCACCATAGCCGACCGCACGGCAGAGCGCGCGATTCGGGCCGTACTGTCCGAACGCCTGCCCGGTTTTGGCGTGATGGGGGAGGAATTCGGGCTGGAGGGTGGTGACAGCCCGTATCGGTGGGTGATCGATCCGATAGATGGCACGCGTGCCTTCCTGACCGGGCGGCCGACCTTTGGCACGTTGATCGCCCTGCTGCATGACAATGTCCCGGTTCTGGGCATGATCGACCAGCCCGTGACGGGGGAGCGGTGGATCGGCCTGCGTGGTGAGGCCACGCGGTATGTCTCCACCCTGCCCGGCAGGCCGGTCACGCGTGCCTGCGCCGATGTAGGGCGGGCGGAACTGTCATGCACTGCGCCCGAAATCCTTGATGCCCCCCACCGGCCCGGTTTTGACGCGCTGGCTGCTGCCGCCAAGCGCACAAGCTGGGGTGGGGACTGTTACGCCTATGGCCTGCTGGCCCTGGGACAGATCGACATCATCGCCGAATGTACCATGAAGATATGGGACTGGGCCGCCCTTGTGCCCGTGGTGGAAGGGGCTGGCGGGTGCATGACCGACTGGGCTGGCCAGAAGCTGCGCGCTGATGGTGATGGCACGGTCCTGGCGGTGGGGGATGGCGGCCTGCTGCCCCGTGTGACGGGACTGCTGACCCCGGGCATTGCCATAAAGTAACGGCGGTAATTGATCTTTCCCCCTAGCGGGGGCGCGGCCAATCGGATAGGGACGGACCCATCTTGACCGTACAGAAGCGGGAGCACGCGACATGACCAGCCCATCAAACGGACATCTTTCCCTTCCCAAGGACAAGATCCGTATCCTCCTGCTTGAAGGCATTCATGACAGTGCCGTAAAGCTGCTGAAGGACAACGGATACGAAAACGTCACCCGCCTGAAAACGGCGTTGGAAGGCGAAGCCCTGCAGAAAGCGCTGGAAGGCGTGCATATCGTTGGCATCCGTTCGCGCACGCAGCTGACGCGCGAAGTGATCGAGAAGGCTGACCGCCTGATCGCTATCGGCTGCTTCTGCATCGGTACCAACCAGGTGGACCTGAACGCGGCACGCGAAGGCGGTATTCCCGTTTTCAATGCGCCGTACAGCAACACGCGTTCCGTTGCCGAACTGGTCATGGGCGAGATCGTGATGCTGATGCGCCGCATCTTCCCCAAGTCGGAAGAATGCAACGCCGGGATCTGGAAAAAATCCGCCACCAACAGCTGGGAAGTGCGCGGCAAGACGCTGGGTATCGTGGGCTATGGCTCCATCGGGTCGCAGCTTTCCGTGCTGGCCGAAGCCTTCGGCATGCGCGTGTTCTATTACGATGTGATCGACAAGCTGGTGCATGGCAATGCAACGCCGGTCGATACGCTGGAAACCCTGCTGGCGCAGAGCGACGTGGTTAGCCTGCACGTGCCCCAAACCCCGGAAACGGCGGGCATGATTGGCGAAGCCCAGATCCGTGCCATGAAGAAGGGGTCGTTCCTGATCAACAACGCCCGTGGCAACGTGGTGGACCTTGACGCGCTGGCCGCCGCCCTGAAGGACGGCCACCTGCTGGGTGCCGCGATCGACGTGTTCCCCAAGGAGCCGAAGGCGGCTGGCGAGGAATTCCAGACCCCGCTGCGTGGCCTGGACAATGTGATCCTGACACCGCATATCGGCGGGTCCACGGCGGAAGCGCAGGAGCGCATTGGCGTGGAAGTGGCGCGCAAGCTGGTGGAATACTCCGACGTCGGCTCCACGCTGGGCGCGGTCAACTTCCCTACCGTGCAGTTGCCGGAAAATCCGCATGGCACGCGTTTCATGCATGTGCACCGCAACGTGCCGGGCATCATGTTGCAGATCAACGAAATCTTTTCGTCGGAATCCTGCAACGTCACCGCACAGTACCTGCAGACGGCGGGTGAACTGGGTTACGTGGTGGTCGAAGCGGATACCGGACGCGATGTGGAAAAGGACAACCGCATCCTTGACCGCCTGCGCGCGCTCAAGGGCACCCTGCGTGCGCGCCTGCTGTACAAGCAGCAGTAATGCGCGCCTGATTACATCGGGTCGACAAAACGGGGGGCATGCCGGTTGGGCGTGTCCCCTTTTCTATGCCCTGCTGTCCGGGCTTTGGGGAAGCCTGCCTTTGAGGCATCGTGCGAACTGAAAGAAGTTTCTGGTGAAGCTTTTTCAAAAAGTCGGCACCCGAAAACTTTAATTTTTAACAGGACGCCAAGGTGTCAGGGCACGCTCAGGAAGGTTGCCGGTTCGCTACGACGCAGCCGGGCATGGCGCTGGGTGTCGGTTTCCATCACGCAGGCCATGAGCAGTGCAATCACCCACCCGACCCCGGTCATGCCGGTGGCGCAGTTCACCACCGCCACCACCGCCGCATTATGGACCTTGCGCCGACACGCTATGAAGGTCGGCAGCAGGAATACCACCATGCCGAGAGCCATCCCCAGCGCAAGGGCGAGGAGGACAGCCGTGCCGATCTGCAGCCCGGTCCCCTGTATGGACTGCCAGCCACGGTAGACCTCATAGGTGGAGGGAACATGGATATTCATCGCACTTCATGCTAACCCTAAATGCAGGCGTGCCGCCATATCGTATCGCGCGCCGGCCGCAGGCATGCAGCATGAACATGCCGGGTCGTATCCAACTTGTCAGGGTTTTTACAGTGCGCAGTCATGTGTGCCCCAATGGGGACAACCTGTGATCTGGGGTGATTTCCAGGCGGTGATCCAGCTGTCAGCGGGTCTGAATGTCGCCATCCTCAGCTTTGTCGATATCAGCCTGCCCGCCATCAAGGAACGCAGGCGTGTCTTTGCCAAGGCCCGGCAGGAACTGGAACTGCACCGTAGCGGCACTGACCACCAGCACCCGGATGACACGGAGGACTACGCCGCCGCAGTTCAGGAAATGGACCGCAAGCTGTTCCTGTTATGGCAGGAATCCTCCACCTTCATCCGTGAGGAGGAATCCCTTATCCGCTCCACCGGCGTGCTGGGGGTCTTCGGCGCGGTGCTCAGTCTCGGGCTGCTGTGGTATTCAGCCGAGCATTACGGCGGGATCATATCGCTGATGGGGCGGGTGTTGATCATCCTGTCCTTCTGCTCGCTGCTGGGTGCATTCCTCATCAACTTCATGACGGCGTCACAGGCGGGCGTGTTTACCAAGAAGTGCAATGCCATCCGTGATGAAATGCACAAGCGGCTGTAGAAATTATTTTAAAATAAATAGTTTATAAAATAATAAAAATTTTGGGTGCCCCCTTCCCCCAAAAAGGCGGCATTTTCTGAAGCTTTTTAAAACAAGCTTCTCCAAAAACTTCTTTATGATCTGCACAATGTTTGCGGACGCATGCGCCACACGATGCGCGCCGCCAGCAGCACAAACACCGATACCAGTCCGATCCCGTTGCCGCACCACAGTCCCGACGGCCCCATGCCATGGTGGAAGGCAAGGTAGACCCCACCGGGAAACCCGATGCCCCAGTAACCGATAACCGCCAGAATCATGGGGATCGCGGTATCGCCCTGCCCGCGCAGGATGCCGGTGACAATCACCTGCGCCGCATCGGGGATCTGGAACGCCGCACCGACCAGCAGCAGGCCCAGTGCCAGACTGACTGCATGGGCATTTTCCGGCAGGGTAACATCCAGGTACAGGCTGATGATGGCATGCCGCCCCAGCGCCAGTACCAATGCCATGACGCATGCGACGGCCATACCCAGCACCATGCCCGCCCATGCCGTGCGTCGTACCATCACGGGGTCCGCCCGCCCGGTCCAGTATCCCACGCGGATATTGCAGGCCTGTCCCAGCGCCATGTAGACCACAAAGCACTGCACCCCCATGCCCAGCATGATCTGGAACGCCGCCAGCGCGCTGTTGCCCATCCGCGCGGCCTCAAGACTGTTGGCCTGGAACAGCGTGACCTCCGCCATGGCGGCCGCCATCATGGGCAGCCCGGTGCGCAGCAGCGCAAGGGTATGGCCCCATTCATGCCCGCGCGGGCGCAGCGCCGCGCGCAGTTCGGGCCTGCGCACCACAAAGGCCAGCATGATGAACGGCATGCACCACAATGTCATGACCGTGGCGGTGGCTGATCCATACAGGCCCAGCGCGGGCAGGCCGAACCACCCATGGATAAGTGTTGCGTTCAGTACCCCGTTGACCACCGTGATGCAGGGCATGACACGCATCAGGATCCCCTGCGCCCCCATGACCGGCAGCGCCGTGGTCAGGATCCCCTGCCCCAGCAGCGCGGGCGGCACGGCCCACATCAGCATATGCACGAAATGGATGACGGGCGCGCGCAGGCTTTCGGGTTCGTGCATCCACGCCAGCAGACGGTCCACATGCCACAGGCAGAACAGTTCGGGCACGCACAGCGCCAGCGCCACGGCCAGCATGGAGGTCATGATGGTGCCCAGACTGGCATGATCCTGTCGCCCGTGGGCCTGTGCCAGCAGAATGCCGCCGGCTTCGATCACGGCGGCAAGGATGGCGTTGAGCGTAAAGAACGTACCGGTCGCCAGTCCACCGATCGCCAGCGCCGATGCCCCCAGCCCGCCCAGAAGCACGTCATCGGTCGCCCCCATCAGCATCTGGACAAACTGCGACAGGCCCATCGGCCCCGCAATGGCAAGGATGGAGCGGAATTCCGCCCCGAAGGCTTGTGTTGGACGCGTCATGTAACCTGCTGTCAGCCATGGTCGGGCATGGCCATGTCTGCCGTATGGTAACAGGGGGCTTTTATATCATTCCGCTACAGGCCGCCAGCATGTGTCGGCCATGATTGACACGTCGTGCTTTTCCCGCCACCCGTACCGCATGCAGTGCGGCTGGTGGCATGGAATGGCTGATTTCAGGGGATGCTGGTCGTGATGGCGCCATGCTGGCCCATGGTTCCGCTTGGGGCGCTGGTGGACTGCCTTGATGCGCGGCGCGTGCCGCTCAACCGCGCGCAGCGCGCCAACCGGCCGGGGGGCATCCCCTATCATGGGGCCAGTGGCGTTGCAGGATATGTGGACCAGGGGCTGTTTGATGGCCCGATGGTCCTGCTGGGCGAGGATAGCGCCCCCTTTTTCGATCC
This sequence comes from Komagataeibacter ossonobensis, assembly GCF_057359305.1. NCBI lineage: Bacteria > Pseudomonadati > Pseudomonadota > Alphaproteobacteria > Acetobacterales > Acetobacteraceae > Komagataeibacter > Komagataeibacter ossonobensis. The sequence goes on along the minus strand of NZ_JBXAYQ010000030.1, from coordinate 21,950 downwards.
CCTGCGCGATGTCGCATTTTTCCATGATGGCCTGTTATGGGCAGGCAATCATGTGCATGTATTGCGGCCACGCAGGGGTGTGGATGGCCGTTTTCTGGCGCATGCGCTCAATACCGTGTCGTTTGGCGCGTATGTGGAGGGCACGACCCGTCCCAAGCTGACCCGCGCGCGCATGAACAGCCTGCCCGTGCCCTGCCCGCCCCTGTCCCGCCAGCGCATGATTGCCCGGACGCTGGACCATCACATGGACCGTATTGACCGGCAGTTGCGTGCGTTGGATGCACAGGCGACGGTGGCAGATGAATACGTGCGCGCGGCCATCCATCACGCGGTCCTGCCACGGGGTGGTCCATGGCCCGGGCCGGTACCGAGCCATGGGGTGATACGGCCCGTGGGCAGCGTGTTTGACATTGTTGGCGGTGGCACGCCCGATACGGGCAACGCAGCCCATTGGGGGGATGATGTGACGTGGCTGACCCCCGCCGACCTGCCCGCCGGGCCGCCTGCATGGGTGGGCGGTGGCGCGCGCGGCCTGTCCACCACGGGACTTGCGGCGTGCCGGGCCACGCGCGTGGAAGCGGGCGCGCTGGTCATCTCCACCCGTGCGCCAGTGGGGCGTGTTGGCATGACGACGGCGGCCGTCGCCGTAAGCCAGGGGTGCAAGGCGCTTGTGCCGCGCGGGCGGGATGTGGACCTGCGCCATGCCGCCCTGCTGCTGCGCGTGGCGACTGCGGAGTTGCGGCGGCGCGCGGGGGGCAGCGTGTTTCCCGAAGTGGACACCGTGACCCTTGCCTCCCTTGACCTGTGCCTGCCGCCGTTGCACCAGCAGCGTGCGGTGGCGGCAAAGGTGTGGGACATGCTGGACCGACAGGCACGGCAGGCCGATGCCCGTGACCGGATGCGTGCCGTGCTGCGTGAATATCGCCCGGCCCTGCGGCGGGCCTGCGTCAATGGACATGGACCGTAAATGCGCTTGGTCGCGCAGCGGCGACGGGAAGGAACGGAATGAATACAACAGATGAATGCAGCGCCCGTATGCCGGGATCATCCGGCACGGATGTGGACATCACCATCCTGCCCCACCCCACCCGGGCGGATGAAGACGCGGTGCTGGCCATCCTGCGTGATTTTACGCGTGGTGTGGTGGGCTATATCGACAACCATGACCTTGTCATCGTGATCCGTGACCGGGCGGCGGGCACGATCTGCGGTGGGCTGGTAGCGCAGTCACGCTGGGGAGAACTGCATATCGACATGCTGGCCGTGGCCCCCCACCTGCGCGGGCGTGGCATGGGGCGCAGGCTGGTGGAAATGGCCGAACGGGCGGCACGCCAGCGTGGCTGCACCCATATGTGGCTTGATACCTATGCGTTCCAGGCGCGTGTCTTTTATGAAAAGCAGGGGTTTGAGGTTTTCGGGCAGCTTGACGGGCCGCCGCCTTTCTTCCCACGTTATTTCATGCGCAGGTTGCTGCCGGACCTGAATGGACGCTGAAATATTCAGCGGTTGTTAAGGCCGCCGCACTAGCGTGTGGTATCCACCATGAAGATGTTACAGGACGGGAAAACACGCGGCCACGCGTCAGGCGGGTCGTGTTACACTGCCTGACATTTACACCGCATAATCTGAACAGCAGGAATAGATCATACCACATGGATGAAAACCGGAGCCGGACCCAGTATATCGGGACTTTCATATTTGTATGCGCGGTCCTGCTGTTTTCCGCGTGGATCGAACAGTCGTTTCTGTTCGCCTTTGTCTGGGGCGGTATCCTGAGCATCACGACCTATCCGCTGTATCACCGGCTGGTCGGGCGCGGCATGGGCAACCGGGTTGCAGCAGGGCTGATCGCGGCGGGGATTTTCGCGCTGCTGGCGGTCCCCATGATCGCCATGGCGGTAAGGGCGGGCATGGAACTGCCCTCGCTTATGGCATGGGGACGCGGGGCGCTGCATGATGGCATTCCCGTCTCGCCACAGGTGGAGGAAATCCCGCGCATCGGGCCGCGCCTGTCAGCCCTGTGGCAGCGTTACCTGTCCGATCCGGATGAACTGCGGCACTGGACCGGCGTCGCCTCGCGCATGTTCGCCACCGGCGACGGGCGTGAACTGCCGCACCGGCTGATGGAAATGACGGAAACCTTCGTCATCGCCACGCTGTCGGTCTATTTCTACCTGGCCGCATCGCACGCGCTGGTGACCGATATCCGCGCCGTAGGCCGCCGTTTCCTGGGTGAGCGGACGGGTGGGGTCATGCGCAACACCGTAGGTGCCGTGCGCGGCACGGTCGCGGGGCTGGTGCTGGTGGGCCTGGGCCAGGGCGTGCTGGTGGGGGTTGGCTATTTCATCGCGGGTACGCCCCACCCGGCATTGCTGACGCTGCTGACGGCGGTGGTCAGCATCATTCCCTTCTGCGGGCCGATCCTGCTCTGCGCCACCACGCTCATGACCTTTGCCGCCAATGGTGTGACGCAGGCGATCATCGTGGCGGCTCTGGGCACCATCGCCTACGGCGCGGGGGACCATTTTGTCCGCCCCAAGCTGATCAGTGGCAGCACCAGCATCCCGTTCCTTGCGGTACTGACGGCCATTCTGGGGGGCTTGCATATGTTCGGCCTGCTGGGACTGTTCATGGGGCCGACGGTCATTGCGGTCGCCCTGTCGCTGTGGCGCGCGGCGGCGGCGGAAGAACAGGCGCGTTAAGGCCGGACGGTGGTTGACGCCCCTGCCCGCCCGCTGCTGTCGGCTGCCGCTATCTGGCGTGTGGCCGACCTGTTGCGCGGCGGCATGGAGCCGGCGGAATACGGGCCGGCCATACTGGCGTTTACCATGCTGCGGCGTCTGGAACTGTCACGCGCCCGTCCCGCATGCTGGCTGGATGCGCTAGCAGGTGCGCCCGACCCGGTGGACCGTCTTGATCGCCTGATTGCGCGCCTGCCCGCCAGCGTACGAGATATCCTTTCCCATCTGGAGGTCATGCCCCTCGCCCGGCGTCTGGCACGTAGCGACCGGTTGAGGGCGATGGCGGCGCATTTCGCGGCCCTTGACCTGTCACCTGCCCAATATGGCAGCGAGGCGATGGCCCGCCTGTTCGAGGAACTGGTCCACCACTTTGCCACCAGTCAGCGTACGGGTGCGCATTTTACCCCGCCGGAGGTCACGGACCTTATGGTGGACCTTGTATTCGCCCCTGATGGCCCCGGGGTGCACCATACCCTGTATGACCCGGCGGCAGGCACGGGCGCGCTGCTTGGCCGGGCTGCGGACCGCCTGCTGGCGCGCGGGGTGACGGTGGACCTGTTCGGTCAGGAAATCGGTTCGCGTGCCTGTGCCCTATGTCGTGCGGACATGCTGCTGCGCGGGCATGCGCCCGGGCATATCGCCAGTGGCGACACGTTGGCCCATGACGGGCATGCGGGCCGCCGCTTTGCCCGCATGCTGTCCAATCCGCCCTTCGGGCTGGACTGGCGGCCTATCCGCGACGCAATACAGGCTGAACATGCCACAGGTGACGCCGGGCGTTTTGCCCCCGGCCTGCCCCGCGTATCGGACGGGTCCATGCTGTTCATGCTGCATCTGGTCGCCCATATGCGTGGCAGGCGTGCCGGTGGCGCGCGTGTTGGCGTGGTGACGCATGGGGCGGCGCTGTCCGGCGGTGGGGCGGAATCCGGTGAATCCGCCATCAGGCGTTATCTTGTGGACCAGGGCCTGATTGACACGATCATTGCCCTGCCCACGGATATGTTCGTCAATACCGGTATCGCGACCTATGTATGGATACTGGATAACAACAGGCCGGCGGCACGGCGGGACAGGATCCGTCTGGTTGACGCGACCGGCCTGTGGCGGCGTGCAAACTCCGGCAGTGGTGAAAAGCGGCGGGAAATGACACAGGCCCATATCGCCGCCGTGGTACAGGCCTGCATGGCCGATACGGCAACGGATATCATCAAGTGCGATGGGCTGGAGGGTGCAACAGCATCATGGCAGGTACTGGCACACGATGCCCCGGCGCCGGATGGCGCGACAGATATGCGCCGCATTGCGTTTTCACGCATCCTGCCGGGGCGGGAATTCCTGTACCGCAGCCTGACGGTGACACGCCCCGCCCGTGATGGCGCACCCGCGCGCACGACGTTCCACGTAGGGATGGAGCATGACCCGCAGGCATGGTTCAGCCAGATGATCCAGCCGTATGACCCCGAAGCCCGGCTGGATATGGGGCGCACCGGCATTGGCTGCGCCATTTCCTTTTCGCGGTATTTCAGCCATGAGGACCCTCCCCGCCCGCTGGCGGAGATCGAGGCAGATCTGCGCCAGTCCATGGCGCGGCTTGTGGCCCTTATGCCTGATGGAAATCCACAATAGGTATTCTGAAAATGAACTGTTGATAAATAAAAGTTTTTCGGCGCCGCCTTTTTAAAAAAGGCGGCGTTTTTTGAAGCTTTTTGCAAAAAGCTTCAAAAAAAAACCTTATCACCGGATCATTCATCCGCGCCATGTCCTGGCCATGCCGGGGCGCTGGGGTTACAGGCCTGCCTCCCCCTGTTCATCAAGGAAGTACAGGAAATCATTGATCGTGTGGAATTCCTGCAGGTGATCCAGCACATGATAGGCGAAGGCCAGCGCCCCTGCCCGGCAGGCCGCGCGTTGCTGCCGGTCGGCTATGATGTCGAAATCCGCCGTGTGGGCATAGCCGATGATGCGGCGGATGATCTCTATCGCCGCGAAACCGATGGTATCGCCCAGGATTTCATCCATGAATGCCTGTTGCGCCACGTGGGCAGCCGGCCCGTAGGCCAGCGGGCGTAGCGTGCCCGGTGGCGGGGCCTCGTTCGCGTTCCACAATCCCATGAACTGTTCATGGAAGCTGCTCCAGAAGGCGCCGATATCACGCAGTGTGGCCTTGCGCGCCGCCCGGTCAGGCATTGCGAAATAATGCAGCACCAGGTTGCCCACGAACATGCCGCAGTCAAACCCGATGGGGCCATATACCGCGAATTCGCCGTCAATCACGCGGGTATCGTCCGCCGTGCTCATGATCGAACCGGTATGCAGGTCACCATGCAGCAGCGCCTGCGGCTGCGACAGGAAACGCCGGCGCAGGTTTTCAACCGCCAGCAGTGTCGCAGCACTGGAACGGATATCCAGCACGATGGGGGTCAGGACGGGGTCGCGCCAGTGATTGCGCGGGTGGTCGCGGTACGGGTCGTCCAGCACCAGATCCAGCGTGATGCGGGTCAGGGCCAGATTGGCGGCAAAGGTGCGCCGCGTGGTGAACACCTCCTCGAACGGGCGGGCCAGCAGTGACGTGCCAAACGCGGCATGGGCGATGAAGGTACCGATGCGGGGCGCCACCCCGGGCCAGTCCACCCCCTGCATGAGCGCCGTGCGCAGCACGGTATGACCCGACAGGCTTTCAACAATCAGGACATACAGGTCCCGGTCAAAAAACAGGCATTCCGTCGTAAGCCCGCCCACCAGCGGTAGCACCGCGCGCAGCCATGCGGCTTCGAAAAACGTGCGGTCCAGTGGCATTTTCCATGACGGGTCCACGCGCACATGCGGCAGGGACTGCTTGAGGCAGACTTCCCCTGCCGGGCCACCTACAAGGAAGACGTTGTTGAGGTTGCCGTCACTGACCTCACGCACCTGCCATTGCGCGGATGCGCCGCCAAGACGTGTCGCCACGTCCGGCAGGCCCGCGATCAGGTCACGTATGCCGTTTGCGTCCAGCGTGTGGTAGGGGGTCTGGGTCATGCGGCTCTCCTCATGCCATGCGCCGCGTGCTGCGGGGGTTACGGGCGTGGCAGGGTCGCGCGCAGCTGGCGGTTATGCAACGCTTTTTTATAATTGCGCACAGGCAGGCACCGCAGTAACCCGGATGGATAAACATTGACAGGAGAGGAACGCGCACATGCCCGTCAAGGATCCGAAGGTTATCGAACACCTGAACACGCAGCTGACGAACGAGCTGACGGCCATCAACCAGTATTACCTGCACGCCCGCACGCTGCGCCACTGGGGTGTGACCCTGCTGGGCAAGAAGGAATACGAAGAATCAATCGAGGAGATGAAGCACGCCGACTGGCTGATCGAGCGCATCCTGTATCTGGGCGGGCTGCCCAACGTGCAGCGCTACAACCAGATCCTGGTGGGACAGGATGTGGAGGAAATCCTCAGATGCGACCTGAAGCTTGAGGAAAAGGCCATTGGCGACCTGCGCGAGGGCATCGCGTATTGCGAAAGCGTGCGCGACTTCGTCTCCCGCGATCTGCTGCTCAGGATCCTGGTCAACGAGGAAGAGCATGAAGACTTCCTCGACCGTCAGTTCGACCTGATCCGTCAGGTGGGGATCCAGCAGTATATCAAGCTCAACTCGGCTCCCGCCCCCGATCAGGACTGACCATTTCCCGACTGGCGCATAACGGCTCCGCCAGCCCGTGGGGGCAGGCGGATGGCGTTGGCGCCATCCCTTCCTGCCATGCAAGGATGTCGAGCAGTTCAAGAAACGCGTTTTCCATGAACATGCAGGCATGGCGCATGGACAGCCGGTGTGATGGCATGGTGGATCATCCTGTCATCATGCGGCGATGCGCGACCGTCCGGGCCGCGCACGCTCCCCCCCTGGATATTGCCTACAGGCCGCCTGTCTGCATGGCGGCGGCGCTGGGCCACATGACGTGGGCCGTGCCCATGTCGGCGCTGTGCCAGCGCATGGCCGCAAGGCAGCCCGCGCCCACGGGCTGCACGGCCGCGGCAGTGGGCATGGCGGCAGGGGCCACGGTGGTGTTGTGTGCCGTCGTCCCCTCGGCTGCCTGCGGCGCGGGCCAGCGCAGGCTGCGCACGGGTGGGCTGCCGCCCCCACCGTGATGGCCCCGGCGTGGCAGCCAGTAACCCGCACCCGCCATGCAGGCCCCCAGCTGGGTTATGGCGGCGGCAAAGGGGGACAGGACATGATGATGGGTGAAAACGGGCCGCAGCGTGCGGCGTACTTCGGCCTCACGCCCTTCCTGCGCGGCGGCGGCGGCGATGAGGAAACGGTTTTCCGTGCCCGTCAGGTGCGTCGCACTGCAGATCGCCACATCCACCGTGCCGTTCTGATAGGCGCGCAGCCGCCCCAGCGCCATGCGGAAGGCATCGGCCACGGCGGCGAAATCAGTCCGGAAGCACGGCAGGGCCAGGCCGGGCATATGGCCGCTCCCCTCGCCCGCGCCGCTAAGACGGCGCACGCACCAGACCAGCAGGCGTTCGCTGCACGAAAGATCATTCATGAAAACTGTCGTGTTGGTCATCATCTGCTCGGGCCTTGGCAAAGCCCGCTCCCTGTTATGTCGGTGAGACCGTGATAATGAGAAAGATTATCATTTGCAATTAAAATCGACGTGCATAACGCCTTATCCCTACTGGACCGCGGCGGTCTGTCTGGATTACGTTACAGAACGATGAAAGAGCCGAATTCCCCCGATTCCCCCTTGGCGGATCTGTGCCGTCAGCGTGGCCTGAAACTGACAGGCCAACGTCGGACGATTGCCTTCGTTCTATCAGATAGTGATGACCATCCGGATGTGGAGGAACTGTACCGCCGCGCGGTGGAGGTGGACCCGCGCATTTCAATCGCGACGGTGTACCGCACCGTGCGTCTGTTTGAAGAAAACGGCATCCTGCAGCGCCGTGACTTTGGCGGCGGCCGTGCACGGTATGAAGTCGCGGATGGCGACCATGGCGATCATTATCACCTGATCGACGCCGATACCGGCAAGGTCATCGAATTCGAAAATACCGAACTGGATTCCCTGCTTGAAGGAATCGTGCGCCAGATGGGCTACGATCTCGTCACGACCCGCCTGTCCGTTGTCGGTCGCACGAAGGCGAAGACGCGCAGCCGCGGCTGATTTCTTTTTTTATCCTGCCCGATCCCCTATCGCGCGGGTGTCAGGGCGCCGGTTTGGGAGCCATCCATTTCGGGTGGCGGCGTTCGATCCATTCCAGCATGCGCGCCGTCAGCCTGCGCAGCGGGGGTACGTCCTCGCCCAGCAAAATAAGACCCAGCGGCAGCATCCATAGCCCCAGTACCGGCAGGAAGCTCAGTAACCCGCCCAGGATCAGCGCGCTGCCCAGGATGGCCCGTAGCCATGCCCGCCCCGGCTGCAAAAGCCAGCGCATGGCCTGTTCCCCCCGCGTGGGCAGGCGGCGCAGCAGCCGTTCCAGCCGCTGCCGACGCAACTGTTCAGGGTCCATTTCTTCGGGCGCGGGGCCGTTGGGCGGAAATACGCTGTTCATGAGCATATGATGGGGTTCACTTCCCTGTCCCGCAACCCATGCGCGGGAACGTGATGGATGGACAGGGAAACGAAAAAGGCCCGGATTTTGATATAGTTCAATGTCGGCTGCACAATTCACGCGCCAGTGTCCGGGCATGATGCATGCCCTTTTCCGTGCCCTACGTCGTCATCCGGCTGTCCTGTTCCCTATCCGTTGGGGCGGTTTGCGGGTGGACGCTGCCTGTATCGGTCTGTAAGGGAATTTGTAGAATATGCGTTTTTTCATATCGTATTTCGGGAGCAGTCAATGCCCAGCATAAGCCCATTTGCCGGCAAGCCGGTCGATCCGGACCGTCTTGTCAATATCGATGCCCTGCTTGACGCCTATTATACCCGCAAGCCTGATCCCGGCATTGCCACGCAGCGCGTGGCGTTTGGCACGTCGGGGCATCGTGGTTCCTCGCTGACCACCAGCTTCAATGAAAACCACATCCTGTCGATCAGCCAGGCGATTTCCGATTACCGCAAGGGCGCGGGCATCACCGGGCCGCTGTTCATTGGCATTGACACCCATGCGCTGTCCCGGCCAGCGCTGAAATCCGCGCTGGAAGTGTTCGCGGCCAATGGTGTGGAAGTCCGCATTGACGCGCAGGACGGCTACACCCCCACGCCGGTCATCTCGCACGCGATCCTGACCTATAACCGCGACCGCAGCACGGACCTTGCCGATGGCGTGGTCATCACCCCGTCGCATAACCCGCCGGAAGATGGTGGCTACAAGTACAATCCCCCCCATGGCGGCCCGGCGGATACCGATATCACCAAGGTGGTGGAAAATGCGGCCAACGACTACATGGCCAAGAAGATGGAAGGCGTCAGGCGCGTTAGCCTTGAGGACGCGCTGAAGGCGCCCACCACAAAACGCCATGATTACATCACGCCGTATGTGGATGACCTGGCCGCCGTGGTGGATATGGACGTGATTCGGGAATCCGGCGTGTCCATCGGCATTGATCCGCTGGGTGGGGCAGCAGTGGATTACTGGCAGCCGATCATCGACAAATACGGCATCAACGCCACGATCGTCAGCAAGGAAGTGGACCCGACCTTCCGCTTCATGACCGCTGACTGGGACGGGCAGATCCGCATGGACTGTTCTTCCCCCTACGCCATGGCGCGTCTTGTCGCGATGAAGGACAAATTCGACATTGCCTTCGCCAATGATACCGATGCCGACCGCCATGGCATCGTGTCGGGCAAGTACGGGCTTATGAACCCCAACCACTATCTTGCAGTGGCGATTGAATACCTGTTCAACAACCGTGAAAACTGGAACGCCAGCGCGGGCGTGGGCAAGACGGTGGTCAGCAGCAGCATGATCGACCGCGTGGCCAAGGAAATCGGCCGTAAGCTGGTGGAGGTACCGGTCGGGTTCAAGTGGTTTGTCGATGGGCTGTATAACGGCACGCTGGGCTTTGGCGGGGAAGAAAGCGCGGGCGCGTCCTTCCTGCGTCGTGCCGGCACGGTGTGGAGCACGGACAAGGACGGCATCATCCTTGGCCTGCTGGCCGCCGAAATCACGGCCCGCACCAAGCGTACCCCCGGTGCGGCGTATGAGGACATGACCAGGCGCCTTGGCACGCCGTATTACGCGCGTATCGACGCCCCGGCCGACCCGGAACAGAAGGCCATCCTGAAAAACCTCTCGCCCGAGCAGATCGGCATGACCGAACTGGCGGGTGAGCCGATCCTCAGCACCCTGACCAACGCACCCGGCAACGGGGCGGCCATTGGCGGGCTGAAGGTTACGGCAAAGGATGGCTGGTTTGCCGCCCGTCCCTCCGGCACGGAAAACGTCTATAAGATCTACGCCGAAAGCTTCAAGAGTGCTGCGCACCTCAAGGCCATCCAGACCGAGGCACAGGATGCGATTTCCGCCCTGTTCGCCAAGGCTGCCAAGAAAAAGGCTGGCTGATCTGTAATATGATCCCCATGTCCCATCATTGGGACATGGCTGGTGCCGTCTGCCCGTCATGGGCAGACGGCATTTTTTTTGGAATTATTGCTGAAAAATCAGGAGAAAGTTTTTGGCGAAGCTTTTTTCAAAAAGCTTCAGGGAACGCCGCCTTTTTGAAAAAAGGCAGCACCCAAAAACTTTTGTTTTTATTGATTATGCTGAAGGGGGAACAACTGGCGGCGTCCGCCCATGGCCCACAGCCTGCCTGCGTGCCCTGACCACCGCCGTGTCCAGCGCGGACAGGAACGTGGAACGGTCGGCCCGGGTAAAACCACGACTGCCCTGCATGATTGCGCCGGTATCGCGCAGGTCCGTCATCAGGTTGCGCATGGCCAGCGCCATGCCAATCGCGTCCTGATCCAGTATTCGCCCGCGCGGTTCCAGCACGCAGGCCCCGTTCGCAACACAGCGCGCGGCCAGTGGAATATCGGCGGAAATGACAATGTCATGGGCTGCCGCATGTTCGGCAATCCAGTCATCCGCCACATCCATGCCCTGTGTCACCACCACCCGTTCAATCAGGGGCGTGTCAGGCACCGCGATCATGCGGTTTGATACCACATAGGTCTGCAACCCGTAGCGCAGCGCCACGCGATAGGTCTCGTCCCGCACGGGACAGGCATCTGCATCAATGAAAATCCGGGTCAACGCATTTGCCCTCCACATGGGGGAGTGGGCAAGCGGCCACCGGGGTCAGGCACGTATAACAACATGCCTACTGTACTAGGCCCGCCTGCCATCTGTTGGCAAGGCGATAGCAGGCCAATCAAAGCAGGCCACAGATCATATGGACAATAATAACGGTTTGATAAAATTTTTTGGGTGCCGCCTTTTTTCAAAAAGGCGGCGTTCTTCCGAAGCTGTTTGAAAAAGCTTCACCAAAAACTTCTTTATGATTTTTTGAATCAGCCTTTATCCCGTGAGGGCAGACTTTGCCCATCGACGCAGTGCATGGGCGAATACCGACTGTTCGGCATAACCCAGCAGGAACGAGATTTCGTTTTTCGTATGCTGTCCCGTCCGCAGCAGGCGTTCGGCCTCGTGCCGCCTGACGCGGTCCAGAATATCGCGGAAACTGTTTTTGTCGTCTGCCAGCCTGCGTTGCAGCGTGCGGGGCGATATGCCCAGATCCCCCGCCACATCGCCAATTGATACCTGTCCCGATGGCAGGCGCGTGCGCAGGCTTTCGGCTACCCGGGCCGACGGGTCGGATTGCGCGGGCACTTCGGCCAGCATGCGGCGGGTCAGTTCTTCCAGGAAAAAACGCGCAGGCCGGGTCTCAAGGTGCTGGCGGCGTTCCAGTGCCGCACGGTCGAATACCAGCCGGTAGCTTTTCTGTCCGAAACGGATCGGGCAGCCAAGGATGCGTTCGGCCATCTGCCATGGCCCCGGTTGGGGTGGCGGACAAGCCACGTCCATGCGGCGGGGTGTGATATCCAGTCCCAGCATCGTGCGCGGCAGCCGCGCCAGCAGGGTCAGTGCCCATAACTGTCCTGCAGCCATTACCCCTGACGCGATGCGCTGGTCCGCGCGCAGCAGGGTATAATGGATTTCGATGCGCCCTGCCTGCCTTATGGCCCGGATATCAATATCGGGATGCAGCAGGCGGCTGTAACGCCCGATCACCCGGTAGGCATCCAGCAGGCTGTCGCAATGGCTGACCAGTTCACCCAGCACGCCAAAATCATGCGCCCCTGCATTCAGCGCCAGCGTGATTCCCAACCCGTGATCCGCGCCGTGCCGGGCCAGCAGTTCATTCCATATGGCCGCACGCATGCGTGTTACCCGGGTCGGGTCATCCGGCGCGGTTCCGGCCCGCGCCATGATGCACCGGACTTCGCCCATGTTCAGGTACCCGGCCTGAAGTGCGGCTGCCAGTACCGCCTCGACTGTCGTGACCATCTCTGTCCCCGTTATGGCATGAAATATCAAGTAACTGGCGCAATATATCAAATATGCGCCCGGGCGCGCGGTATCATGTCCCGGTCCCTGACCTGTAACCGAGGTATCCGATGTCGCAACCCGTCGCCCCCCTGCCCGATCACGGGCTGTCGCGTTTTTTCCGTAACCAGACCTTCCATTTCCAGACCCTGCGCACGCTGAACCACATCGCGGCGGGTGGCGCCGACCTGAATGAAGTGCTGATGGCGATCAGCCAGATTGCGGATGGCGACAGCAATGGCTGGTACGCGCAGTTTTCCGCCCTTGCCACCCGAACCGAGGACCGTATCCCCCATTGCGCTGATCCGTTAAGCTGCGGACATGCATGGCTGCGCGCCCATAATTACTGGCGCACGGCGGAATTCCTGCTCTCCCCCCACGATCCACGCCGCCAGACGGCATGGGCGCGACAGGTGGCGGCCTTTGACAATGGCATGCGCCTTTCGGCCATTGCGTATGAACGCTTTACCGTTCCGTATGAAAACGGGCAGTTACGCGGCATTGTCTATCCCGGCCCGGCAGGATGGCAGGCGCGGCCGCTGATCGTGCTGGGGGGCGGATATGATTCCACACTGGAGGAACTGTATTTCGTTCTGGTCAAGGCGGCACATGACCGGGGTTACGGCGTCCTGACCTACGAAGGACCGGGACAGGGCACGGTCCTGCGCGAATACGGCCTGCCCTTCACACCGCAATGGGAAAAGCCTACGGCAGCGGTGCTGGATCATTTTCAGGCCACATGGTTTACGCCCCGCCGCACGGTGCTGGTGGGCATGAGCATGGGTGGCTACCTTGCCCCGCGTGTCGCGGCGTTTGATGGTCGGATTGATGGCGTGGTGGCCTATGATGTGTTTTTCGACATGGGCAGTGTTGCGCAGCGTTATGCCGCTGCCGCACAGGATCCGGACGCCATGAAAAACCCCGATATCGCATGGGCGCTTGATAACGCGTTGTGGACGCTGGGTGTCAGCACGCAGGAACAGGTGCTGGAGGCGCTGAAATCCTATACGCTGGCGGGTGTCGCGGAAAAGATCACGGCGGATGTGCTGACGCTGGTAGGTGAACGGGACCATTTCATTCCGGCTTCGCAGGCCGATGATTTCGCCCGTGCCTGCACCCGTGCGCGATCGGTGGAAACGGTCATGTTCGATGTCCAGTCCGGTGGCGCGGAACATTGCCAGCTTGGCGCACCGACCCTGTGGCATGCTGCGCTCTTTGACTGGATGGTGCGTAAATTCGGCTGACCTGCCGCCGAGTTCTGGAAATTGCCTTTCCATATGGATCTTCTTGCTGGCCAGTAGATGCATGCGAACGGGGTAGCGGGGGCAGGTTGACCGGCCAGCCCCCGAATATCCGTGCACAGACGAAATGTAATTGTGAAGCATGCAATGTGCGTTTTTGCTTCCGATTTGGGGGCGAATACGTCACTATCTTTCCGTAAGCCAGAAGAGGAGGCTGTCATGCGTTACCTCATCGATCATGCGCGCGAGGGCTTTGGCGTCGCGTTGCTGCTTGGCATGCTGGCTGTCGAACGTTTTTTCCGAAAGCAGGCTGTCCGTTAGGGACAGCCCTGAAATGCGGGTTACACCGGATGGAATATCCTTCCTTCCAGTACCGCCATCGCTGCTGCATGCGCATGCATGAAATGACAGGTGTCGCGCTGTTTGCCCGACGTTGTCCTGTTTTCTCACGCAACCGTGGCGCGGTACGGCGGTTATCCCCCCTTGAAGGCCAGAATAGCTGGAGAGGAGAAAACCAATGCGAAACCTTGCGCGGATGATGATGGCGGTGGCTGTTCTTGGCTGTCTTGCCGGGTGTGACAAGCCAAAGCCTGCCGGTGGCGGGTCGGATGATGGCGGCGGCCCCGGTGTCAGCACCCATGGCGGCACCGCACCACAGCAGTAAACACCACAATCCGGGCTTGCGCCGGGTTACCCACCCGCGCGGTCTGGCTGCTGATCGGGCGTGAAAGCGTGTAGCTGCATGATCCATGTCCTTCCCGCATCCGGGTCCGTGCTGTATGAGCGCGATCCCAGATAGTGAGGATGATGATGGAAGCTGACATGACATGCCCCCAGTGCGGGTGCGAACACGTCTATCCCGATGGCAGCCTGTGGAACTGCCCCGAATGTGGATATGAATGGAACCCGCAGGATGCTGCCCCCGCGACGGAAGGCGTGGCGGAAATACGCGACGCCAACGGCAATGTGCTGGCTGATGGCGACAGCGTGACCGTTATCAAGGACCTGAAGATCAAGGGCGCGTCTTCGGTCATCAAGGGCGGGACAAAGGTCCGTGGCATCCGGCTGGTCGATGCGACGGATGGGCACAACATCGCCTGCAAGATCAGCGGTGTGGGTGCGATCAACCTGAAATCTGAATTCGTGAAAAAAGCCTGAATGACCTTTAAAAGTTTATGGTGAAGCTTTTTTTAAAGATTCAGGCAATGCCGCCTTTTTTCAAAAAAAGGCGGCATACAAAAACTTTCATTATTTATTTCAGTTTTTATTTGAAAAATATTTCCTGATTACTTTGGAAGGGGCAGGAAAAACGATCACCTGCCTCCTACCCTATCCGTTCAACCGGCCGCCAGTCCTTCCAGCAGGCGGGCCACCGCTTCAGCCCCCGGGTCGGGCACGTCGCGCACCTGCGCGCTTGGCACATAGGCGGCGCGCCCGGCGCGCGCACTTTCCATCGTGGTGGTGGACTCAGCACCCTGCCGTGCCGCCAGCGCCACATCCGGCAGGCTACCGCCGGTCGCCAGCACTTCCAGCGCGGGATACAGCGCGTCGATCATGGTGCGGTCGCCCGGTTTTGCGCCACCGCATTCCATCATGTGTTCCAGCCCGTCACGCAATGCCTGCCGCCAGGGTTCGGGGCTGCGTCCGGCTGCCGAAAACATGATGGCGAACAGCACGCCGCTCGACCCGCCCGCATGCTGGGTCAGGATGTTGCTTATGGTGGTCATCAGGTGATGCGGGTCATCCAGTGGCAGGCGGTCGAGCGCCGCCGTGATTTCACGCGCGGCCCCTGCGAAGGTGGAGCCGGCATCCCCGTCCCCGATCCGGCCATCCAGTTCATTCAGTGCCGCTTCGTTGGCGATCAGGATATCCGCCCCGCGTTCGAGCACGTGCCGCAGCGCGGGATTGGGTGTGGCGGGATACGGGAAAGCATCGGGCATATGGGGCATGGGCGCTATGGCAGGGCTGCCCAGCGGGGCGATTCCGGGCCAGGCACGCGGCTGTGCCGGGGCCTGCAGCGCCGCGGTGATGGCTTCATCCAGTTCGATCAGCGTGAACGAAAAACCGTTCATGTCCAGCGCGGTCATAAGCGGTGCCGGACCAATGACGTGCGATACCCGGCGGGCCAGCGGCGTGTGGCTGAAGGCTTCCAGCAGCAGCGCCATCTCCACTTCCGGCACCGTGCCAAGGTTGTTCAGCACCAGCGCGAAACGGGTGTTGCGGACTGTTGTGGGCAGGCTGGCTTCCAGCGTGTCAGCGGCAATGCGCACAAGGTCGCGGGCACTGGCCATGGCAATGCGCTGGGCCCCCGGTTCGCCATGAATGCCCAGGCCCAGTTCAACCTGATCGGCGGCAAGGCGGCTGGCGCGACCGGGTTCATACGGATTGCAGTCCTCCAGCGCCAGACCGATGGTACGCATACGTTTTGCGCCGTCGCGTACGAATTGCGCAATCCGTGACAGTGGCCAGCCCTGTGTCGCGCCATACCCCGCCAGCTTGTGCGCCAGCACCGTTCCCGCCACACCGCGCGGTGTGGTGGAATCCGGCAGGGCGATGTCATCGCCCACAATCACCATTTCCACCTGCCTGCCCAATGCGCGCGCGCGTTCGGCCGCAAGCCCGAAGTTCAGCCGGTCGCCGGTATAGTTCTTGACCACCAGCAGGCAGCCTGCCTTCCCCGTGGTGGTCAGGATGGCGGCCACGATCGCGTCAACACAGGGTGAGGCAAACAGCGCGCCACACACCGCCGCCGTCAGCATGCCACGCCCGACAAAACCGGCATGGGCGGGTTCATGCCCCGACCCACCACCGGAAATGACCGAAACCTGCGCGCGATCCGGTTCGCGCTGCATGATGACACAGGTATCGGGGTAACCGTCCAGCCGACACAGATGGCTGCCCGCGGCCGAACGCAGGAACCCGTCCAGGGCCTCGGTTACAATGGTGTCGCGCGTGTTGAAAAAACGCTTCATTATTATGTTCTCTCCCTCGACGGGCCATGTCGGGCATGGCCGGGTGGCGACTATGGCCGTTAATGCCATCCAAGCAAAACAACAGAATATGTCATTCGTGGGTTGCGCCAGATGCGGGCCACCCGCAGCAATCAGGCCGGGCCTGCGCCGGGGGGAACGTGGTCGGGGTCGTCGGGGTGGTTGAGCTTGCGGTGCGGGTCATCCAGTCCCGGCACGCGGCCATGATGGCCGAAATTGACCAGTCGCGCCTCCAGCAGGTGCAGCTTGCCCAGCAGGTTCATGCGGATGGCCATGACCGCAAGCGACGCCCCCGCGAACGGCCCCACAACATAGATCCACAGCCCCGTCCATTGCCCCGCAAACAGTGCAGGTGCCAGCGTGCGCGCGAAATTGACGCTGTTGCCCGACAGCCATGCCGTGATCGGGTTCATGATCAGGAAAAACAGCCCGCCCGACCAGGGGGTGATGAACTTCCATTTCGGATGGGCCGCCAGCCAGTACAGCATGGCGATCAGGGCGGCGGTCACGAACATTTCCGACCACATCGCCCACCAGATCGAAATCTGCCCGTATGGTACCGTTGCCCCGTACCGCACGGCCACCGCCATGTTGCCCCACCATGCAATCAGCCGGCCTGATTCATAAACCACGGCCGTGCCAAGGAAGGCGCCGATGACCTGCGCGATCATGTAGTTCAGCGCGTCCACGCCCCCGATCCGCCTGGCCAGTGAAAATGCAAGGGTCACGGACGGGTTGATGTGCGCCCCGCTGACCTTGCCAAACGGTGTCATGGCCGCAGCCGTGCCCGACAGGCCAAAGCACAGCCCGCACAGCGCGGTCTGGATGTAGGGATGGTGCATGAGCGGTGGTGAAAACGGGCTGCCGGGCGCCGTCAGCAGGATGACCGCGCTCAGGCCGAGGATCATGAGGATGGCGGTGGCAATCGCCTCGCAGAAATACAGCTTCCAGTGGAAGGGATTGTGCGGGTGCGGGTCGCCTGCCAGCGGGCGGTCATGCACATGGATATGCAGATAGGGCAGATGTAGATGCGGCAGGCGCATGGCCGGTATCCTTGTTTATGCAACATGGTCCGGCGGAAAAAGGCATTGGGGGGAAGGATTGCCTCCCGGTGCGCGCCGGTGGTCGGGGGCAACCATAGCAGCCCCCGCACCGGGCGGGTCCGGTTTTGGCACAATCCAGTCATGCCATCACGAATTCGAAATCCGCCTATGCCTGTTCCTGTGGGATCGAGGCATCAAGGGCCGCCTGCAATATGTAGGCCGCCGCCATCTGGTCCACCACTTCGCCGCGTCGCTGGCGGGTCATGTCGGCTTCCGAAATCAGGAAGCGGTTCACGGCGGACGACGAAAGCCGTTCATCCCACATCGCAGCAGGTAGCCCGGTCATGTCCGACAGGTTGAGTGTCCAGTCCCGTGCCGCCTGCGCCGCCGGGCCAAAGCTGCCATCAAGCGACAGCGGCAGGCCAACTACCAGCCCGCCCACATCCTGCACGCGTGCGATCTTGCTGATTTCAGCGGCCACAACTGACAGTTTTGCACGCTTCAGCCCCATGTGGGGGGACGCCAGCATAAGCCCGACATCCGACAGGGCGACGCCAATCGTCTTTTTCCCGGGGTCAAGGCCAAGCAGGCGCTGGCCGGGGCGCAGGGCTGCACGCAGATCGCATATGTTGAACAGGGGCATGGTCGGGGGTATGTTCCTTCTTGGTCCTGCGCCGCAGGATATTCTTCCCCTGTTATGATGGAAAGTTATTGCTTCATGTCGCTTGATCCCGCGACCGTCCGCCGCATTGCCAGACTGGCACGGATTGGTATTGACGAGTCTGATCTTCCTGCCCTGCAAGGGGAGCTTAACGGGATCCTCGGCTGGGTCGAGCAGCTGAACGAGGTCGATGTCGAAGGGGTCACCCCCATGGTCGGCACGGGCCACGCCGCCCTGCGCACCCGTGACGATGTGGTGACCGACGGCAACTGCCGCGACGCCGTGCTGTCCAACGCGCCCGATGCCGTTGGCCCCTTCTATACCGTGCCCAAGGTTGTTGAATAAGATGAGCCTGACCGAACTGACGATTGCCGATGCGGCAGCAGGGCTGCGCGCGCGCAAATTCAGCGCCGTGGAACTGGTGCGCGCGCATACGGATGCCATCGCCGCGCTGAACCCGCGCCTGAATGCCTACATCACCACCACGTCGGACGCGGCGCTGCAGGCCGCAGCCCATGCGGATGAGGCGCTGACGAAAGATGAGGCAAAGCCCCTGACCGGGATCCCGCTGGGGATCAAGGACCTGTTCTGCACCAATGGCGTGCGGACCACGGCGGCCAGCAACATCCTGAAAAACTTCATCCCCCCGTATGAAAGCACGGTGACGGCCAACCTGCTGCGTGATGGCGCGGTGTTTGTCGGCAAGACCAATCTTGACGAATTCGCCATGGGGTCGGCCAACATCACCTCCGCTTTCGGCCCGGTGGAAAACCCGTGGAAGCGCAATGGTGATGACGCGGCCCTCGTGCCCGGTGGTTCGTCGGGCGGGTCCGCCGCCGCCGTGGCGGCAGGGCTTGCCATGGGGGCAACCGGCACCGACACCGGCGGGTCCATCCGCCAGCCCGCCGCCTATTGCGGCATTGTCGGGCTGAAGCCGACTTATGGCCGGTGCAGCCGGTTTGGCACCATTGCCTATGCCTCCTCGCTGGATCAGGCCGGGCCCATGGCACGCAGCGTGCGCGACTGCGCGATCATGCTGCAGTCCATGGCAGGTTTCGACCCGCGTGACAGCACCAGCGTGAACTGTGACGTCCCGGATTATGCCGCAGCCGTCGGTCGCAGCCTGAAGGGGCTGAAAGTGGGCATCCCCGCCGAATACCGTGCCGAGGGCCTTTCCGCCGAGATCGAGGCGGCATGGCAGCAGGGTATTGAATGGCTGAAGGCCGCAGGGTGCGAGATTGTCGATGTCTCCCTGCCCCACACCAGATACGGGCTTGCCACCTATTATATTGTTGCCCCTGCCGAATGTTCGTCCAACCTGGCCCGTTATGATGGCCTGCGCTTTGGCGAACGGGTTCCGGGTGACACGCTGGACGCCATGTACGAAGCCACCCGCCGCGCAGGTTTTGGCCCCGAAGTGCGTCGCCGTATCATGATGGGGACGTATGTGCTTTCGGCAGGGTATTACGATGCCTATTACCTGAAGGCGCAGAAGGTCCGCAGCCTGATCCGCCGCGACTTTACCGAAAGTTTCCAGAAGGTTGACGTATTGCTGACCCCCACTGCGCCAACGCCTGCGTTCGCGCAGGGGGAAAAGACGGATGATCCGGTCCAGATGTACCTGAATGATATTTTCACCGTGCCGGCGTCCATGGCTGGCATGCCCGCCATGTCCGTGCCCGTGGGGCTTGGGGCTACCGGCCTGCCGCTTGGCCTGCAGTTGATCGGCCGCCCGTTTGATGAAGAAACGCTGCTGGCCGCAGGCAGCGCGCTGGAAAGTGCCGCGGGCTTCACCCACCGGCCTGCCATCCGTGCGGAGGGCGCGAAATGAGCTACACACTCGAAGGTAAGACCGGCACGTGGGAAATCGTGGTGGGTCTGGAAGTCCACGCGCAGGTGATTAGCCATTCCAAGCTGTTTTCCGGTGCCTCTGCCTCCTATGGTGGTGAACCCAACACCCATGTCAGCCTGGTTGATGCGGGTTTTCCCGGCATGCTGCCGGTCCTGAACCATGAATGCGTGGCGCAGGCCATCCGCACCGGGCTGGGGCTTCGTGCGCGGATCAATCTGGAAAGCCGGTTTGATCGCAAGAATTATTTCTATGCCGACCTGCCGACCGGCTACCAGATCAGCCAGTTCACCCACCCCATCGTGGGCGAAGGCACGGTCGAGATCGAACTGGGCGACGGCACGGTACGCCATATCGGCATCACGCGCCTGCATATGGAACAGGATGCGGGCAAGTCCATGCATGACCAGGACCCGACGCGGTCCTTCATCGACCTGAACCGTGCCGGTGTCGCCCTGATGGAAATCGTGAGCGAACCCGACATCCGCAGCCCGGAGGAAGCTGGCGCCTACCTGCGCAAGCTGCGCCAGATCCTGCGCTATCTTGGCACATGCGATGGCAACATGGAGGAAGGGTCCATGCGTGCCGATGTGAACGTGTCGGTGCGCAAGGCGGGTGAGCCGTTCCGCACGCGTTGCGAGATCAAGAACGTCAACTCCATCCGCTACGTCATGCACGCGATCGAGGTCGAGGCCACGCGCCAGATCGAGGTATGGGAGGACGGTGGCGAGGTCGATCAGGAAACCCGCCTGTTCGATCCTTCGCGCAATGAAACCCGTTCCCTGCGCAGCAAGGAAGACGCGCACGATTACCGCTACTTCCCCGATCCCGACCTGCTGCCATTGGTTGTGGAACAGGCATGGGTGGACGAACTGGAACGTGCCCTGCCCGAACTGCCCGATGACAAGCGTGACCGCTTCGTCAAGCAGTATGGCATCCCCCGCTACGACGCCAGCGTGCTGGTGGCCGAACAGGCCATTGCCGATTATTACGAGGAAGTGGCAAAAGGCCGTGACGCCCGCCTTGCCGCCAACTGGGTGACGGGCGACCTGTTCGGCGCGTTGAACCGAACGGGCCGCAGCATTCAGGACAGCCCGATCTCGGCGCAGGCGCTGGGTGGCATGCTGGACCTGATGGCCGACAAGACAATCAATGGCAAGATTGCCAAGGAAGTCTTTGAGGACATGCTGGAAACCGGCGACAGCGCGGCTGACATCGTGGAACGCAAGGGCCTGAAGCAGGTAACCGACACCGGCGCGATCGACGCCGCCGTGGCCGATGTGCTGGCGCGCAATGCGGACAAGGTGGAAGAATACCGGGGCGGCAAGGATCGCCTGTTCGGATTTTTCGTGGGCCAGGTGATGAAAGCCATGGCGGGCAAGGCCAATCCGGCCATTGTGAATGAGGCCCTGAAAAAAGTTCTGTAAAAACGGGCTTTAGCGCATTTTTGGGCTTTGCAGGGGTGCGGCAACACGCTAAAAGCAGCCCTGCAAACGCCGTGTTACTTATAATGCGCGCTCTTCGGCGGAGGGGTGGCCGAGTGGCTGAAGGCGGCGGTTTGCTAAACCGTTATACGGTGTTAAGCCGTATCGAGAGTTCGAATCTCTTCCCCTCCGCCAATCTTCTTGAAAATAAACAAGAAATCACCAAGCGCCCTTCGGGGCGCTTTGGTCGTTTCTGGACGGTTTTTCAGGCCGGTGTGGTAGAAATTGTGGTAGGTGCTGCAAAAATCTGCTCCGCCTGGAACTGGACCCGCTCCTGTTCCTCCACGGTCAGGAAGCCCAGATAGTTCTGTTCGGTCACCTTCACGGAACTGTGTCCAAGGTGCCGCGACAGGCGATAGATATTCCCTCCTGCTTTCAGCCAGCGCACGGCAAAGGCATGTCGCAGGCCATGCACCCCGAAGCGCCGGAACAGCGGATTGTCCCGCAGGATGCGCCGCAGG
>NZ_JBXAYQ010000029.1:0-44245 GCF_057359305.1 Komagataeibacter ossonobensis | reverse complement strand
GCATCAGGAAACAACAATATACGATTCAAGGGAACCGGCTTTTCAAAATATTCCGAATAGAGGCATCGCGCGGGTGGATACAAGACGTGCTTCCGATATATCCATTTCTTATCGCTACAAGTCATTATGTCACTTCCGGGATTGGAAAGGTGATACAGACACCAAATCCCCTGTCAGACCCTGCTAGCGGGGAACGTAGGCGCAGGATTACATCCATCTGGGTTGCGATATTATTGGCGATGGCCAAGCCAAGGCCGCTACCATGCGTCCCGCTGCCGCCGCGCACGAATGGGTTGGTCAGGCGCGCCAACATGTCCGGCGGCATTGCAGGGCAATCATTCGTGATATCAATGCCGCCATCCTGCAGGACGGCCACCTGCACGGGCATATCGCCCCCCCCATGCATCAGGGCGTTTTCAAGCAGGTTGCGCAGCATGATTCCGGTGGCGTCCATGTCACCATGTACGAATATATGATCGCCCCCGTCCGACACCATGACAATACGCTGTCCCTCACGCGGATTGTGCCCAAGGTCATCGACAAGGACATGCAGGACAGTCAGTAGGTCAAAACGGTCGCGCCGAAAGGCAACACCGGACGAGGCGCGGGAAAACTGCAGGAGTTTTTCCACCGTTCGCCCCAGTCGGCGGGTCCGGTCGGCAATGATGTCCACCCGCCTGCCCGCATCCGACCCATCGGGCACCATGCGACCCAGCATCTGTACCTGCGCCAGCAGGGCACCCAGCGGATTGCGCAGTTCATGTGCGGCGCTAGCGGCAAAAGCCCGTTCGGTAGAGAGTGCCGCCTCCAGTCGCGTCAGCAACGTATTGACCGCACGCTGGATGGAGATCAGTTCATCAGGAAGGTCAAGCAGTGGAATGGGCTGAAGGTTGCCACTGCCACGTGCGCGCATCTCGTCATGCAGGCGGTCCAGCGGGCGCAGGGCGCGCCGCACGACCAGTCGCACCAGCCACCAGATCACCGGCAGGAAAAGCAGCATGGGCACAACAGAAATCAGCATCGCGCGACGGACGGCCTCGCGCCTGTGAAAAATCGGTTCGCCCACAAGAACACGGTATTTCTGCGCCATGAGATCCGCAATATAAACGCGAAAATGCGGCACATTGGCGAACCCGGTCCGCCAGTTGCGCACAAATGCGTCCGGCGGGGCATTCTGGGAACGCAACACGACATGCCCTGCGACATCCACGACCTGATAGGCCAATGTGCGCGGCCCAACCTCTGGCAGCCAGGCGATGGACGGTGCGGCACCTGACTCATGCAACCGTGTCGCGACTGCCGTCTGCAGGCGCTCGGACACTTCCTGTAGCGAATTGTCCAACCGTTCCGTCACCTCGTAGCGGGTAAATCCACCCACCGCGATACTGAGGATAAGTAGCCCCAGTATGACGACCATGAGTACACTGCTGGTAATCCGTGTGGCCAGACTCCAGCTTTTCATGAGCCGCTCCTTGCATCGAGGCAGTAGCCACGGCCGCGCATAGTCCGGATGACCGTATTGCCTACCTTGCGCCTCAGGCGGCTGATGAAGACCTCGACGGTATTGCTGTCCACATCCCGGTCCAGCGCATAAAGGACCGTGTCGATTTGCTGACGGGAATAGATCCGCCCCGGACTGCGCGACAGCAGTTCCATGATGGTCCATTCCCGCGCGGTCAGGTCCAGCCGCTCGCCATCACGCGATACGGAACGGTTTTCCCGGTCTATCGTAATGTCCCCCACGCGGCAGCACGCCTGTCTGCGCGGTGATGCATACCGACGGGCCACTGCAACAATGCGGGCCACGAGTTCATTCAGGTCATAGGGTTTGACGATATAGTCATCCGCCCCCTCAGACAGCCCCTCGATGCGATCGCTGATCTGGTCCTCTGCCGTGGTGATAAGGATGGCAATATTCGCTGACGTCCGCCGGATGTCACGCAGCAGGTCGCGCCCGTTCCCATCTGGCAGGCCAAGGTCGAGAAGCATGAAATCGTAATCCACCGTCGCCATGGCGGCACGCGCGTCCTCCAGTGTCGTGAACCAGTCCACCGCATGCCCATCCTGGCGCACGCGCTCCTGCACCGCCACGCCCAGATCGTATTCATCTTCAACAATAAGGATACGCATCAGTCTTTATCCCTTTCCCGCATGACCCGGGCATACAGTGATGGCAATACCAGCAGCGTCAGGAGCGTGGACGTAACCAACCCCCCGATTACCACGCTAGCGAGGGGGCGCTCGACCTCGGCGCCCGCGCTGTCTGAAAACGCCATCGGGAAAAAGCCAAGGCTGGCGACAAGTGCTGTGGCCATGACTGGGCGGAAGCGGGATTCAGCCGCCGCAAAGGCCGCCTGCGCCACCGCCATGCCGCGTGCCCGCAGAGCCGCGATCTCGCTGAGCAGTACTACGCCGTTGAGGATCGCCACGCCAAACAGCGCGATGAAGCCGATCCCCGCCGAAATGCTGAACGGCAGGCCGCGCAGTGTCAGCGCCACGATGCCGCCGGTCGCCGCCACCGGCAGGTTGATGAAGACCAGAAGGGCTGGCCGCATAGCCCCGAACGCCACCACCAGCAGCGCGAAGATCAGGCCAAGGGCGATGGGCAGCACGATTTCCAGCCGCTGCATGGCCGATTGCAGGTTACGGAACTGCCCGTCCCACTGCATGGTATAGCCTGCAGGCAGTTTCACGTCGCGCGCCACGCGGGCCTGAGCTTCGGCCACGTAGGAGGCCAGATCCCGCCCGCGCACGTTGGCCTGCACCACCATGCGACGGCGCACCCGGTCGCGGCTTATGCGCGGTGGGCCATCGACTTCATGCACATGCGCCACCTGTGACAGCAGGACATTCCCCCGCCCGTCCATCCGCCGGACCTGCAGCGCGCCAATCGCGGCAGTCGAACCGGCAATGCGCGGGTCAAGGCGCACCTGCGTGCCGATGATCGCGTTATCCACAATGACTGGCCGGGCACCGATATGCCCGCCAATCGCCTCCACCGTATCCAGAATGTCCTGCACCGCCACGTTGCGGCTTGCCGCCTGCGAGCGGTCGATGTCGGCCACGATCAGCGGTACGGTGCCATCGCCCGCTGCCGCCACGTCCGCCGCCCCCTTCACGCCTGACATGGTGGCCACGACCCTATCGCCCAGTTCGGCCAGTGTGGCCAGGTCATCGCCAAAGATCGAGACGGCAATCTGCGTGCGCACGCCAGAGAGCAGGTCATCCATGCGCATCTGCACCGGCTGGCTCCATGAATACAGCGCGTCGGGCAGTTCGCGCCGCAGCGTGTCGTCCATCGCGGCGACAAGCCCGGCTTGCGTGCGGGCGGTTTTCCATGTGGAGGGCGGGTTGAGGAAAATGAAGCTGTCGGTCTCGTTCATGCCCATCGGGTCGGTGGGAATGGCCGATGTGCCGGTATTGCTGACCACGGAACAGACTTCGGGGAAGCGGCGCAGGATCTGCTCCTGCTTCGTGACCGAGGCCAGAACGGTGTCAAGCGAGGCCGAGGGCAGCCGCGTGGTCGTGACCGCCAGCGCGCCCTCGTCAAGCTGGGGAATGAACTCGCCGCCCAGTCGCGTAGCCAGCCCCGCAGAGAGCAGCAGCACCGCAATCGTGCCCCCAAACAAAATGCGCGGATGCGCCTCCCCCCATGTCACCATATAGGTATAGGGGCGGCGCATGAAGGCGATCAGCCGGGTATCGCCCGCAGGTCGGACATGCCTGAGCGCAAGGCTGGCCAGAACGGGTATGCAGATGAAGCAGTACGCAAGCGATGCCAGCAGCGCCATGATGACCGTCTGCGCCATCGGGCGGAACATGTGCCCCTCGATCCCCTGCAGGGTCAGGATGGGCAGGTAGACCATGACGATGACCAGTATGGCGAACCCTACCGGGCGCATCACCTGCTGCACTGATGAGATGACCAGCGGAACGAATTCCGCCTCCGGTTCCTCCTCTCGCCGTGACAGAACATGTTCGATCACCACCAGTGAGCCATCGACGATCATGCCGAAATCGATCGCGCCAAGGCTGAGCAGGTTGGCCGAAATTCCGAACTGCCGCATGCCCGCCATGGCGCAGACCAGGGCCACCGGAATGACTGACGCAATGACAAGGGCTGCCTGCCAGCTACCGATCACCACCACCAGCACGCCCACCACCAGCACCGCGCCCATGACCAGATTGTCGCGCACGGTGGCGATGGTCTGCCCGGTCAGGGTGGCGCGGCTGTAATAGGGCTCCAGCGTAACACCTGCGGGTAGCGCCTGCCTTATGCCCGGCAGGGCGCGGTCTATGGCGGCAAGGGTGGCGTTGGAACTGGCCCCGCTTTCCATCATCACCACGCCGATCACGATCTCGCCCTGCCCGTCACGGGTTACCGCGCCAAGGCGGGTGCGCGCGCCGGTGGTGATGCGGCCAAGGTCGCGCAGGCGCACGGCGGACCCATCAGGGTTGGTGCGCACCGCGATATTGCCAAAATCCGCAAGGCTACCCACCAGCCCGCGCCCGACCACGCTCTGCTGTTCGGCATGGTGGGTGATCCACCCGCCGCCAGATGCCGCATTGCTGGCATCGACCGCGCGATAGACCTCGCCTGCCGACAGGTTGCTGCCAATCAGCCGCGCGGGGTCCAGTGTCACCTCATAGGTTTCCTCCGCCCCGCCATTGACGTTCACGTCCACCACGCCGGGCACGAGGCGCATCTGCGGCACCACGGTCCAGTTCATGATGCGGTTGAGGTCCATGAGCGAGCGCCCGGCGCCACGGATCTGGAACTGCATGATCTCGCCCATGCCGGTGGCCAGCGGTCCCATGCTGACGGTGATGCCGGGCACGGATATGCTGGCGCGTGCCTGCTGGATACGTTCATTGACGCGGGTACGGTCGAGGTTGATGTCGGTCTCATCGGAAAACTGCACATACACCACCGACACGCCGCCGCGTGAGACGGAGCGTAGGTCGGTCATGCCGGGAATGCCGGTCATGCTGGCTTCAAGCGGGAAGGTGATGAGCTTTTCCACCTCTTCCGTCGCAAGGCCGGGGGCCACGACCGAGACGAGCACCTGCCGGGGCGAAATATCCGGCACGGCTTCCACCGGCAGGCCCAGAACCGCCATCAGTCCCGCCGCCAGCAGCAGGCCAAGCCCGCCCAGCACCAGCATGCGCGCGCGCAGCAGGGCCTCGAGATACCTGCGCGCCATCAGTCCGCGTCCAAGCCGGCAAGGCCGATGACCGAACGCAGGGCAAAACTACCGTGCCCTACGATCGGTTCGCCGCCTTTCAGGCCGGAGCGCAGCACTGCCCGCGTTCCGTCATCGAGCGCCACATCAACCACGACGGGCCGATAATCGGTTTCGCTCATCCGCACGAACACGACGCTACACCCGTTAATAGGCTGAAGGGCTTCGGACGGCACGACAATGCCCGCAACACTGTTGCGCTGGGCCAGCGTGGCATCCAGCACCATGCCGGGCACCAATACGCCGGTTGGGTTGGCCACGCTGCTGATGACCCGGACCAGCCCGGTCAGCGGGCTGGCCATGCCATCCACCGTATCGATACGCGAAATGAGCGGGCCACCGGGTACCTGCGTTACTTGCTGGCCGCCTGATTCGATCCGCGCCGCCTGATCGGGCGGGATGTCCGAGACAAGCCATATACGTGACAGGTCAGCCACCGTGGCTACATCCATGCTCGGGTCCACGTCGCCCGCGACCGACGTGCTGATCACCTGCACCATGCCATCGAGCGGGGAAATCAGGGTGGAGGTTTCATCCTCTACGCCCTGGCTGTCCTGTTCCGACGATGAATTGAATTCCTCAGAAAAGCGGTGGCCCAGCGTGTCCACATCCGCCTGCCGTGCGCGCATGGTGGCGTCTGCCTGCGCCAGCACATCCAGCCTGCGGTGCAGTTCGGCCATGGAGAGGCTCTCGCCCGCCAGGGCCTTTGCCCGCTGCACCGCACCCGCCGCATCGGCCCGGGCCGCGACGGCGGCCGTAAGCGCCGCGCGCATTTGGACCGCCTGCAGGCGTGCGACATGCAGGGAATGATCCTGATAGCGCAGCAGCGCCTGCCCCCGCCGTACGGGCGTGCCCGGCTGGACCAGCACTGCCAGCACCTTGCCGCTGCCCGCAGGGTGGATATGCACGACCCGCGTCGTATCGGGCATGACCCGGCTCATGACCGGCAACACGGGCGCAAGCGTACCAGCGGTGGCCGTAGTAATGCTCACGCCTTCATTGGCGACTGCCGCCGCATCCAGCTTCACGGTCGGGGATAGCGCGCCCTCTTCGGCCCAAGCCGGAAGACTACCTGCCCCCAGAAGCAGCAGGGCAAGGGCAATGCGCATCATGGCACGATGCCTGTTGCGATCAGCGTGCGGATGCTGGCCACATGCCATTCCATCTCGGCCCGGGCGCTGGTCAGCCGGGTATTGGCCGCCGCCTGCCGGGCGGCAAGTGCCGTATCCAGGCTGGCCTCGCCCACACGCCATGCGCGTTCCTGTGCCGTGGCACGCTGTTCCATGCTTTCGGCGGCAAGCTGCGTCGCTCGCCGCGCCGTGGTGGCCGCAATCAGGCGTTCCCGCACCCGCATCATTTCCAGATGCACCATGCGCCGGGCCTGTGTTTCCTGGCTGGTGGCCGTGGCCAGCCGGTTGCGCGCTTCGGACATGATGGGGGTATTGCGGACTTCGCTGGGCAGGGGAATACTGAAATTCAGTCCCACGCGGTCATCCCACGGGCTGCCGTACTGCTTTTCATGGATAGCATCCACACCGATTTCCGGGTTGGGCATGAAGGAATGGCGCGCCAGCTTCATGTTGGCCTCGGCGGCTTCAACATTGCGGTGCGCCACCTTGATGCGGGGGTCATTGTCTTCCATGTCACGCGGGCTGACAAAACGCGCCTGTGTCACGTCGCTGCCGCCATAACGGGTCAGGTCGGGCACAACCGGGCGCCCCAGCAGCACTTCCAACGCCGCAGCAGCGTTCTCGGCTTCTTCCTGTGCCAGAGCCAGTTCATTGCGGGCATTTTCCATCGCGGCCTGCGCCAACTGCCCATCTGCCGAGGCCAGTTCGCCGCCATGCACCGCATGCGTGGCGCTGATGGCCATGCGCGCCGCCGCATCGTATGAGGCATGGGCCACGTCCACCCGGGTACGCGCGATCAGGGCCGCAGCAGCGGCATCAAGCACCCGGATGGACAAAGCCATGTGTTCGACATTGAGCTGCTCGTCAATGGACGCGGCTTCCGCGCTTGCTACCTGTTTCGTGGCACTTCCCTGCCCCGGCAGCCACAGCGGCACCGACACCCCGCCCTGATACGTTGTGTAGCCCTCATTACTGCCTATCATATGGTCATCCATATATTCCCCCGACAGGGTCGGGCCACCCGCAAACCATGAGCCCGCGGCACTGGCGCGGGCACGAGCAGAATGGTGGCCGACCTGCAGTTCGGTACGGACGGGATCAATAGCCCACGCCATCACGACTGCTTCGTGGAAGGATGGGCCGGGCTGCGACACCTGCGCCCGCGCGGGCAGGCCCCACGTCATGGCGCAGGCCATGGTAATGGACAGGAAAGGGCGCATGGAGTGGTTCATACCTTATACCGTCATGCAATGACGGAGCCACCATGGCCGATCCGTTCGACAGACTTGCTCCACAGCCTCCCCAATCCGATGAACCTCGTAGCAAAAACACGTGGATGCGGCACCGGATCGGTAACCAGACTGAACGCATGCAGTTCAGCCACATCAGACAGGCACGCCGCGCCCCGCAGCATTGCATTGCGCAATACGGAATGAAGATGTTCCCCATAAAGGCCACCCATATTCACGAGAATGCCGTACCCAACGATCATGCATATGCTTGCCAGTCTGTTTTCCGCCCATACAGGCTGGGCAAGCAAAAAAACAATACAAGCAAAACAGAGGTTGGTCAGAAATATCCCTCGCATAGCCTGTATGTCTACTCCCTAGCATATATAAACCCATGTCATCACGGTGACGACTGCATGCTGATAACAGAGAAACCTGACGCGAACCTGAATATTCAGTAGACAAGGACAGATTTTTTGAAAACATCTCCTTATGAAAATGATTACCATTATAAATAAGATATTTTCAGCATTAATCCTCGTATAATTTTCATTTCCAAGCGTTATATAGATGGAATTTTAGGAAACATTAGAAATTACGTTGGTATATCCTTGTTTGTTTTATGACTCCACAAGAACATTATGAGGAGAAAACGTGTATAGTCCCCATATGGGTCACTTTAGAAATTTGTCGTACAGCATAACCTATATACAAATTCTCCTATCGTCAGATAGTTTTATGACTTATACCAAAGGACGTAGCCACTGACTCGTGTATGGAGTGACGAACGGCGCCGGCTCTGATTCTCTTGATGCAGGAGGATCTGGCTGATGACGAGGGCGGTGAAGCTATGGGATGACTATTCAGCCTCTGATCTGAGGCGACTTGCGGCGCGCAGCCGGAATGCGAACGCTGCGCGCTGGCTTCTGGCCCAGGCAGCGTTCCGTAACGGGTCCATCCGGACCGCGATGCAGCCCGCGTAGGCGGCATGGACCGCCAGACATTGTGTGACTGGGTTCACCGCTTCAATACTGACGGACCCGATGGTCTGCGGGCGGCAAGGCTGCCGACTTGGCGCTACTGTTCATCGGTACCGCCAGCATACAATTGCATATCCAGGAAATCTCAAGCCGCGTCGCGCGCGGCGCCCACGCCATCGTGCTGCTTGATCGCGCAGGATGGCATACTACCGACAAGCTGAAGCTGCCCCGCGATGTCAGCCTGATCTTCCTGCCGTCTCGCGCCCCCGACCTGAACCCGGTGGAAAATATCTGGCAGTTCCTGCGCGCCAACTGGCTGTCCAACACCGTCTTCGACAGCGTCGATCACATCATCGACGCTGCCTGCTCAGCCTGGAACAGTCTTACGGCCCTGCCGGAAACCATCCGATCCATCAGACTCAGAAAATGGGCCCACACGAATCAGTACCTATAACCGTTGGTATTACTCCGCGTTTTCTGTATTATTCGAGTATTACTTAGAGCACCATATCGATCCGATTGTCAGTCTGGCATCTCCATCGTGATCAAGCTTGCTTTCGGGATCCAGATTCGGTCATCGTGCAATAGCGCGTTAGTATGGATAACGAGTTTGCTCATTATCGTGGTAACAGCGAGCGTCACATGCTTGCCGTTGTCAATGCGCAGATTATGGCTCTGCTTTAAATCAGGCTTGAACCGCAAGGCTACGAATGCGCTCATGTAAAGCGCATGCTGACTATAGGTGCCCCCAAAGAAACACTTGGTAACAATAACGAGATATGCGTTACAACAAGACGGAATCGTGTAGATTGAGCATCCTGATCATGATTCCGTGGAGCCAGGTGACCAGATTAAATCACGACGGAAATCGTCAATAATAGCAAAGTATATCAGGCTATCTCGTTCCAGAACTCCGTAAGAAGCATGATAATGGTGCATTTCGCTGCTTCAATGTGTTCATCTTGAGCCATGTGGGGATGACATGAAGTTTGATGAACTTCGCTCGCGTTTCGAGCTTATCGATGACGAACCATCCGGACAGCTATGTTTGACGCTGGTTCAAGCGGTTTTAGCGCTTAGATGCAATATTGAATATATCGCTTCTCCCGCGAAAACATCGACTGCCAGACGTGAGCAGGCAAAATCACTGCACCCCATTCTGGTGCTTTGCCACGAAAAAGGCCGTCAGTTGAAAAACGACCACCCGAATTCCCATTATTTGCAACTCCGCGTTGATATTCTTGTAAAAATGATAAGCGAGATGTCGGTCGACGAGTTAGGAAGCGAAACAGGAGAGACGTTTATTCTCTCCCCGAGAGACCCTGCTTTTGAAAATCCCCTGTCTCGAGAAAGGGGGAACGACAAGGAATGATTTTTTAATCGCAGTCGCATGATCAGGGCGTACAGGACATAGGTATTGTCCGGAGTCCGCCATGCGCTGTTTCTACGTGTTGCCATTTCTCCTGCTCATGCACGCGCCAGCGCGAGGACAGCAATGCTCTGTGTCCACTCCGATTGAGTCCAGGAGCGACACCATAGGGCCGACCCTGGAACACGATGATAAAGGTAGGACCGATGCAGTCGCCCACCTTGGGATCGCAGGGGCCAACATCGAAAAACTACCCGATCTCCATGGCTTCGAAACAGGCATCGCCCATACCCGGAACGAACTCCTCGTCTTTTTCGCCCCGGAAAGCCACGCGATCGTGCTTAGCGGCACGCTGATCCCTGTGCCCTACGACATCCTACGTTCCCTGGCCGGATCGCGCGCCCACGATCTCACTCCGGTCGATGGCATCAGGGGAATGTTTGTTCGGGCGGATAACCGTTTTCAGGTCGTCTATGCGACCCCGGATGGTAAGGCAGCAGTCGCGGCCCGCATGTGGGGCGCCACTGGACAGGACATCACAAAAGACCAGATCAGGGGCATTCCGGGAGCCTTACCGGAAATCAGTATCTCTGGCGCTTCAGCCGACGCTAACGAACAGTCCGGGCTCCCGGGTCTCTCGGGAGGCCTTATAGGGATACCTTCAGCCCCGGAAGTCATCATGTTCATAGACCCGCAATGTATCTACTCGATGAAGGCGATGCATATCCTTCAGCCCGCAATCGATGCAGGGAAAGTTCGCCTGAAAATAGTCCCGCTGTCATTGCTTGATTACGAGGATAATGGCGCCAGCACCGTCAATGCGAGAGCCATGCTGTCGCTTCCGGCAAACGAGATGGCACAAGCGTGGGTCAACGGTCGCCTAAACCCAGGATTGACAGCACCTGAACCGGATAGTGAGGAGAAGCTTGCCCGCAATACCGAGATTGCACGGCGGATAGGGCTCACAGGGACCCCAACCTTCGTCTGGATGCACCGCAATGGCAGGATCGGCCGGCTCGACGGCGTTCCCACGGATGTCGCCACGTTTCTGACCTCGGTCTCGCAATGAAGACACGACAGGACCAGACCGGCCCGCGGCGTTTTTTTGCAAGAACGCGCAAGGTGGCCCGGCTGGTGATTGGCGATCCACGTACATTGGTCGCCTGGTCCGATGTAACGAGAAATGCCGCGCTGATTGAAGCCCTCGGGAAGGGATTACTGACGCCAAAAGCCGGTATGCAGGACCCGCGGGCGCCAGACGGCACCCCTATTGATATCGCCGCGATCGCTGCCAAATATGGCGTCGAACCCCGCGTTGTGGCGACCTTACTCGATCAGAGACAGCATGAGACATACAGACGGGCGCTTGCTGCCAGTATGGTCGCTGTTGTTCTGGTTCTTGGCTGGACCGGAGAAATGCTCCTTTCCCACTGGAAGGGCAGCCAACTCCTTGCTGCGCTGGAGTTCGCGCCCTTCTGGACATTTCTGGCACTCGTGGCGTTTCAGAACGCGTGGCTCAACTGGCAGATCCGCGAACGCCGCCTGGGTTCCGCCCGCCAATTTGTCGCTACCGCCGACAGCCTCATTCCCCGCAGGCCGTAACCGCAAGTCCATCTGCATTGCGCTGGTGAATAGATAGGATCGGCGGAGCACTCAGAACGTGCCGGGAGGCGCGTTCTTGTCGCCGCCCTGAGCGCCTGTTGCCCAGGAGGCATGTTCGTAATCCTCGCGCCCCGACATCGCCCGTGGATCATCAGGCCGGACGATCGTACCGGCGCGATCGTACGTAGGGGGTGTCCAGATTACACGTGTCGATCCGTAGGCCGCGTGCGGATCATACCGCGCATGTCTGGTTGGGGGAGCCTTTGGGCCATGCTCATGGGCAGCGGATGACACGTTGCCAGCGCTGCATGCCGCAAGCCAGGGGGAGAAGACAAGAGGTAGAATGAAATGTTTCACGAATGGTCTCCCGCTTAGAGGAGACCATCCTGACCAAGGATCTTGCGACTAGGGCTGCCGCTTTCTCCATTCGTCTTCCATGGAAAGATAGCCTCGAATGCGACGTTCCATGTTCTTGGCTTTGGTCTTCAGCATTGTATGATCATTGCTAAGTCGATGGTATTTGTCGTGGGCTGCCGCAAGATCGCACGCCAGGCGTTTCTCTCGGTCCCCAGCAGCCTTGAGTTGAACTGCCTGCCGCGCAGTTGCTGCATCTGCAAGAGCGAGAGTGTCTTTCAGGTCTTTGATCTGAGCCTCCAGACCAGAAGCATATTCCCTGGATCTGAGCAGATGCTCCTCAAGTCTGTCAGATTCCGCGTTCTTCTGTCGCAGTAAACTTGTCATCTGCGAAAGCAGGTCAGCGAGTTCATCGGCTTCTGTCGGTCGCGCAGACCGTCGGCCGTTAAGCGCACGTTGTATGGAGTTTCCCAGCGTCTGTTCGTACTGGTGCGATGCACGTCCCAACATGAACGCTGCAGCCCCGCTCAGGCCACCATAGTTCGACATCTCAGTTCCTCCTGACCCTAAAGTCAGACGCTCTTTTTCATTGTTGTATCACTTATCAGGGCCCGAGCACCAGAAGATATGCCACCGTTGCCTTGTCCCGGCCCATTCTGATTATCTGCTTTATTTCCTGCCAGAGACTGCTGAATCGAGAGCAACGTGCCCGCCATACCGACAACGGCGGCATCCCGGCTGAACTGGTCGATATCAACCCGGTCCACGTCACCAAATCCGATCATGGCGGGAACCCGCTGGGGCAGGATCGAGATCATCCTGAACGAAATGAACGCCAAGGTGACGTGAATCATGACAAACAGGCTGACCAGAACAATCATGCCGAGGAAGTTGCTCACAATCCAGCCGTTTGACAGCACCAGTCCGGCCGCAATGCCGAAACACATGTGGATCAGCCACGACACTGAATCAAATATAAAATATCCAAGGAAAAGCCCGAACAGCATCAGTACCGGTCGGAAGATGACATTGAACAGAAGGGCATAACCCTGTTTTGCATGACCGTGCAGCCCCTCCCCGTTCATGGTCATATGCGCGAGCATCCACAGAGGCGCTGCAATCACGGACTCACAGACCATGATGAACCATCCAGCCACGGCAAACATCCACATGACAAACGGGATCATCGGGATGACATAGGCGATGGTGAGGCCTGGCATAAGCATGGCGAAACAGCCGCCGATAATCGGCGCGCCAAAAAAGTGCATCAGTGCGTGCCCGGCCCCTGCCGCAACGGCACCTTCAGGATTTCCGCTCAGAAGCGACAGCACGCCAATACCGACGGTGCCGGCCGTAGAAGAAAGAACCGACGCAGTGCCCATGGTGAGAAGGGAGGTCGTGATCATCCAGTTGCCAAGTGACATGAGATTGCCAAACGGATCCGTCCAGTAGCCGTTCGTACCGGACGGCTCGATAAATCCGGTCACGATCTGCAGGGCGTAATCGTTCAGGTGCAGGGCGCGGAACAGCTGGTCGAGCACACCTGCACCGTCTCCACCCGGTATCGCGCCTGTGTACAGGTCAGCATTCCCGCCTGGCGCGGTCACGCCATCCTGCGTCGCAACCATGCTGTCGATGTTTTCCATAAAGGTGTCCGCAGACTGCACAAGAGGCGCAATGTCCGAGGCAAGATAGTTTCCGAGACCGGAATAGGATGGCGTAGTGATGGTTGGCGTTGCGGTCATGAGAGACAGGGTCTGGCCATTGAGGCGCGCGAATTCGAGATAGTAGGCTCCTGCGCCAGTCCACCCGAGATTATCCATCTGGTTGCTGGTGTTGACCGCATCTCCGTTCGTCGAAATCCCCCATTGGTGAAGCGCGAGCGTCTGATTATTGACCGTGTCCTGAAGCTTAGACCGCAGTTGTGCCGCCTGCGTCGTGAGACGCGACGCATAATCGTTGGTGGCATTGACGATGATGGTCATGAGTGGGGCCAGCGACGCTGTCGTTTTCGTCTGCCAGTAATTCTGGGCCACCTGCGCAACCTGGCTGCGAATGTCGCCAAGGATCACGGAATCAAGGACCTGTTTTTGCATACCCGCCTGATCGACCTGAAAACCGGCCAGATTCACCGCGTCAGTGTTGGGCGCCTGCAGACTTACGGCCCCGCAAACTGGTGTCCCGTCTCCTGCGCCAGCTGCCATATTGTAAGAATAGTTGATGATTCCCATCTTCCCGCCGGTCACGGACAGGACAGTCTGCCCGGTGGGAGCCGCAATCAGGTTCGTGTTGTTCGCAGCAATATTAATAATGGCCCGGCAGAACTCATTTTTTACGAGACCGGTCACAATCCCCTTTGTGCCGGGGATGAGGGGCTGTGCGATGACCTTGCCGTCTGGTCCGATCGCCTGCTTCGCCTTGTCGTAGACGACTTTCGCCATGCCGATGCCCCAGAGCGAGCCCTGCACGACAACGGCCTGCGCCGCATTGAAGCCGGTTGTCGGAAGCGGCCACATCAGGATGGCCGCAATCCCGATCCGCACAATCGACATGCTGGTCTGGTTGTTACCCAGGAGTTGCGCTGTTTCTGCACCCCGGTGGATGTTCATGAAGTAAATGTAACTTACGACCGCCATGGCAAATGCCATGACAAACCCGGAAAACCATCCGATCATGGTTCCTATGACCGTCGCCTCGTTGCCGATGCTGGGTGCGTTCGTATCCTGCCCGAATACCGGGAATACGGATCTGATGACCTGCGCCGCCCAGTCACTGCCAGGATCGAGCAGGTCCCATGTCACGTTATAGCCTGTACTGTTCGCTGCATCTCCCGAACCGGTCGCGACGACCGTCTGCGCTGCAGCGGACACGGTAAGAGCCGACAGAAACAGGAGCGGCAGGATGGCGAATACAGGGCGACGAAAGGGCGTCATGGTTTGTCCTCCAGCAGCACAGTCACGGCGCAGGACTGGCGGCGGGACCAGGATTCATCCGCGTCATGAAATCCGTGACCGCAGTCACAGCCTTGTGCATCATCTCGCGGACCTTCTCGCTCACATCTTCCAGCGCACTGGCCCCTTCTTTTTTTCCGGGCACTTCGGCCGCGGTCCTGCCAATCTCGGCATCGATCTGGGTGAAGCGCTGCGTCACGCTGCCAGACATTCCCATGCGCTGGCCTGTTGCCTCGGCGGTTTCCCTTCCTTTTCCGTAGGCTTCGAGCCTGCTAGTGACATTCTCCAGTTGCGCCGCAAACGCCTGGTTATTCTGTTTCTCCGTCACAAACTGGCTATGCAGATCGGCATATCGGCCGCCAGCCTTCATCTCCGACAACACACCGGCAACACCGTCAGGATCACCCTTTCCTGCATCTGAAATCGCCGCCATGATGGAGGAAGCTGGCCGCTCCCTGAGGTCACGCAGGGCCTCCACCGCCTGCTTTCCCAGACGTTCGGTCGCCTCCAGGCTCTTTTCGTCACGCGCGGTGTGCAGCCGGGTACTGAAATCGACGGCCTTTTCCATCCACGATGATGCCGGGTTCGCAGGCTGGCTATCAATGCGCGAGGCAATCGCTTCCGCAAGGCGGGCAAAGCCCCCACCGCGAATAACCTTGACGTCCTCCTGATCCTTGGCCGCCGCGTTCGTTTCCCGTGTGTTCGCTGCCGCCTTTTCCTTT
Source organism: Komagataeibacter ossonobensis (assembly GCF_057359305.1). Lineage (NCBI taxonomy): Bacteria > Pseudomonadati > Pseudomonadota > Alphaproteobacteria > Acetobacterales > Acetobacteraceae > Komagataeibacter > Komagataeibacter ossonobensis. The sequence continues at coordinate 28,665 of NZ_JBXAYQ010000029.1, read as the reverse complement.
GTGCCGTTGCCATCCATCGTCGATCGGCTTTCCGGCGCATCTTTTGCCGAACCTGTCTGTTTCTCTTGAAAATCCTTCTGAGGATCCATCGTATGGGTCTGTCCGGGTTGGCTGCTGGCCGACTGCTCCGGTCCTGGCGGAGCGCCCTCCCCCGGCGACGCCATTCCACGGGTTTTGTCCGCCTGACCTTTCTCATCGTGCGCAGACCCGGCAGCATGGTCATGACCTGGCGCTGGCTGGCGCCCTGGTTCGGGAAAGATGGTCGCCCTCAGGCTATCGATTGTGTGCGCGATATCCGGGTGGTCCGGATCCTGATGTCCTTCAACCAGTTCGCTAGCAAGTGTCCGGATCGCGTTTACTTCCGGCTGCTGAAGGCGATGCGTTTCACGCATCATCGCAGCGACCACAGGTTCGTTCAGACCCGGGTAATGCGCAGCGCGCTCCGTCATCTCCGCATGAAGCGGATGGTCATCGTTCAGCGTCGGTCCCAAAAGGCGCTCTACATCCTGCACGGCGTATGCGACGCGCGTACGGAACCCGGGATCATTCTGGACGTCAGGCTCACGGGATTCCTGCCGCAGCCGGTCATATGCGGCGGCCTGCCCGGGCGCCTGCTTTCTGTATTCGGACTGCACGCGATCGAGGGTTTTCAGCACATCCTCGATATCGCCGGTTTTCTGCTGGGCCTCAGACATGACGGACCTCTTATGGGTTGATCGTGGGAGACGGCATCGGGGTGAGGCCGTCCTTGAAGGCGACCTCTTCTTCCTGTGCGACCCGGGTAGCCCCCATGGTCGCCAGATAGAGACTGAGGCGGTAGTTCTGGAGTGCCAGGTAATTGGCCTGCGCCATTTCGGTGGCGACCTCGCGCATGACGGACGCGGGAGGCATTGCCTGGAGCGAGGCGTTCCAGCTTACGCTGGAAACCCTGCGATTGACTTCCAGCGCCATGGCCTGCAGCCACGACGCCTTGTCGAGCGGTGTGAGCCCCTCAGCCGTCATTTCGGCCTTCTGGTCACGCGTCAGCGTGACGGACGGCACGCCAAGAGATGTGACGTAGCCCGTGACCCAGCGCGCAAGAGACATACGACTGTTGTATGACCGGCGCCGGGTTGCGGCTTCACGTCCCCGAAGGCTGGACAGCTGCTCGCCACGCAGGGCCGCCGGCGCTACCGGCTGGATGAGCGTGGTCGCATAATCATTGGCTGCATCCACTGCGCCATCCGCGGACAGGGTATCGGCGCCGAACAGACTGGCGGCACGCTGGTCGGCGTTCGGCAGCCGGGACACGGAAGAGCAGAGCCCCTGCGCCACGTCGTCGGATGAACAGTAGCGCTTGAGGTGCAGGGACATGTTCGCATCCGTGCCCTGCGACTTGCCGTAATAGGAGGGCGTGCCCTGGCCTGCCTCACCGCGGGGATCGCTCACGGTCGCAATGGCGTACACCGCAGAGCGCGCCGCTTTGGACGCGGCCACGGTGGACTGCTGGGCGTCAAGGCCCGCGCAGAATTCCGGGTTCATCATATGCTCGTCCCGGATTCCGGTTTCCTGCTGGCGCCGTAGAAAACCGGCCATCGCCGCGTCCTGGGCATCCATGAGTTGCGACTGGGCACCAACCTGGGCTTTTGCGTAATTGGCAACCTGCGTGAAGCCCTTCGTCAGGAGAGACGCCACGGAATTGGGGTTTGTAAGGCTACTGAGGTTTGAATCGATGCTGGTTGTCAGGTTTTTCGTCATCGTATCGAGGGCGCTGCCCGTGAACGCCTGAAGAAGCTTGATCGCTGCAACGACCGCGGCGTCACTGAAAAGCGCATATGCCGGACGCGGCGTGACTGCCAGCACGCAGACGCACGAAGCGGCACCAATGGCAACCATCTGCAGCCTGCGCATCAGAACACTCCGTCCACGAGATTGCTCAGGCTGTATCCGGTCGGAAGCTGGGGAGATCCGTTGATATACAGGTCAGTCGTACCGCTCGACGTCCCCGCAATGGCGGTCGCAATTGGCGGACCACCACCACCGAAACTCAGGCTCGGGCACATGAGTCCGCTACTCGAGCCAAAACCAAGCCCCAGGTTAACGCCTGACAGACTGAGTCCACATTGGGTCGACCCCATGGCGTTCCCCCATGCGGCCTGTGCTGCCTGACAGACCTGGCCACCTATCTGGCCCTCGACGGCCTGCAGCAGGGCCGCGGGGTCAAGGCCGTTCGTGATGAGATTCAATCCGGTGCCGTTGAAAAAATTGCTCAGGCAGGACAGGCCGTTGACGCTATCCGGCTGCTTTTCATAGGCGTCGTTGGCCTGGACGCGTTCGTTTACGGCTGTTGCCGCCGCCTGGGTCAGGGCGGCGCAGCCGACGCTTCCCGTCGATGTCGTGGCGCCAGAGGCGCCTGATGACGTGGTCTGCGCATGCCCCTGTATCGATACAAGAGCGGCAGCCACTGACAACAGGACACGGAAGCGCAGATCGATCATGCGGCCTCCTGACGTGTGGCCGGACGCGTCACAGCCTCCAGCAGGGCAATCCTTTCCGGAGCAAGAAGGCGATGAAGCGCCTGGCGCCTGCTTTCCGAAATCACGCCCCGTCCAAAAGGGCTGTCCGCCGACAACAGGTCCCTGCGGCCGCGCAGATAGGGGATCAGCGCGTCAAGGGAGCTGACCAGATCAGGCCATTCATGCGGCGCGACACCAGAGAGGATGGCGTGCCAGGCCGACCTCGCTGTCATATCATTGTCCAACATCGCGATGACGTCCTCTCCGCCCCTGATGCGCCAGATCTCGCCGAGCGCATCCAGCGCAAGGGCGACATTGGGCATCGGGGAAGGATGTCCGGATTTCAGGACGGATGAGGGCTTGTTCATGGAACCTTCCTCGGGAGATTACGACGAAGGTGTCGGGCCATCATGCGACCAGTCAGCGAATTCGACGTCGGACCGCGACTTTATTATGACCAACATCAATGACGTCACCCGCCTGGGCTACCGTGGTCGCCAGAACCTTGTTCCATTCCCGGCCGCCCTGCCAGTCAACAGGAACGCTGGTGTCCACGTCCGCCGCGAACACCACACGCACCCCATGCGGAACGATCTGACGCACGGCGAAACCAAGTGGGACCTGCTTTCCATAACCGCTGGCGATATGGAAATACCGACGGGCTGGAACATTCCCGGATGTTCGAGGATCCACACCAGTATCAGCCAATGCGCCCGGACCTTCCTGCCCAGCGTCTCCCGGTGATGGTAAGGCTTCCCCGCCGGTTGTCCCCATCAACGCCGGCTGGGACGGAGTGTCCGGAGAAGTTGTCTGGACAAGATGAAACGCGGCAGGTGTGACAGATATGGGACCAGAGGCCAGCGCCATAACCACGGCAGGCATAACAGGCATATGAGTGTCTCCATCAAGCTCTCCTGACCAGAGCAGCGGCCTTTGCGACCTCAGACACCTTTTTTGCGGGCTCCAACTCGACTATCATGACGTTCCGTCACGCGTGATCCCCTGTCAGGACGTGACCAGTCGATATCTTCTGGATGTTGGAAGTTTCTTTTGCTGAGGAAAACGCCCGCCGTGAGAGTAAACGAAAATGTCCCATGACAATGGCAAGATGCAAGCCGAGGCTTTATTTGCATCCGGCCAATTATATAGAGACATCGGGAAAATCATTTATGACAGGCGAACTGCGCTTGACTGGACGCAGGTACACCTCGCCAAACTGGCACGGTTGAATGTATCGGTCATACGGAGCATCGAAGCAGGTCGTCCGGTCTCCCTGGAAACATTATCGGCGCTGCTACGGGTATTTAAGATAGATCCGCGCGATATTCTTCCGCAAGGCGCACCGGAAGGTACATGGTTTGCCCATCTGGATCTCGTGGCATCCGCCACGCAGCTGAAAAAGACCATGAGGCAGTGTTCGGACTACAATCTGGCAATCCAGAAATTACGCGACATTATTGGAAATATTTCAAAGACGTTTAACCTGCCGGAAATACCGGCCAGATTGCCGATCGATCATTATTCACACAGTGTCGCCTTCACCTCGGGGGAACGGCAGGACCTCCTTGAGATATTTGGCCGCAGGATTCAGATATTCAGGACGCTTCAGGGGGCAACAGCGAGCCAGATCGCCCATAAATCACATGTTTCCCTGACCAGCCTGAGCCTGATCGAAGCAGGGCTCAGAAATCCGAGCCTTGAAACGGTTTATCGCATCGCCGAAGGACTGGCCGTCTCCGTTTATTACCTGATCCCGGGAATACATGACGACGCAGACCTTTTGCGTTCCCTGGACATGACCGCGTGGGCAATGTCCGCGCAATCACAACTCGAAGCCCTCGCTGATCTCGAGTCCATTATTGGTCACCTCGACGATATCGCAAGCCACTGACCGGGTGATGAAGGTATGGAGACTGTCAGGAAAGAGGTCTCCTTTCTTATGGCAGGCCATATGCCTTGGGCTGTCCATTCCAGGTGATGTGGCCCGGCGGATCACCAACGCGGACCGGAAACCGCGTCTGGAATCATATTAGCGCGTTCTGCGCTATTTATTTCTTGACGGTTATATAACGATTAAGAGATATTATTCCCAAAACACGCAGCCTATCCCGAAAACGCGATGACGAGGGCATACCGCCATGAAGTCAGCATCGTTCGGCCAGGTCATAAAACACGGTCTGTTTACATGGCTTCAGACCTATCCCACGCCAGAAATGACACGCGCCCTCTATGCCAGGCTGCGCGACGAGGTCCTTGTGGCGACAATGCTCACCCTGACAGTGCAGGAGGTGAAGGAGTCAGTCGCGCAATGGGCCGACCGACCCCGGAATGTTTTTTATGAAGCGCCTGCACGCAGGGGAGCATGGACAAGGACCGAGCTACTCATTCTCGGCCAACGCTGGCTCTGCGGTGATAAAACCGCCGACATAGCCGAGATGCTTGGCCGCTCGGCCGGGAGCGTGCGTGCAAAAAGAAAGCAGCTTGGCCTGCCACCGCGCATCAGACTCTCAAAAATACAGGCGGAGACCATACTTGCCGAAAAGCGGAGCGCCATTCCCGCAGATCCCGCAGTTGTCCTCACATGGGAACAGGCTTCGCTGCTTCCACCCGAAGCCCGACGGGGACGGACATGGCTTGTCAGGAACAGCCTCAGCAGGCTGACCCTCACAGGACATAAGGGCGGAGACAAGGTGCGGTGGCACGAGGCCGCCAACATTGAAATCGCCTACCGCCATTTTGCATTTCAGAACCCGCGTGAAATTGCACGGGACTTTCTTATTTCGGAAAGCGCGCTGAAATCCCAAAGCTGCTGGGAGCAGCTTCCGCCACGACGCGGCGCCAAAATGCCCTGGTTCATTCACGCGAGGGCCGAATATTATATCGGCGAACACCACTACATCCGGCGGGAATGCCTCTGCAAGAGCGGATGCTTTTTCTGGACCACCCGCAAGGGTGGTGACCGGGTCAGCAGACGATACCGCCGCAGCATTGCCGCCACGCATGGCATAGCCGCCTGAGTAGTAGCGGGAACCATCAAAGAAAAAACGTGCTGGTCGCAAGATAGACTTCCAGCCTGCTCTCATCACCGTCGGGAAATGAGAGTAGAGTGATGATCACCTTTTTTCATGCCCCCGTAAGGGAGGCGCGCCATGCGGCTGTTTAATTCCGCAGTAACCAGGCGGCTTACCGACCCCGACTTTCAGGGGATTGTTGTAGACAGATCACTGCTGCTCAACATCGCACTGGCGGGCGTGGTCATCGTTTTCGCGGCGCACGACGCCTATATCCGTGCACACCCGCCCACACCCCTCTATTTCTACGTTGACGGCCAGAATGCTCCCCGACCGGCCGTGGCGCTCACCAGTCCGGTACTTGGCCAGGACCAGCTTCTCGGCTGGGCCGTCAAATGGGCGATCGCACCCTACAACATCAACTATCGTGATTTTCCAACCCAGATGAACACCGCGGGCGCTCACTACACGCTCAACGGATGGAACACCTTTGCAAAGTCTTTCATTACGCAGGGGAATCTGGCGAAACTCAGAGATGCAAAACTGCTCTGTTATGCGCAGCCGACACGGGCCGCGACCGTACGCGCCGAGACAGTCGTGCAGGGACACTCGCGCTACGTAATACAGTTTCCTTTCATCCAGACCTGCGAAAACGTCAACCAGCAGAATACGCAAATGCTGATGGCAACCGTGACGATTGATCGCGTGGAGGACCTGGATCACCCTGATGGGCTGGCCATCGAACAGCTTGTCGTCTCGTCGGGGAGGGAGTGACAGCCGTGCGAATTCTTTCTCTCTTTCCGCTGACCCTGTCCATCCTGCCACTTGCGGCACTCGCACAGCAGCCATCACAGCCCGGACCTGCGGCAACGACACCTGCAGACGATCCCGATACGGCAGCCGAAGGTGAGGCCGAGCATGAGGCCATTCCTTTCACGCCCGAAGAAATCCTTCGGCTGGGGGAACGCCTGAAAGACGTGCGTCGTGCCACGGAGCAGGTCGGCACGGAATTCGCGACCCCTAATGCGCGCCCGGCGATCCGTGTCTCCTTTGCGCCTGGTCAGCAGACAAGCCTGATCTTTACGACAAAAGGCTATCCGACCGCATTGTCCTTCGTGGACAGCACGGGACAGCCCTGGCCGATCGCATGGAATACATCTGGCAATTCCGCCAACCCGGACGGCAGCACGAACTGTGCTTCCGGCAAAAGCGGCGCATCAGCCGGGAATCCTGCGGTTGAGACAACAGGTTTCTATACCTGCGTCCCCTTCAAGGGTTCCAATACCATCAATATCGAACCGATGTCGCTCCAGCCCAGAGGTGGACTGCTCGTAACGCTTCAGAACGCGCCAAAGCCGGTCTCCTTCCTGCTGATCGCGGGGCGTGGATCCTACGATGACAACCTGACCGTTCGCATGTCCGAGGGAGGACCCAATGCCCGGGAGCCGGTCGACAGCCGCCCCGGAGTGCCTGCGACAGGCGAGCCCTACATGAACGCCATGCTAAGCGGCATCCCACCAGCGTCAGCCATTCCGCTGGCCGTCGAGGGTATTTCACCCGATGACGTGCGCGCATGGCGGATTGGAAACGAGGTCTATCTTCGCACGCGCCTTCACCTCATGACGCCTTCATCGGACAGCATGGAGCACGGTGAAGGGGGATACACGCTCTATGCCTTCCATGAGTCTCCCGTTGTCCTTCTCTCCGACGCGGGACGGACGGTCTCGGCCCATATCAGGGACGCACAGTGATGAAACCCAGATTCAACCAGCTGTTCAGTGATGCGTCGCGGGGCGGAAACCGGCGTCTGCTCGCAATCCTTGGGAGTATCGGCACCGTTCTTGGCGTCACGCTACTCATCTCCACCATCCACCGTAAGGAGCTTCCACGCTCGGACCCCGGCAGGCCGCCTGCCGCCAACCCCCTGCCCGGCGGCCTGAATTCCAATCCGCGTCAGCAGGAACTCCGCGAAGATCAGATCCGCGACGAGGCTGGTCGGGCACAGACTGCGGGACAATCGTATTCACCCGATATTGCACCGGGCACGCCCACCCATCCCGACGACAAGCTTCCCCCGCCCCCGGTCGCTCAGGAGGTCGGGGCGGACGTCAACCCGGCGATGGCCAAGGCCACTGCGGCGCCAGCCCCGCATGCGCCTGAGGTCGTGCCAAGCGTTCCCGTCGTACCCGTGCAAACGGATGCAGCCTTCCGCGCCGCCTTGCCACGTGACCCGCAGCTCCAGAAGGACGCCATCACCGCATACAGACATGCGATCATGGATCTCGCGGGCCGTCTTGATGGACGCTTTCCGGTCACAAATGTCCTGTATGAAAAGACGGAAACCGGAAGGGAGCAGACAAAAAAACCGGTGGTCTCCCCTTCAATAACTTCGGCGGCGACAGCAAATTCCCAGACGGCCCTCTCCCGCGTCCTTGTTCCTGCCGGGCGGGGGATTTACGCCCATACGGTTTCAGCAACCAACAGCGATCTCGGGGGAGAAATCATCCTGGAAGCTGATTCAGGTCCACTCGCTGGCGACAGGATGAAAGCATCCGTCAGAAGGGCCGGGGGACATCTGAACAGGCTGGTTGTCCGTGTTGATCAGGTCTTCCATAAGAATGATCCGACCCCGATCCAGGTCGAAGGTATGGTGGTTGCGCCGGACACCATGGAAGCTGCGGTGGCCTCAAGCGTTGACCAGCTATACGTTGAGCGCTTTGTTCTTCCCGCCGCAGCCGCCTTTGTCCAGGGGCTCGGGCAGGCGATCGAGATGACGTCGAACACGACCGGTTCGATCGGAGCCCTCGGCAACGTCAACTACGTCCAGTCACTGAATTTTCCGCAACAACTGGGCGTGGCGGCCGGTGCAGCGGCCTCGCAGGTCAACAGCGCGCTCATGCAGCAGATGCCGACCCAGCCGCGCGTAAATCTTGCCGCTCAGGTCAGTGTTGGCGTGATCTTCATGTCGGACGTCGTCATGAAGAAGTAAGTTTTCGAGCACCGGTCGCATGATATTGGCGAATTCTGCACTCTCTACCAGAAGGCAGCATTCACCATGACCGCAACCGCAACGACGTCCCGGGATCCGTTCAGCGCGGATCGCGGCACTGAACCTGTTCCGTTTCGCAAGCTGGCCACGACGCCCGAGCCTGACCCTTCGCCCGAGGCGGACATAATTGCCGAGCCTCCCTCCCCTCACCCGCAACCTGTGACAGCAGCACCTGACAGGAACCGACCCGTTCCACATGCAATGGCCCTTTTCAGGGCGCTTCCGCGCCGCAGGCAGGTCATCATCGCGGGTACTGCCGTCAGCAGTCTGCTCTCCCTCTTCCTCGTGATGGGCATAGCAAAGAGGCAGGCGTCTCCCCTGGGCCAGGAAGTCGGAATGATTTCCGCCCCGCTACCATCAGGCCCCAAAGCGTCTCCAGCGCCGGGGCACTCACCTACATCATTGCCATCACCCCCGGCACCTCAGGTCTCGGCTACAGATGAGGATCTCAAGGCACTCCTTGCTATGAAAAAGCCGCCCCATCCCGCCGTCCCAACACCGGCAACTATGCCGACCGAGAACACGCCTGCGCAGAGACACGATATCGGCATCGAAAACGCTGTTCCGACGGACGATGCGGTCCAGAAAGCGACCCGCCTGCAAGCGGCTCCCATGACATCGGATGACCAGTTGCAGGTGCTGAAGCTTGTGACGGAAGAAGCAGCACTGGTGCAGCGGACCCGTAGCGAGATCGCAGCACTCCGGCAGGATCTTGACCGACTGCGTATCGCAGATACGGCAAAGGCTTCGGATCTCAACCGCCGGATGTCGCTCCTCGAAGCGAAACGAGCCGTGGCCGACGCCGAAGCGCCCCCGTCAGATGGACCGGCCGCCACACGTGCCGCAGCCGACAAGGCACGGGCAGCCCTGGAAGCAGCGGCGGCCGAGCCGCAGCCAGCACCAACGCCGCCGCAATCTCCAGCGTCCCGGACAGCGAAAATGCGCCCGACGCCTCCTGCTCCGCCCCCGACATGGACGCCCCACTACCGGATACTTGCCGCATCTCCCCAGCTTGCCATGGTGCAGGACGACGCTGCGCCGGTCGGGCAACCGCCGCAGTCCGAAATCGAAATCGGCACCGATCTCCGCGGATATGGTCGTGTGCGCGCCATCTCCCAACGCGGCACGATGTGGGTGATCCAGGCTGAACGCGGCATCATCCAGTAAGGCAAGGACACATCGACGTGCAAGGTCTGGTCAACCTCGTCAACGATCTCGCTCTCGCCATGGCCTGGCTGCTGCCAATGGCCTGCTATATTGCAGCGTGGATTGCCTTCCTGACCGGGGCATGGGGATTATGGCAGCAGCGCCAGCCCCAGAACCCGTTCGTCGGGCGCCCCTGGGTGCCCTGGATCGGGATTGTCCTCTCTGGCGTCTTTGCCACCTTTGACAGGATACTCACCAAGTCCACCACCTCTGCCGGTCTCGATACGCAGGTTTCGCTGGGAGCTTCTGTCACCGGCTATACGGATGCCGCGACGGGAAGCGTCATTTCCGGGACTGGCCCAGAGGATGCCATCCTGTCAATCGTCAGTGATTTCGCCCTGTTCTTCGAAATGTTCGGCGCCTGGGCGGCGTTCATGGCAGTCGTTGCGTGGAACGCGTCGGCGACCGGAAAAACAAACCGCTCAAAACTCAGTTGCCTCATCCAGTTCGTTTTCGGCGTGATCCTCCTCAATCCCGTCAAGGAAGCAACCTGGATCCTGAGCCACTGGACAACGTCCGGCTAGGTCCTGTCCGCAAAGAAAGCGTTCGAAGTCGCATGTTGCCGACAGAACAATGATTCGGGGGACATGATCCCTCTTTCAACGGAGCCCTCGACCATGAACCTCTCTCGCACAGGCATCACCAGCGCGGCGCGACTGACGCGTCTGGTGACACAACGGGCCGGATACAGACAGCGTGCCGTCATGGCACTTGGCACATTGGCCGTCCCGATCCTCATTGCCAGCCACGCGCTGGCCCAATCCGCAACCGGCAGCGCAAACGGTATCGGGGCCCAGATGCAGGCCACCGCCCAGGAGGGGCTGACAGCGGGCGGCTTTGTCGCTGCTGCATGCATGTATGTCGCTGCCTTCATCTGCTTCATCGGCGGCGTATGGGCGGCCTGGCAGAGCCGCAACGAACAGAACCGTTCGCCCGGAAAGGTCGGTATGGCAATCGCCGGCATCGTGCTGTGCGGTCTTTTCGCAACGGGTCCGCAGTGGATCAACAAGGCTGCCAACACCGCGTCCGGTGGCTCGGCAACCGTTGGTACGCAGGCTCAGGCCTATCAGTTCACGAGCGGCGGCTAGGAACCCGATCGCAATGGCCCGTCTCACACAGTCTTTCCGGCTGCTGCCGCGCCCATGGGATCCGTCAGCGCCAGGCGCCGGGGAAATGGGTGAGCCGGGCCTTTTCACATGCGCCTGCTGCGGCCTGATAACGCCTGGTCGCAGGTTTCCATGGCGCGGTGACGGACCCGGGCCTGTCTGCGCCTTATGCAACATCCTGCAGGATCCGACCCGTCCGGCCATTGAACGCGAAGCCGTCCTGATATGGTGGCCGAAACTGCCACAGACCCGCATCATGACCCTGACCCGCTGCGCGCATCAGACCCTCATGCAGACGCTCGGCAACGGGCCAAACGGACAGGATGCCGTCTGGCATCGTGCAATGGACGCGATCGCGTCAGGGTCGGATACCGCGATGATGCCTGCGCAATGCAAAAGCGCTCTCGCTGTGCTCCGCGCTCTGCACGCGCGGACGGCCGAAGCCCGGCGGCGGCTGGAGACAACCTCTCCCCGACTGCTGGCGACTGCCCTGCTGATGGCGAACCGGGCGGACCCGCAGATCAATGAAAGCGCGACCGCCCTGATGGACGGCATCCGGCTCCTCCCCCTGGGCCGTCTCCATAACGGACCCACCGACATCTACCCGGCGCTTGTCAGGGAATGGCTTGATGCCGATCCCCAACCGGTCATGACATGACAGGATCATATCAATGGGCGGTATTCTTTCCAGTCTGCTGGCCGGCATCAGCCTCGGGCTGCGCCAGCCCCTTGCCTCATTCTGCGATGTGGAAAGTACGCACGGGGACCATCTCATCACCAAACGCGGTGAATATGTCTCCGTACTGCGCATCAATGGCCTGCGTCGCATGTGCACGCGGCAGGAAGTGGAAGCGCTCGCCGAGCAGCAGCGTATAGAATTGCAGGGTCTCCTTGAAGAACGTGGCCATGCCATTGTGGGATGGTATATTTCCGATCCCGAGCGCTCGGGTATCGAGATTGACCGCCTGAGCCTCAATGGCTGCCGGTCCATAGCCCGACAGATCGGAGCGGACCTTTCGGACGTCATTGAAGAGAGGCGCCGGCGCTGGCCAAACGTCATGCGCTGGGAGGCCACCTGTTACGTCCTGTGGACCCGGCCCAGCGTGCTGACACGTGAGGACCGCAAACAGGTGGCAGAGGAGCGCAGGACCCTTGCCTCCCAGTTTCCCCGCGTGGGCAATACCCAACGTTTTGCCCTGCGCTCCGATATCATGGCCGCCCGCCATGAATCGTTCATTTCGCGCGTCCAGGCCGCCTTGCAGGGGTTCGACATTTCCTGCGAATTCCTCGGTCCACATCAGGCATTGCAGATTGCGCGCGAGGCAACCTATCGTGAAACGGCTGGCTCCGCCTGGAAACCGACCCTGCTGGGTGACCGGGTCATGCCACAGCTTCCCGACGATCTGGATGACCCGCAGCCACATCCGCAGGGCCTGCTCTGGCCAGCGATCCGGGACCAGATCTTCAATGCCGACGCCGAAACGAAAGGCGGGCAGCTCGTGACCGTGGGGGATTATACATACGCCCCGGTCGACATGACGATTGGCCCAGAGGATCCGCGCCCGTTCTCCGAACTGTCCAGCGTGCTCGGCCGCAAGAGACTGCCATGGCGTAGCGCCATGATCCTGGAGGGCGGTGGCCGCGCCGCCTTCGGCTTCAAGGAAGCCGGAGCCGGGTTTCTGGCGATGTTCCCTGGAAATAGCGACATTCGACGGGCGTTAGCCGCACTCAAGCTCGAGCGCCAGAAAAACAACCATAATTCCGTGCGGATGCGCATGACCGCCACAACCTGGGCTCCGGTCGGAGCAGAGGCGAAGCTGCGACGGCAGGCGTCGGACCTCTCACAGGCGATTGATGCGTGGGGCAACAGCAAGACAACGCGGATCTCCGGCGATCCGCTGGAGGCGGCCATGGGTTCTGTCCCTGCCCTGGCGCTCGGTTCGACTGCGACCTCATCGCTCGCCCTTGTCGGTGACGCGTTCTCCATGATGCCGTGGGCACGCAGTGCGTCACCGTGGCAGAAAGGATCCATCCTCTTCCGCAAGCCCGATGGTTCAATCTGGCCTTACGATCCGACCGGGGGCGGGCTACGCCCATCCGTCGTAGACATTATCGTAGCCCCGCCTGGCGGCGGAAAATCCGTTCTGGCCAATACCATTCTGCTGGGCTTGATCCTCAGCAGCGCCGCGATCAGCAGCCACGGCACGAAGCTCCCCTATATCGGCAAGCTCGACATCGGACCGTCCTCGCGCGGACTGATCGAGATGCTACGCAACGCGCTTGGCCCCGAACGCCAGCACGAGGCGGTTTACGTCAAGATGCAGGCAATCCCGGGCTTCGAGGTCAATGTCTTCGATACCCAGGTCGGGCTGGAATATCCCCTGCCACTCGAGCGCGTCTTCCTGCAGAATTTCATCTCGCTCCTTGCAACGCCGCTGGATGGCAGGCCGTGGGAGGGCATGGACCATCTGGTAGAGGACGTGATTGATGAAGCCTACCGCCTCTGTACCGGGGTGCAGGGGGGCACGCCCAAAATCTACACTCCGGGGATCGAGCCCGACGTCGATGCCGCAATAACATCGCTGGGCATCAGCCTGCCCCACCATGCGGGAGAGGACGATCCGACATGGTGGCGGGATGTCGTCGATGCCTTTGTCAATCTCAGGGAATACCGCCTGGCAGGTTTTGCCCAGCGCCATGCAGTACCGGTCCTGCAGGATCTGCTGATTGCGGCCCGCAGCCCGGAAATCGAAAAACGCTATTCGAAGATCACCCTGGAAACTGGTGAAAGCCTGATCGACACGTTTGATCGCTACATCATGAACGTGATCAAGAATTTTCCCATGCTGGCGTCCCCCACAAGGCTGGATATGGGCGACGCGCGCGTGATCGTTCTCGATCTTGCCGAGGTGGCACCTTCCGGCTCTCCCGCAGCCAACCGCCAGACAGCGCTCATGTATATGCTTGGCCGCCATATCCTGGCCCGGAATTTCTTTCTCCATCCCGATTATGCCGACGACCCGCATATGCCCCCATCCATGCGGGACTATCATCTCGCCCGTTTCACGGAGATGTATGAAACGACGAAACGTATCGACTTCGACGAGTGGCACCGTACCGAACCAGCGCCCCAGGTAGACAAGCAGGCTGTCCGCGACGGCCGCGAGGGGCGCAAGCACAACGTCCAACTCGCCTTCATTTCACAGAACCATACCGACTTCAGCGAGGACCTTTACAAGATATCAACCGCCCGATGGGTCCTCAAATGCGGTGATCAGGAGACGGCAGACAGCCTTATCCGACGCTTCAAGCTGTCCGATGCCAGCGCCTATGTGATCCGCAACGCACTGCCGGGTCCGGGAAAGAATGGTGCGCCGTTCTTCGTGGACATGTCGGCCGGAGAAGCAAAGTATGAACAGCTTCTGGTGAACGTCCTGGGGCCAATCGAACTCTGGTCTTTTTCGACGACGCCTGGAGACACGGCGCTCCGTTCGCGCCTTTACAAACGGATCCACTTTGCCCGGGCCCTGCGGATGCTTGCCACCGTATTTCCCTCGGGAACAGCAAACAGCGAGATCGAACGCAGAAAAAGCGAACGCATGAATGTTTTTGGTCTCGCGACCGATGAAGCATTTGCCGGCGTTCTGGACGAACTGGCGGACGAGATCGTAGGCGGCAGAGGCGTGGCTGCAGGACTGTACGAGACCCTGCGCGCCATTGATGAACAATCGGAACTCGAATTTACCACTGGGTAGAAAGTGACCGATATTCTCCTGACGTCCTCACAGCCTGATCATTGCGGACACAATGATATTGACCATGCTGTTCGATCAATAGCGCGGCGGCGTCTGGCAGGGATAGATTCGACAAATTTATGTGTCGTATCTGGCATATTATACGATATTATCAGTCATATGTGACTATCAGATCGTTAGCGCGATCCCGATCTGATCGTTTATGAAGGCGGCTTCATAATGACGCGCCATCGCCCCGGAAACACCAACCTCTCGCAGAACAGATCTCCACTCATCCGAAATTCGCCGCGCTGTCACGCGGATCATCTGCCGGGCCTCAGCAGGGGTAATTTCGAAGAATTCACACGCCTCCAGTGCCAGACGGATGGACCGATCATGCGGACCGCCCTCCAGTATCGCCGTTTCCAGATGCGGGTTACGGTCGGGTGCTGGATTCACATCGAAAACGGGGGATAACCGCCAGTGTCCAGCGCCCACATAGAGAAATCCGTGATTTTTCAGATGATCGTCCTTATTTGACACGAGAATAGTATAAACCAGACGCAGGAAGAGTTCGCGGAACTCTGCCTGGGGATCGGCGGCATAGGTCCGGATAAAATCGACAATCTCCGTATAGGAACCCAGTTCCGTTCCGGTTTTCCCCAGAGCAGTCCTCGCCGAAATATAAGGAATCCGGCCAGCCCCACGCCGATCAAACCGCTGGATCAGAGCCACAGGAAACGGCGTTTCAGCCAGTTCCAGCCTGACCTCTGGCGTCCGGATTCCGCATGCTCTTGCCAGACGAAGCGTGGCAACTTCAATACGTTCTATTGGCCACTGGTCGTGAACCGAGGTAAATTTTGCAAGCCAGAGCACATCGCCGTCCCGAACATTGGCCTTCGGTCGCGCCCCACCCGAACCACCTGCACCAGCGAGCGCCTGCATATCCCTTTCGGATATGTCCTTGCCCTGTTCATATGCCCGCGCGATAGCCGTAATAGCGGCAAGATCGACCAGACGCGGTATGATGTCATCGGCGCCGCCACGAATGATTTCTCCGTTATCATCGGCGAAACGAAGCGCACCCTGCCGACATACGTCATCCGACAGTGTGAGATATTCAAACTCGGAAAGCCCATTACCGTAGGCACGCTCGAGAAGCCTGCGCCCCCAACTGTCGGGCGCAGCATCAGCAAAGACACCCGCAAGAGCATCGCGCACGTTCCCTGGCTGGCCAGCCGCATGAAACGGCCCAGAGCCAAGGGGAAAGGTTGGCTGGATGGCAAAGGCCCGAGAATTCTCGACCCAGGCCGGATCATAAGTGAAGGTCGAAAACTGCCGTGGACCTGCCTGCGTAAAACGCAGTTGACCCACGGGAGTCAGGCTGTCGCCAAGAACGACATGGGCGCTGAAATCAGGCATCAGAACGAAGCACCGTCCATATCAATAACATCCGCTCCCCCATGCGTGGCCTTATCCTTATCCTGCTGCCTGCGTAACGTGGTCGCAGAAGACCGGCCTCGACGAGGCTGACGTTCAGCAGCCAACGCCAGTCCCAGATCATCCTTGCGGATATCAATCAGGTCGGCCAACCGGTCCAGAAGACCAAGCACGACAAGCACGTCGGCCAGAGTGCCGATCCCCACACCCGGGTCTCCCTTTTCCAGGCGCGCGATGGAACTTGCTGACGTGCCGGCACGAGCGGCCAGGTCGGCTATCGCTATGCCGCGCCGCAGGCGCGCGCCACGAAGGTCACGCCCCAGTCGCTCAAGAGCCGCGCGGGATTTTGGTGAGCCCATTACTATCACTCATATTTGGCATATAAAGTGCCTTATAGCATCATATATGGAATTCTGTAAACTCCACAGCCTCTGCCCTCCACAACACGTTCCTGGCAGGAACTGGCACGTCGCGTAGAAAACGGTGGGCAGGCCGCCTGATTTCCAGGGGCAGTTTCTGGTCGCAGGGCGATCATCGCCCTATAAGTCTATTTTCCACCTTGAGGTCATGATGCCTGTTCCACCAATCGATCCCTTCCACGCGCTGTCCATCAGCGCACTGGCGCATGAACTGGCCGCGCAGGGGCGCAGCATCATTCATATGGAATTTGGCCAGCCTTCCACCGGCGCGCCAAGCGCGGCGATCGAACGCGCCCAGCACATATTGGCGACAGACCCCATGGGCTATTGGGAAAGCCAGCCCCTGAAGGAACGGATCGCCCTGCACTATCACGAAACATATGGCGTTTCGCTCCGGCCTGAACAGATTATCCTGACCTGTGGCGCATCACCCGCGCTGGTCCTGGCGCTCATGACCAGTTTTGTGCCCGGCGCGCATGTAGCCATGGCGCGACCTGGCTACGTGGCCTACCGCAATGTCGTGCGCTCGCTCCATATGGAACCGGTTGAAATTCCGTGTGGGGAAAAAGAACGCTTCCAGTTGACCCCCCACGCCATTGCCGCGCTTGAACCTGCTCCCGACGGGTTGATCCTGGCCAGTCCCGCCAACCCCACCGGTACCATCCTGTCTCCTGATGAAATACGGCGCATTGTTGACGTCTGTCGCGCGCACGGGATCTGCATCATATCGGATGAAATCTATCACGGCCTGAGTTTTGGCGAACGCGCGCACAGTATTCTGGAATATGATCCCAATGCGCTGGTGGTAAACAGTTTTTCCAAATACTTCAGCATGGCGCCTTGGCGGCTGGGGTGGCTGGTTGTCCCGCCTGCCAAGGTGGAAGCCGCCCGTGCGCGGATGGGCAATCTGTTCCTGCCGCCCGCCGCCCTCAGCCAGCACGCGGCCCTCGCCGCCTTCGATTGCCGCGATGAGCTTGAAGGGCATATGGAAACCTACCGGCGCAATCGTGACCTGCTGCTGCGTACCCTGCCCGAAATGGGGCTGCGCCATATCGCGCCACCAGATGGAGCGTTCTATATCTATGCCGATATCAGGCACCTGACGGATGACAGCATGGCGTTTTGCAAGCGCCTGTTGCTGGATACGGGTGTTACGACAGCACCGGGCATTGATTTCGACCCCGTAGACGGGAAATACTTCATCCGTTTCAGCTTTGCGGTCGCAACGGACCAGATTGAAGAAGCCATCCGCCGCATGGTCCCATGGTTTCGTCACCAGAAGGACTGCTTACCCGTCAATGCAGTGACTTAAAGGGAGGTATGCGTCTTGAGCGCGCATAGCTGCGTTTCTGATCAGGAGACATGCGAATACGCACTTACCACGTTCCACTACTACGGACCATGCAGGGGGCTTCTTCCAACTTAAGTTCTGCGGCACACGTCTTCATTATAGTCAGCCCCTGCTGCATGCCTTACCCAGATCAATACATTCATACCAAACCATTACCTGCCTGCGATATTACTACCTCAAGCCACTGCTGGAGCTGAAATGCGAGGTGGAAAAACTATGCTTCAGCACGATCCCGTTACTCAACACAACAGTCATCATCTTGCTTTTGTTATTTGATCTTTCTCCAAGCATGCCAAGCCCGACTACGTCCTGCGCTATTGAAAGACCATCCTCCCTGCCGGACGTAAAACTATAAATCCAGACCTCATAACCATCTTCATAGGTTTTCTGCCCCGGTTCACCGTAAATCTGACGCACCTGGGATGAAGTTGTCACACCATCATGAATATTCTGATCAACTTCCGCGATGGTTGTTTTTTTTATGGAAGCATCACCCGTGGACGAACAGGCACTCGTGCCTGCAATGATCGCCATCACGATGGCCATTCTGATGATCTTCATCCTGCACTCTACCCTCTCGGCTACATATCATCGACATACCTCATTGTGTCCCATCGATACAGATTGTTCAGCGCACATCAGATGCTTGGTAGGACTGTCAGCAACATGGATGGCTGCCGGTGATCCCCTCACGTTCAGAGCCGAAAACAGAAAAGGGTTGCTCCTGTCCCACGCAATTCTGCGCGTCAATCCGGCGACAGCATACCCCAAAAGAGGACACGAATCTGTTCTCGGGGCCTGCATGAAAGAAAAAGCAACGCAGCCAATTTTTGCTGTAGCAGTCGCAAGATGATCTTCGAAGCTACTCCCATTATCCGGAGAAGCTCATGAAACATTCTCTGCTCATTTTTCTTTTGCCCATGGCGCTCAGCGCCTGTGCGCAGAGCCTGTCGTCACCTTCTCCCATTGCGACGACCGGCATGGCCAATCCTGAACTGGCCTTGCAGCGGTCAATAGCAGAGACCACAACCGATCTTCGGGAACTTGGCAGCATCCGCCCGTCTCCGGTCGTTGCATCTACCAACCAACCCCCGCTCCCCGATGACCTGACCCGCCGGATCTGGTTCGTGTGGGACGGCCCGCTGGGCAAGGCCGTCGCAAAACTCGGCCAGGAGATTGGCTATAGCGTGACTGTCACCGGCCATCCCCGAGCAATGCGCGTCGCGACCAACAGCGTTGCTGCTGTGGTGGATATCCTGCGGACATTGGGCGATCAGGCCGGAGATCAGGCCATGGTCTCGGTAGACCCACTTCACCACGCAATAACGGTGGCGTGGCATGCGTAAGATGGCGCTCTTTCTATCTTCGGCCATCGTCGTGACGGCCGCAGGCGGTCCGACCCATGCGGCGTCTGTCTCCACGGGGAAGGTTGTCATTGAGGAGGGGCAGCACGTCCGGCTACCGACATCGTCTCCATTCCCGCCATCGGCTCGCAGCGGCACATTGGTCCCGGTGCCACAGCCGCCCCAGCCGGGTGCGGATCAGGTGGATGGGGCTGACCCCGCCCTTGCCAATCCCATCAATAAACCGGTGACAGGGGCCTCAACGCTCGACGAGGTAGTCGGCGGCGAAGCGCCACCTTCTCTTGAGGCCCTTGAGAATACCCGCCCCAATGACGAGCCAGGCGATGACCTGAAACCCGGTCGAAGCGCCCAGCTTCGGGAAGCCGCGCATATTTACGGCGCGCAGGGCGGTCTGGCCGCCCGGGCATTCGCCATCAACGAGATGCTGCGGCGCCATGAGGAGACACTCGACGCCACTTATGATTTCCGGTCGATCGTGCTTCCGATCGGGAGTGGCCAGACCCTCATGCAGCCCCCTATCGTCACCGAGGCGCAGATGGCCTTTGCGCTCAATGACACCGGTCAGGTGGCGCACGAGACAGAATGTGTTTTCGAGATCACCCGGGAGGCACAACTGACATCCGCGCCCCCGGACTGGCGCACGTATCTCGTCCGGACATGGGGCAAACCGCATCATCCGGTAGCCACGGCCCTGCCTCGCACAAAGGCGGAAGTGTCACACTGGAACCAATGGGTGGCCGAAGGCTGGGCAGATGGAGAAAAGCAGGCGACCGAGATCTTCCTCTCCGACCTGTCGCGTCTGCAGCGCGACATTACCGGCATGGCCCGCTACCGGGTGCTGCTGAACGCCGGGCGCGTCGAAGAACCGCGCGTCGTGTTCGAGCACCAGGACGCCGTGGGAGGGGGAGACACCCTCCACCTCAATGACCGCACGATCCGGATCGCGAGCCAGCCGGGGCTTCAGGGCCACGTCCGTCGCGGAAGCGATTACGGTTATCCGGAGCACTGCCGATGAACATGACGATCCCCGTCACGACCGACGAACGCTGGCCGGATGAAGGCAGGAAAGCGTTTGCCTGGGTCGAGGAACGACGGCGTAACGCGCCGGGGCTGGACTCCCTCCTTCGCTGGGCGCACGGCCTCGGCGCCTCGCGCATCGACATCAAGACCGGCCATCCGGTCACGATCAAGGTGCACGGCGTGATCCGCTATGCCACATGCAAAGCGACGGACTCCCTCGCGCTGGCGGATATCGTCGGCCATGTCTATGCCTCTGACGGGATGGCCATGCTTGGTGTCGGCCATATCCTCGATACAGCCTACAGCGTGGCACTGGACCGCAAGGTCAATCTGCGTTTCCGGATCAATCTTTCGCCCATTTCGGTCAAGCGGGGCAGTGGCGTCCACATCGTCATGCGTCCGATCCCCGCCCGCCCCGCAAGCCTTGACCAGCAGATGGTCGAGCAGGAAATCCGGGACACGAACAGGCTCAAAAGCGGCATGGTCCTGTTTGGTGGGGCAACCGGTTCCGGAAAGACCACGTTGCAATTCGGGCTCGCCATCGAAAAACTCATGGACCCGACCGTGTATTGCGACATGGCAACTGGCGAGGAGCCCATCGAGTTCCTGCTGGACGACCTGCGTCCGCCTTCAGGTTCGCGGATCAGCCAGACGGAGATCCGCCCCCCTACCCTGACTTTTCCCACGTTCACCCGCAGCCTGACACGCCGCGAGATGAGCGATGGCATCATCACGGAATGTCGGGACGGCGAGACCATGAATGCAGCCATCAATATCGCCATGATGGGCGGTATTCTGGGCACAACGCTACACGCAGACAGCGTCTCCCTCATGATCCAGCGCGCGATCGCGCTCTGTCCGCCCTCGGAACGTGACAACCTCGTCTCGGCCCTCGCTCAGGCACTGCGGTTCTGCATCAACCAGCGTCTTGTACCCCGCAAGGGCGGGGGGCGTGTTGCGATCCGCGAATTCCTCACCTTCGACCGTGATCTGCGCCGCAAGCTGACCCGAACCGAGCCAACGGACTGGCCTGACGTCGTGGCCGACGCAGTCGAGGCGCAGGGCCAGTCTTTCGGAAATGCCATCCGCAAACTGCTTGATGCCGATCTGATCACCGAAGACACCGCTCTGGCGGAAGAAAGGAGAGACGCGTGATGTGGCGTGCAACGGCCTATCCTGTCCGGGTTTTCATTCTCGATGCCCGCAGCTGCTTTCCCATTCTCATCTCCGTGACACACTGGAGCCTCACCACCCTGCTGATCGGCGTCTTCGGCGTGGTGTTTTTCGGCACGATCTCGTTTTTCGGGCTGACGCTGCCGGCCGCGATACGCTCCATGCGACGCTTCCTCATCGGGCCGGTCCGCACCGCCCTGCCGACATGGCAAAGGAGGCGGTTCTCATGAGCGCGATCGATCTGGCGGCGATCAGTGCGGCGCAGACACGGCTTCTGGCCAAAATCGGCAAGCCGATTGAGCTGCTGGACCCTGGGACCGGAAAAAGGGTGGTCGTATCACCGGCTGACGCGGCACACCCTGAAGCCTATCTGCCCGTTTTCCTGATCAGTGCCGAAGCCCTGTGGCTGGAACTGACAGGGACGGGCTTTGCCCTTGATGTCAGCAGGACGCCCGACAGCGCGCTCGGCTATGCCGTACGCACGGTGCGCGCCGGTTCATTTACGGTCGTGATGTTATGTCTGATCGATGTCACGATGAGGCTTGCGGAGATGGACGACGCGCTGGTCCTCAATCATCTGATCGACTTCTGGGGCGAAGCCCATGGCCGGATCGCCGATGTCGCGCCGACCCTGCAGGGGGCGACATGATCCCTCGCCTCGCTCTGGCGGCACTCGGGGTGTTTCCCCTTTTTGCCGCCAGCACGACCGCCCGTGCCGCGAGCATCGAAGAAAATGGCCGCCAGATTGCAGCCTGTCTGGAGGCTTCGGCAAAAATCTCCGGCGTGCCCCGTGGCGTGCTGCTCGTCCTCCTCTATGTCGAGGCCGGCCGCCCCGGAATGGTCAGCCCGAACGGTAACGGCACGGCGGATCTCGGGCCGATGCAGGTCAACACGACATGGGTCGATCGCATCGCGAGGCGATGGCACAGCACGCCCGCGCAAACATATGCGGCCCTGCGCGACAGTTCGTGCGCCAATATCGAGGCAGGCGCCTGGATCCTTGGTCAGGCGATGCACGAGGCACACGGCGACCTCTGGCAGGCCGTGGCATTCTATCACTCTCATACCCCACGCCATGGCAACGCCTATCTCCGGCGTTTCTACGACATCGCCCTCACGATGATGGCCAGAAACCGCGGGGACGATCGTTCATGAGCACGAGCCGTGTCCCATGGTCATCCAGCGATGACTATCTGCTCTTCTCCTCGATCATCATCATCGTCGGGGTCCTGCTGTTTAGCTACATGGCCTGGAGCCTGTGGCATACGCAGATCACGGCCTTCTATCTGCGGGCCATGCTGGGGCAGATCAACCTGCTGCATACGTCTAATCCCGACCTGATGCACCTGCGATTTCAGTTGCGGGCCGCACAATATCGACCGGACCTGGTGCGGGCGATCCAGCTTTATTATGGCCTTGCGATCCTGGGCAATGCCCTGAAATGGCCGGTGGCCATCGTGATTGCGCTCATGGGCGGGTTATGCATGTGGCGTGCTGCCCCCGGCCGTTTTGCAAAAGCGCTCGATCTGGAAGGTCTGATTGCGGTCCAGGCAGAAATGTTTCCGACACTGAGAGGCTTCGTCCGACGCCGACTGGACAGGCTTGTAACGCCCACGGATGGCATCCCCCTGCCCGCGGACCCGGCCCTGACACGTGCCGAATGGGGCGCGCGCTTCGCTGTCGATGCACAGGACCGCTGCAGTGAAACCGGCGCGCTCGAAGCGTTCACGCGCCAGCTGGGCCGCCACTGGTCCAGCATCCACGCCGCGTCCCCTGTCGAACAGGTGCTTCTCGTTGCCTTTGCGATGCACTACCTCCAGAGGCGCCGGGAAGCCCTCGCCCTGCTTGGTGAACTCTCTGCCGGCCTGGCCGACGCTGGCCTTGATGGTCCCCGTGGTCCGCTAGCGCCACTCACGGTGCCAGAGTCCGTTGTGCGAAGCGCCCGCTCTGCCCTGCAGGACAAGGAAATCACAAACTGTATCGATACGGTCTGCGAGCGCAGCGGATGGAGCGTGACCGCGCTCATGACCCTGCTGCACGAAGCCCGGCGTCAGGCGGGCGTGCTCGCCCCCTCCTCATTCGCCATCGTGAAGCTCATCGACCGATCATTGTGGTACGCGCTGCACTCACTCGGCTTTCCTGCTGAGATCCCGGCCGAAGACCTTCATCCCAATCCCCGCATCGAGGCCGCCGGCGCACGTGCGCACTGGAGCGAAGAACGACGCTACCAGCGTCCGATCTACATCCCTGCGGTTGAGAACGCACTCGCCATCCTGCGCCCGATGCCCGAAGCACAAGGATCTTCCCATGACCCGTATCATCCTGCACGCTGATGGCCGGGCTCCCATCACCATTGAACTCGACGGGACAGGCTTACAGCCCCTCCATCTCCATCTCGGATCTGATTTCGGGCAGATGGAGACGAGCAGCGCGGTCCCGACTTTACCGGCACCGGAAGCATCACGGCACTGGCGCCTGAAAAAAGCGTTGCCCGCGCTCATCGCTGGGGGACTGGCCGCCATCCTGATCATCGGCACACGTCAGGCCATGGTTTCCGACCGCACTGTTCCCGACACGGGGCCCGCTGGCATGCTACGGCCGCCTGCAATTCTACCCCCACTCTCCGGCGCGCCCATGACGGACGAAGGCGCGCCAGGGGTCCGCTCAACCTATGTCCCGGGCGAGCACATGCCGGTCGACGGGAATGTGGTCGGCAATCCCGACGGTCACCCGGCGAGCGCGGAAATTGATGCCGCACGACGCATCATGACGCAGCGGCCCGTCGTCATTTATCCGCACCCCCCAGGTGGCGCGCAGACAGCGCCGACGGCGCCGGTTTCCCCCACGGCACCAACAGCGCCCGTACCGCATACGATCGGCACGGGAAAATCTCCTTTTGGGCTGGAAGACTGAGGCATGGTGAAGCGCGAGATCGGCGGACCGCAGGTCCACCAGCAACTGAAACACGGCGCTACCTATCGCGATACGCGTCCCTTCACGGTCCGGATCGCCGAAGAGTTGCAATCCAGCAGTTCCGGGTTTGCTCTCATGATGCTGGCAGGGCTCAGCGTGCTGGCTCCCGCGATCGTCGGGATCACCTTTCCCCTCGCCCTCTGCCTGACGCTCTGGGTCATGACCCGCCAACCCGTGTTGCCTTTTCATCTGCCCCGGTATTGCGGACTGAAGGATAAACACGATCTTGATCCCAAAACCCGTCGGCCGCGGGCGGCGGCAGGCATCATATATCTTGGAACGGACGGACTGACCGGCCAGCAACTCTGGCTTTCATCCGACGCGGGACGCCAGCACGCCGCCGTGCCAGGCACGACCGGTGCGGGCAAAACGACATCCGCCATCTCCCTGCTCGCCAATCCGCTTGCGCATGGATCCGGGTTTATCCTGATCGATGGCAAGGGTGACAACACGGTCCACGGCGATGTGCTGGCGCTTGCCCGCCGCTTCGGGCTGGATGACCAGGTGCTCAATCTCAACTTTCTAACCGCAAGCGGCATCCGCCAGTCCAATACGTTCAATCCGTTTGCGACCGGCAATGCCGACGCCATCCGTGAAATGCTGGTCAGCCAGCTTGGTGAGCCGTCGAGCAACGACGCCAACGGTGTCTTTCGGGATCGTGCTGTCGGCCTTGCCGGCACGATCGCGCCGGTGCTGACCTGGATGCGCGACACGCACGGCGTGCCGATCAACATCGAGACCATGCGCTATGCCATGGAACTGCGCTGGATCGGCACGCTGGCCCGGCATCGCGTATTCCTGATCCGCAATCCCGGCTCCGATCATCCCATCGAGATCAGCGTTCCCGAAATTCCCGACGATATCCTCTATCCGGCCCAGGCCTATCTGGGCGAACTGCCGGGGTATGATTCCTCTCTGGCGTGGAATGAACAGAAAGAAAACAAACCGAGCGAACAGCATGGCTACGCCAAGATGTATTTCACCCGGGTCTTCACGCAGCTTGGCGTCAGTCTCGGGCATATCTTCCGCGCCCAGACGCCCGACATCGATATGCGCGATGTGGTGCTGAACCGCCGCATTCTCGTCGTCACGCTGCCCGCGCTGGAGAATTCCTCGGATACGCTGGCCGGACTGGGCAAGATCGTGGTCGCGGCCGGTCGCGGCGTCATGGCCCAGCTTCTTGGCGCCCGCCTCGACGGCCCCGCCGAGCAGGTCTTCAAGCTCAAGGCAGGCAGCGGCGACGCGCCGTTCCATTTTTTCTACGATGAACTCTCCGCCTACGTCACGGACGGCATGGACCGGCAGCTGGCCATGGGACGCGGCCTGAACTGCATGTTCTGGCTGGGGTTTCAGGATCTTCCGGGTCTCACGACACGCATCGGCGACAAAGCCTTTACCCTGCTCGGCAACGCCAACCTTACCCACGCCATGCGCCTGCAGGATGCCATGCGCACGCGCGAGTGGATCGAAAAGCAGTCCGATCGGATCGAGGTCAGTCAGGCCACGCATTTCGAAGGCAACTCCGCGGGAAGTTACCGGGAAGGACGGGGTGCCGAAGTCCGGGAAGTCGCCCGTATTCCCTGGGCAGACCTTCAGTCGCTCATCGAGGGCGAGGCCATAACGATGTATGCCGGTCGCATCGTCCATTCGAAGACGTTCTTTGCCGCCGTCAATGGGCGGTCAGGCGCGATCCGCATGGCCCAGCCGGTCATGCTTGCAGCGCCGCTGGACCTGAATCGGGTGCCCCCGGACCAGCAGTTGCTCGCCCTCCTCGCGACGATCGAAGGCGGCCTGTTTCAGTCTGAGCTGACCATGGTACACGACGAACCGGATGTTCACGCACTCCAGGAAGCAGTCGACCGCCTCGGTTCAGGTTCTAAAGACATCCTGCGCAATTTTGCACAAATTGGTGCAGCAGTCGCCGCCACACCACGCCGGGTTACGACCGCCAATGACGATGAAGGGAATGAACACGCAGCCAGAACAGACATGCTGACACCATTTTCCTATATGCTGCGTGATGCTGCCTCCACCCCGAAACCCGGTTTTCAGACACAGCCCCGCACCATACCTCCCATCGACGGTTACCTGCTTGGACGCCTTGAAGCCATTGAACGCCGCGTGGACCGGCAGCCTGGTGTAGCCCGGCGTCAGGCACTGCTTATATTGGGTGTCAGGGACGCGATGACAAAAGGCGCACCGAAGGAGGGCGCGGCTGGCACCGGGATAACCGAGAAGGAAATCCTCGCCCAGATCAGGATATTGCGAGAAAAAACCTCGGCATGACCGGCACGATCATCATCCTTCCTGGCGGGGAAAGGTTCCAGCTCGAATGGCGCCGGAGTGACCCGGAGCGCTGGGAACGCCGCCTGAAGGCAAAATATGATGAGAGCCGGAGCGCGGAGCGTTCTGACAAGGCGCGATGCCTGTGCCAGCATCGCGGGGCCGCACTGCCTCTACAGATCCGTTACCGGGCGGACAGTCACAGTTTTCACCTCGCCGTCTGGCCAAATGAAGGGCCGCTGCATGAAAAGACATGCGCGTTCTACAAGCCTGATCCAGAAAAAAGTGGGCGCGCCAGCTATGTAAATAGCGTAATTCGCGAGGGTGAGGATGGGGATGTCGCTGTGACCCTGTCGATCGGCCTGCGCCGCAAGGGGCCACCCCGGCCAGTCGATGACACGCCGCTGCCTGCTTCAGATCGGCCCGGACAGGCGCGACAGCGCCGGATGACGCCTCTCGGGCTGCTCCATCTCCTGTGGGAACGGGCGGGGCTGACCGAATGGCGGCCACAATTTGCCAGACACCGCACACCGACGGTTGCCCTGGGCCGGATCGCCTCAGCCGGAACCCGGATCCGGGCGCAGGGCAGACTGATCTCCGATCTTCTATGCCCTGTCGCCCCAGGGCATGAAAGGTTCGGACGGCGTCTCCATGCCATTGTCCGGACGGAAGGAAAGGAAAACCATCTGTTCCTGATCGGGTTCGTGGAGACTCTGGAACCAGACCCCAGGGGCAATTTCACCATGACCCTGAGCGGCCAGCGCAACGGTTACCGCTGCTTTCTGACAGTGCCTGCAGCCGAGAGGAACCGTCTTGCCCGGTCGCACCAACTGGCGGCAGCCACGCTCGCCCTGCCCGAAGCGGCGCGGCAGGCGCACGTTGTAGCGCTGCTCTATGTGACGGCACGAAACATCGGAACGCCCAATAGCCGGTGGAGGGGCTGGATCCAGGCGGAAGTCAGGACCGGTGCCCTGATGACCGTCTCTCGCAGCATGCTTCCTTTCGAAAGCAGTCATGAACTGGCGGTAGCCGATGCCCTCGTGGCAGCGGGGCGCGCATTCGAAAAACCACTGCGTTTCGACGCGGAACGGGATCTCGTTTTCCCCGACTTCATCCTGCAGGACACCGCGCGGAGTGCCGGATATCCAATGGAAGTTTTCGGCCGTACGGACGAGGCCTACACTGCCAGACGAGCCGAGAAGGAAAACTACTACAACATAACTTTTGGAGCAGACGGATGGTGGTCATGGGATGCAACAACGCGAAGCGGGATTCCAGCCTTTCCACCCGCCAGAAAGGGAGCAACACTGTGCTGATCACGCCAGACAATGACTTTCATCCGGCTTGGTCGGGCTCCAGATTTTGTCAACGCAACAGAACCCTGCCGGACCATATCATCGGACACCAGAAGCAAACAGGCTGATCATGCGGCGCTTCAGCGAATGGGAATTATTGATCACAAAGACGAAGTGACGAAAGCATACGCGTGGCCACGGCTGTCCATATATATTTTTTTACACAAGGCACCGTTTATATGCGATTTTAAGCATTAATAAACGGTTTTGGACAATTCAGCAGGAATTTAATTCCAATGGCAGACCCGATCGGCGGCATGTGGCTCGCACTGAAATATGATGCAGAGCCATTCGGCGGACTGGCTGTCAAAAGCCAGCTTGGAAGTCGCCGGTCGAGCAGTCATCATAATTTATACAGCATCGAGACGTATCCCGAAAACATGCGTCCGACCGACGCCGCAGCCGCGCATCTGCAGTTTCATCTGCGACACGAACCCACCAGCCTTGAGTTGCTGGCGCGCGTCTTTGCGAAGACCGGACCAAGTTTTGTCCAGGAGTGGATAAACAATGCACCGACCGGACAATATGCCAGACGGGCATCGTTTCTCTATGAATTCGTCACCGGACAAACGCTCCTGCCGCCAGTCGACCTCGGCGGCAACTACGTTTCCGCCCTGGATGCATCTTTTCAGGTAACAGCTTCTCCGGACAAGATGAGCAACGTCAGCAGATGGCGCGTCCGTGAC
>NZ_JBXAYQ010000028.1:0-45761 GCF_057359305.1 Komagataeibacter ossonobensis | reverse complement strand
CCCAAAAAACTTCTCCTTTCAAAAACAAAAAACCCCGGCTTTGCAGCCGGGGTTTTTTTAATCCGTCACGAAACAACCCGGTCAGGTATTCATCGCGTCGAAGAAGTCGTGGTTGGTCTTGCTGTATTTCAGCTTGTCCAGCAGGAAGTCCATCGCATCCATGGTACCCATCGGGGCAAGGATACGGCGCAGAACCCACATCTTGGCCAGATCGGCCCGATCGACCAGCAGTTCTTCCTTACGCGTGCCGCTCTTGGTGATGTCGATGGCGGGGAACGTACGCTTGTCAGCCAGCTTGCGGTCAAGGATCAGTTCGGAGTTGCCCGTGCCCTTGAACTCTTCAAAGATGACTTCATCCATACGGCTGCCGGTATCGATCAGCGCGGTCGCGATGATGGTCAGCGAACCGCCTTCCTCGATATTACGGGCCGCACCGAAAAAGCGCTTGGGACGCTGCAGCGCATTGGCGTCCACACCACCTGTCAGCACCTTGCCCGATGAGGGCACGACAGTGTTGTAGGCACGGGCCAGACGCGTAATGGAATCCAGCAGGATCACGACATCGCGCTTGTGCTCGACCAGGCGCTTGGCCTTTTCCAGCACCATTTCGGTGACCTGCACATGACGGGTCGCGGGTTCGTCAAAGGTGGAGGACACGACCTCACCCCGCACGGAACGCGCCATGTCCGTCACTTCTTCCGGCCGCTCGTCAATCAGCAGCACGATCAGGAACACTTCGGGATGATTTGCGGAAATGGAGGACGCGATGCTCTGCAGCATCACGGTCTTGCCGGTACGCGGCGGGGCGACGATCAGCGCGCGCTGGCCCATGCCGATGGGCGAGACAAGGTCGATTACACGGGACGTGAAATCACGGTTCGGGGTCTTGCCCTTCCCCTTTCCATTGGCGGGCGGCTCCGCAGCGCCCCCCACAGCCGAATTCTCGACTTCCATCTTCAGGCGGCGTTCAGGGTAGAGCGGCGTCAGGTTATCGAAGTTGATCCGCTGGCGCACGGCCTCGGGCGGTTCGAAATTGATCGCGTTGACCTTCAGCAGGGCGAAATACCGCTCCCCGTCGCGCGGGGCGCGGATCTGACCCTCGACCGTATCACCGGTACGCAGGCCGAAGCGGCGGACCTGACTGGGGGAGATATAGATGTCATCGGGGCCCGGCAGGTAATTGGCTTCCGGTGAACGGAGGAAGCCAAATCCGTCAGACAGAATTTCAAGCGTACCGTCCCCATAGATGGCCTGATCATTGTCAGCCAGCGTCTTGAGGATCGTGAACATCAACTCCTGCTTGCGAAGAGAAGATGCGTTTTCAATGTTCAGACTTTCAGCATAAGCCAGAAGATCTGCTGGGGATTTGGCCTTGAGTTCGGCGAGTTGCATGCAGGATATGCCTATAAGTGGGCAGTTCACGAAAGGAAAGAGAAGCCAGCAATCAGTGTGAGAAGGCGCGCCGATAAGGGGCCTCTGACCATATTCTGATGAAACGGTTTGATGCAGCTTAACTGAGAGGTGGGAATCCCGGGGCCGCCATGAAATGGCATGCTCTGGAATGCGCAGACCATATGCCTTTAATCACGTGGCGTCAAGCATACGCACGCCCCTATGCCACGGAATCCCGGCATCATCGCGATGATTATACTGTCATCGCCCCTGTAACGCGCCATGATGTCAAAATATTCGCATGCCCCCTACCGGGGCTGACCGCGTCTGCACTGATGGATGCATGCGTTCACGATACTGCCTGAAGGCTGCGTGTTCAGAACCCGATGACCGCATCCCCACCAAAGGTGAACATGCCATTGTTGCGTCCGCCATTGAACGGCATGGTGCCATTCAGCGCCCGGTCAAACCGTATTTCGGGACGCAGCATGAAAACCCCGACATGATGGCCAAGCTGGGGACGGTAACTGACGCCCAGCGTCATTTCGCCATATGTCGTGCCATGGCTGGAGGCCGATGGCCCGGGCACGACCGCCCCCCCCGTTCCGGCCAGTGCCTCCATGTAGGAATTGTTTCCGCGGAAGGTCGCAACCATGGCGTTGTTGTTGTCGCGGTATATTTCGCCACGGTAATTGAAGGTCAGGTCGCGGTTGATGCGGTAGCTGAGGAAGCTTACGAAACTTTCCGCATCCACCCCCGCGAACTGCCCGCGCGCGCCGATGCCACGCGTGCCCTCGTCATGCAGGTAATTGAATTCCGCCGTCAGGCTCAACCGGTCATTCACCTGATAATAGGCGCTGATATCATTCCAGAACCGCTGGGTATGATCGGCTTCATAATGGCCAATGGCGCGCCACGAATTTTCCGGCCCGACACGGCTCAGTTCCACAATACGCAGTTTGCCATGCGCAAGGTTATTCAGGTTGAAACCGAAATATCCGGCTGGCGCGCTGTTGTTGTCCGCATGCCCGAATGATGTCTGGTTGCCGGTATCAATGCCGAATGTCACATCCACCATGGGTGTCACATGCCAGTTGAACATCGCGCCCACATGTTCAAACGGCACGGAATATTCGGATGTATAGGCCAGCGTGTAAAAGGGCCGGGATGTCGGATCCAGTCCTTCCACCCCCATCGGGGCCTGCAGGATCCCCGCCTGCATGTCCAGCCCGCCATGCGTCAGCCACGGCAGATGGACATCCATGTGCGCCTGCGCGGGGATCAGCTGGTAGCGTGCGTTCCATTCCCGGTCACTGATGCCCAGGACCTGATAATAGCGTGCGTCCGACCCGTACATGCCCTCCAGCGTGAAACCGACCTGGTATGTGTTCCGGTGCGGATCGATCGCCTTGTTCAGCGTGAATTCGGCCTGGTTCAGTTGGACCTGATTGGCATGATCGGCAAGGAAGTCACCATAGTTGTAACCGGGCTGGGGACGTGCGGGATTGGCCATGATCCCGCCTTCGACCTGCGCACTCAGGGTAATGTCACCCAGCCACCGGGCAAAGCCCGTGTTGCCGTCATGCCGCAGGCTGGAAAAGACATGAACCTGCGCACGCGCCACGGTGGGCAGTCCACCCAGCAGCCCGGTGAGGACCACAAAACATCCCAGCGTACGGTTCGGTTTCATGATGGTCTTTATTCCTCCCCGGCATCGGCATACCCGGGCAGGCACCGATTATCCGCGCGCGCTCCGGCATTCATGAATTTTCTTTTATTTTGTTTCCCTCATCATTGAAACCTAAATCATTGAAATGATTCGATAATATAATAATCATGAAGACGATATGTCAGGAAATGATGCCTATTTTCCCAGCCACCCACGCCGCCAGAACCAGATCAGCGGCAACACCACCGTGGCTGCCATCAGGGCAAGGGAATACCAGTAACCGTATTTCCAGTTCAGTTCGGGTATATCATGGAAGTTCATGCCATAGATGCCCGCTACCAGCGTGGGAGCCACGCCAATAAAGCTGACCACGGTCAGTATCTTCATGCCATTATTCTGTTCGATGCTGATAAATCCAAGCGTCGCATCCAGCAGGAACTGCACCTTGTTGGCCGTCTGGGATACGAAGTCGTTCAGTGAACGGATATCGCGCCCTACCGTGGCCAGCCGCGACTGCAGCCGTTCAGACAGATCATGGCGCTTGTTTTCCCCCAAGAAGATGGAAATCCGTTCCAGCCCCAGCAGGCTGTCGCGCACGGATGAACTCAGGTCACCCGACCGGCCAACCCGGCGCAGCATGTTGCGCAGCAGCGCGCCCGCCTGCGCCTGGCTTGGTTCCTCGGACTGGAATACATCCTTGGACATGCCATCAAGCGCCTGCCCCAGATGTTCCAGGATATCGGCCAGCCGGTCCACGATGGCTTCCAGCAGCATGATCCCCGCCTCGTTGGCGGCCAGGGGTTCAGCCTGTCCCGCCACGTCCCGCGCAACCACGTCAAACGCGCTGAACCCGGTATAACGGATGGTCAGGAGCCGACCGGGCATGAGTACGAAACCCACGGGGGATACGAAAAAGTCATCCGGCGTCTTGCGCACCAGTGGCGTGGAAAGATAGACGCCAGTCCCTTCGGTAAAGAGGCGTGATGAACTTTCGATCTCATCCAGCTGCGCACGGGTGGGCACACGCAGGCCCGTTACCTCGGCGGCAAGGGCCTCCTCCTCCTCGGTGGGACTGAGCAGGTCCAGCCAAGCCGCACCTGTTGCATCCTCCGCAGTCGTAACGGTCCGGGCCGGCGCACCGGGACGATGGGCTAGAAACATGGGCGGTCTTTCTGTGGTTCGGGTCGTTGTTCATCCATCATGCGACAGCAAACATGTCAAATCATGACATGCCCCACGATATGGCAGGGGGCTGGTATTTTACCGCCATCCGGTCCAGAACCGCCTGATACGCGGCCCGGGACGGCTGCATGATGATACCATTGAGCCACGCACCTATTTCTTGCGGAGTAGCGAAGTTGAGCGCAACAGACACACAGGCAGGCGCCAACAGCCTGCGCAGCGGACCGGACGGTCGCGGCCGTTTTGGAATTTTTGGCGGCCGTTTTGTCGCCGAAACCCTGATGCCGCTCCTGCTGGAGCTGGACGGCGCGTACAAGGCGGCGCAGGCGGACCCCGAATTCCGGCGGGAACTGGATTATTACCTCAAGGATTATGTCGGTCGTCCCAGTCCGCTGTGGTTCGCGCGCCGCATGACCGAACAGCTTGGCGGCGCGAAAATCTACATGAAGCGCGAGGAGCTGAACCACACCGGTTCCCACAAGCTCAACAACGTCATGGGGCAGATCCTTCTGGCCCGCCGCATGGGCCGCACCCGCATCGTGGCCGAAACCGGCGCGGGCCAGCATGGCGTGGCCACCGCGACCGTGTGCGCGCTGTTCGGCATGAAATGCGCGATCTACATGGGTGCCACCGATGTCGAGCGCCAGAAGCCCAACGTGTTCCGCATGCGGCTGCTGGGTGCCGAAGTCGTGCCCGTTACCGCAGGTGCCGGCACGCTGAAGGACGCGATGAACGAAGCCATGCGCGACTGGGTGACCAACGTGCATGACACCTATTTCCTTGTCGGCACGGTGGCGGGGCCGCATCCCTATCCGCAGATGGTGCGTGATTTCCAGTCCATCATCGGCGTGGAAACCAAAGAACAGATCATGGCCGCCGAAGGCCGCCTGCCTGATACGATCGTGGCGGCGATCGGTGGCGGGTCGAATGCCATGGGCATCTTCCATCCCTTCCTTGATGACCCCGAAGTCCGGCTGATCGGTGTCGAGGCCGCGGGCTGCGGGCTGGACAGCGGACGCACCGCCGCCTCCATCGAACGCGGCAAGCCCGGCGTGCTGCACGGCAACCGCACCTATCTTCTGCAGGATGAAGACGGGCAGATCACCGAAGCCCATTCCATCAGCGCCGGTCTGGACTATCCCGGCGTTGGTCCCGAACATTCATGGCTCAGTGACATCGGGCGCGCCGAATATGTGGGGGCAACCGATGAAGAGGCGCTGGACGCCTTCCAGCTGTGCACCCGGACCGAGGGTATCATCCCCGCACTGGAAAGTGCCCACGCCATTGCCTACGCCGCGAAGATCGCGCCCGAGATGGGCAGGGACAAGATCATTGTCATCAACATTTCCGGCCGGGGGGACAAGGATATCTTCACCGTCGCCGAACATCTGGGAGTGAAACTGTGAGCCGCATCGCCCGCCGCTTCGCCACCCTGCGCCAGCAGGGCCGTGGCGCCCTGATCCCCTATGTCGAGGCCTGCGACCCGGATTACGACACGTCGCTTGCCATCCTGCGCGGCATGCCCGGTGCGGGTGCGGACCTGATCGAGGTAGGGGTGCCCTTCTCCGACCCGTCAGCCGATGGCCCGACCATCCAGAAGGCCGCGCTGCGCGGGCTGAGGGGTGGTTCTTCCATGAAGCGCGTGCTGGAAATGGTCGCGGCCTTCCGCGCAGGCGATGACGAAACCCCGATCATCCTGATGGGCTATACCAACCCCATCGAGGCCTACGGCCCCGAACGCTTCTGCGTGGATGCGAAAGCCGCGGGCGTGGACGGCCTGATCGTCGTGGACATGCCGCCGGAGGAAGCCGACCTGCTGGCTGGGCCTGCGGCTGCGGTCGGTCTGGACATCATCCGCCTTGTCGCCCCCACCACGCCGGACGACCGGCTGCCGGTGGTGTTCAATGGCGCGTCGGGCTTTGTCTATTATGTCAGCATCACCGGGGTGACGGGCACGCGCACCGCCAGTACCGATGAACTGGCCCATGCCCTGCCCCGCCTGCGCCGTGCCACCGACCTGCCCATCGCCATCGGCTTTGGCATCCGCACGCCCGAACTGGCCGCAAACGCCGTGCGCGCGGCTGACGCTGCCGTCGTGGCCTCCGCCCTGCTCAACACGCTTGAGGGCACGCTGGATCCGGATGGCCGGGCGACAGCCCGCACCGTACCTGCGGTACTGGAACAGCTGCGCGGGCTGGCGGATGCGGTGCATGCTGTAAGCAAACCGGGCTCAAAATAATACATTGATGAAAAACAGAAGTTTTTGGGTGCCGTCTTTTTTCAGAAAGATGGCGCCTTCTGAAGCTTTTTGAAAAAAGCTTCACCAGAAACTTTCTTATGGTTTGCAGGGTGTTTCACGGATGGCTTTCCGCGACACCCCCTGCAATGACAATCTGGCCCAATCGTTCATCTGCCTGTATGGAACAGGCCTCCAGAAAGCTTAAGGGAGAGGCAACATGAGCTGGCTGACCGAATATGTCCGTCCCAAGATCCGCGGCCTGCTCAAGCGGGAAGTGCCGGACAACCTGTGGACCAACTGCGAATCGTGCGAGCAGATGATCCTGACCAAGGACCTGCACAAGGCGATGAATGTGTGCCCGCATTGCGGCTACCACATGCGCGCCACCGTGCCCGAACGGCTGGAATGGACGTTTGACAACGGGGAATATACCCGCATCGAACTGCCCAGGGTGCCGGTTGACCCCCTCTCCTTCCGTGACCGCAAACGCTACACGGACCGGCTGAAGGATGAACGCGCCAAATCCCAGCTTGATGAATCCATGGCCGTGGCCCATGGGCAGATCGGCGGACATAACGCGGTTGTCGCCGTCATGGCGTTCGAATTCATCGCGGGCACGATGGGTGCGGCACTGGGTGAGGCCTTTCTGGCTGCCGCCCGCCTTGCCATCCTGCAGCAGTCGCCGCTGATCGTCTTTACCGCATCCGGTGGCGCACGCATGCAGGAAGGCATGATCAGCCTCATGCAGATGCCGCGCACCACCGTGGGGGTACAGATGCTCAAGGAAGCGGGGCTGCCCTATTTCGTCGTGCTGACCAACCCGACCACGGGGGGCGTTTCCGCATCCTTCGCCATGCTGGGTGATGTGCAGATTGCCGAACCCAATGCCCTGATCGGCTTTGCCGGGCAGCGCGTGATCGAGGACACGGTGCGCGAAAAGCTGCCCGAAGGTTTCCAGCGTGCGGAATACCTGCTGGAACACGGCATGCTGGACATGGTGGTCAAACGCGGCAACCTGCCCGCAACCCTTGGGCAGCTGATCGGGCAGCTCAACTACCGCCACATCGCGCCGCGACCCGCGGCCTGACCCCGAACAAGGGCGCACCCCATGAATGCTCCCGCGCTCGGGCCGGAATTCGTTGGCCGGACAGGGCAGATACTTGAACGGCTGAACCGTCTGTATCCGGCCCTGATCGACCTGTCGCTGGCCCGGCTGGAAACGCTGCTGGCGCGCCTTGGCCACCCCGAACGCCACCTGCCACCTGTCGTGCATGTGGCAGGCACGAACGGGAAAGGCAGCACCTGCGCCCTGATGCGCGCCATAGCCGAAGCAGCGGGATGGCGGGGGCATGTGCTGACATCGCCGCATCTGGTGCATGTGACCGAACGCTTCCGCATTGCGGACAAGATCGTGACGGAACGCGAACTGGCAGGCGTTCTGGAAGAAATCGAACAGGTCAATGCGGGCGCGCCCATTACGGTGTTCGAAGTCCTGACGGCGGCAGGTTTCATGCTGTGCGCGCGCCACCCCGCCGACCTTGCGATTGTCGAGGTCGGGCTGGGCGGACGTCATGACGCCACCAATGTGCTTGAACGTCCGGCGGCATGTGCGATCACAGCCATCTCGATGGATCACGAGGCCTTCCTTGGCAATACGCTGGGGGCCATCGCGACCGAGAAGGCAGGCATCATCAAACCGGGTATTCCCGTCACCACCGGCCGCCAGCCAGCCGAGGTCATGGACGTACTCGTGCGCACGGCCCACGCGCACGGCAGCCCCCTGTGGCGGCGTGACCATGAATGGTCCATTACCCCCGCGCCAGATGGCGGCAGCCTGCGTTACCATGACCGTCATGGTGCGCTGGACCTGCCCCTGCCCGGCCTGCGGGGTGCCCACCAGGTCGACAATGCCGGTCTTGCCATCGCTACCCTGCGCGCCAGTGGCCTGCCCTTGCCACAACAGGCATGGGCGGGGATTGCACAGGCCCGCTGGCCCGCACGGATGCAGCGCCTGTCTGGCGATCTGGCAAGCCTGCTGCCTTTGGACTGGGAATTATGGCTTGATGGCGGCCACAATCCCGGTGCGGGCGAAGTGCTGGCACAGGTGATGGGAGAATGGACGGACCGTCCCACGCATTTGATCATAGGCATGAAGCAGACCAAGGACGCCACCGGCTTCCTGTCGCCCCTGCTGCCACGTGCGGCCTCCATTCAGGCCGTGGCGGAAAAGGACCAGCATCTGGCGCAGCCTGTGGCGGACATTATCGCGGCGGCTGGTGGCCGGGCCGAGGCTGGTCCCACCCTGCATGCCGCCCTGACGCATCTGGCAGCCACCGCGGGGCCGGATGCCCCACCCGCCCGCGTCATCATATGTGGCAGCCTGTATCTGGCCGGTGTTGCCCTGCAACTTGATGGCTGGCAGCCCGACTGACGGACCAGCCCCTGCAGACGCAGCCCCTCCGCAATAGAAACCGTGTTGAAAAGGGTATCTGCCTGCGGGTTGATGCCGGACGGACCGGTCACGAAAGCTTCACCAGAATATAAAGAAGTTTTTGGTGAAGCTTTTTTCAAAAAGCTTCGAAGAACGTCGTCTTTTTGAAAAAAGGGGGGCATCCAAAGACTTTTATTCCGAAATCATTTCCACTTATCCAGTACCACAGGCCGCTGTGCCGGTACGGACAGACAATAAAAAACGGGTGCAGCCATGAAGGCTGCACCCGTGCACCATATCGACCACGGTACAGATGCCATCCGGCCTGCTTACTTGCTGTCAGGCAGCGGCCTGCCCTGCCCGATTTCACGCAGCGGCAGGCCCGCCATAAGACGCTGCTCGATCTTTTCCAGGGACATGCCACGTGTCTCCGGGATGAAGCGCCACGTCACCAGCACGAAAAACAGGTTGAATACGGCAAACAGCCAGAAGGTCGGCCCATTCCCCATCCATTGCAGCAGCGACAGGAAGCTTGCCCCCACGATCATGTTGGCGATCCAGTTGGTCAGCGTGGAGATGGAAATACCCAGGTCACGTCCCTGAAGCGGCTGAACCTCCGAACACAGCACCCAGATCAGGGGACCGGCGGACATGGCAAAGCCGGAAATATAGATCAGCAGCATGAAGACCGAGATGATCTGTTCCGTCTGCCCCAGATTGTGCCGGTTCAGCATGAAACCAAGGCAGCCCATGCCCACGGCCATGATGATGAAGCCGGTATACAGGATGGGCTTGCGCCCCCAGCGGTCCACCAGGCCAATGGCGATAAAGGTGGCCAGCATGTTCACCAGCCCCACCATGGCGGTGCACCACAGCTGCGCAGGCCCGACGTAACCGGCCAGCGCGAAGATCTTGGGGGCGTAGTACATCACCACATTCACACCCGCGAGCTGCTGCATGACCTGCAGCGTCATGCCCAGAAAGATGGAGCGGCGGAAATTACGGTTGTTGCGCAGCAGGCTCCAGCCGCGCTGCTTCTGCTGAAGCTGGCGGCTGATATTCTGGATTTCCTGCATGGCGGCGCTACGGTCGTCACGCAAATCCACCAGTACTTCCAGCGCTTCCTTACGCCGGCCACGCATCATGAGCCAGCGCGGGCTGTAAGGCAGGAACAGCACACCGATCAGGAACAGCACGCCCGGCACGGCGGCAATGGCGAACATGCCGCGCCAGTTACCGGAATAACTGAACATGGTATTGCTGAGGAACGCGATGAAAATACCCGCCGTGATCATGAGCTGATACGTTGAGATCATGGCGCCACGCGCCTGCTCACTGGCGATTTCGGACAGGTACAGGGGGGCCGTGAATGCCGCCACCCCGATCGCCAGCCCCATGATCAGTCGCCCCACGATCATGGTTGGGATCGACCATGCCAGCGCGCAGGCCAGTGACCCCACCACAAACACCGCAGCCCCCACCAGCAATGCATGCTTGCGCCCGATCTGGTGCGACATCCAGCCACCGCACAGGGACCCTACCGCCGCGCCACCCATCATGGCGCTGACAATCCATTCCTGCTGCATCGTGCTGGCATGGAATGTCTGGGCCAACAGATCCAGCGCACCGGAGATGACCCCGATATCCAGCCCGGCCATAAGGCCGGCAAGCGCCGCAAGGCAGCCAATGATGAGATTACGCAGACGCGCCGTGTCGAATCCGGTCGCTGCGGGCTGATTTTCCATGAAAGCCGGTCCTTTGATATTGTTCTTGTTTGCCGGTGATCAGATTATTCCTGCCGGTTAAGGCCGGTCAGTAGAAAGAACGATACACCATATCTTCGCGTCCGGTCAGGATCATGTTCCAGCAATTCATCCATTACAAATCGTTTTACCCTAAAAACGACCGGAATATCCGCTATATGCCCTGCCATATCGTCCGCTTCCATGACTTCCATCATGTTTGCAAGCCATAGTGCCACGCCGGGACGCTCCGTCAGCACCAGTGGCGCGCGCGGTGAAAACACGATGGTGCCCCGGGCCCGGATCGTTTCCAGGTCCGCCTGCGTCGTGACATGGTACAGATATGCATCCGCACCCTCACCCGCCCGTAACTGGCGCACGTCCACCGTGGCCAGGCCAATCGCCGCGATATCAAGATAGGTCAGCACATGCCGGATGCCGGGCATGGGTGCAGCAAACATGTCAGGCTGGTCCGTAGCCGACGGGACGGCCGGGGCATCGGTCGTGCGTCGCGACGTCCTGCCGGGCTTCCGACTGCGTGTGAGGGCGGCAAAGGGCAGTTCGGCCATCCGGCCTTTTCGGCGTTGCACCATGTCCGTGCCCCATCCATGACGGGCCGTTACGGCCTGTTGTGGTCAATCCGGTCCTTCACGCGCATGCCGCGCACAGGCCCTCCGCCTCTATGGTGGTCTGGCGGACTGAAAAACCACGCGCCCGCGTAACCTCCAGCAGCGCCTTGAGGATATGGGGATCATCCAGTTCCGTCACACGGCCGCATTTGCTGCAGATCAGGAACTGCGCGGCATGGACATGCCCATGACAGCCATGCCCCGATTCCAGCATGTGCCGGCAACCGGCAAAGGCGGACAGGCGTTCGATCTTGTGAATCAGCCCCTGTTCCATCAGGAAGTCCAGCGCCCGGTACACCGTGGGCGGCGCCACGGGCCTGCCACGGGTCGTGCGGATCTGTTCCAGCAGGTCATAGGCCCCCAGTGGCCGGTCCGCCGCCAGAACCAGCCCCAGCACCAGCCTGCGGATTTCCGTCAGCCTGACGGCGCGCGCCAGACATACAGCCGCCGCCTGATCAAGCAGGGTTTCCACCCCATCGGGCAGACCGGTTCCGGCCGTCTGTATCGTGCGGGCCACTTCTGGTGCTCCTGTGTCCGGTTACCGGCATGCTCCCCGCGCCCGATCTCAGCCGGGCCGGATCAGTCCGGCAGATGATCCGCCCACATGGCCATAAGCGCCACGAAAAGGGCAAGGCCAGCATGTATCCAGATCAGCCCACGCAGCGTCAAGACAGGAACCCGGTCCGTACGCATGCCTGCCCTGCCGGGTGTATCCTCCATGCCGTCGCCTCCCTGCGCCTGTCGGTCCATCCGGTCCGTCATGGCGCAA
This sequence comes from Komagataeibacter ossonobensis, assembly GCF_057359305.1. Taxonomy (NCBI): domain Bacteria; kingdom Pseudomonadati; phylum Pseudomonadota; class Alphaproteobacteria; order Acetobacterales; family Acetobacteraceae; genus Komagataeibacter; species Komagataeibacter ossonobensis. The sequence goes on along the minus strand of NZ_JBXAYQ010000028.1, from coordinate 33,708 downwards.
AAGACTGGATTTTTCATTAATCCGGAACGTGCGGCCTATTTATCATCATCATGGGGCAACATGTGGTAGGTACGGTTGAAATAGACCAGCCCACCGCGCGGGCTGCTGTTACGCAGGCTTTCCACCGCGCCAAACATGACGCTGTGGGTGCCCACTTCCACAATGCGTTCGATCCGGCAGTCCAGTGACAGCACGGCCTCATCCAGCACCGGCGCGCCGGTGGTCAGCGTGTCCCAGTGGCCGGAACGGAAGCGTTCCGCCTGTTCCAGCGGGCTTGCGAACACACCGGATATGTCCTGCTGGTCGGCGGCAAGCACGTTGATGCACATGGCCGCATCGACACGAAAACGATCACGCACCCGTGAACTTCGGTTCAGGCAGACCAGCACGGTCGGCGGCGTATCGGTGACCGAACAGACGGCCGATGCCGTAAAACCCGCCGGATCATCAAGTGTTCCGGTCGTGACAACGTTTACCGCCGCGCCAAGCCGCGCCATGGCGTTGCGAAAGGTGAGGGCGTCAATCCCCATGGTGCTTATGCCTCAGTAGCTGTTGCATGCCTGTGGTCCGCACGCAGCCGTGACGCCGGACGTTAGCGGGGGTAGCGCATTCTGTACCGGTTGAACACAGCAAACAGCACAAGGAGGCACCATATGGACACCGGACTGATCCACATAAACCATACCGGCCGGCTGGGACGCATCACACTCAACCGGCCCTCGGCACTCAATGCCCTGAACATGGACATGCTGGCATGCCTTGATACCTGCCTGCGCGCATGGCGCGATGACCCGGCTATCGAGACCGTGCTGATCGACAGCGCAAGCCCGCGCGCCTTCTGCGCAGGGGGCGATATCCGCGCCATCCGCGACCGGCTGGAAACAGGGGGGCTGGAAGACGGGGCCATGCCATTCCGGCGCAGCTACCGCCTTGCCTCCGTGCTGGCCGGGTATCCCAAGCCGGTGGTGTCCTTCATGGATGGCATCGCCATGGGGGGCGGTATCGGGCTGGGCGGGCATGTCCGCTACAGGGTCGTGACCGAACGCGCCATCCTTGCCATGCCCGAAACCGCCATTGCGCTGACGCCGGATGCGGGCGGGTCCTACCTGCTGTCCCGCGCACCGGGATTGAGTGGCCTGCGCCTTGCGCTGACGGGGGGACGAATGAACGCGACACAGGCCATTGACGCGGGCTTTGCCGACCGGATGGCCCCTTCCGGCATGCTGGACACCATAAGGCAGGCCCTGACCCACCTGCCTGCGGGACGGGTGATGGACAGCCTGCCGCCATGCCCACCCATGGACGCAGGACCGGATACGGCGACCATTGCTGCGGTATATAATGCCCCTGACATGCCCGAACTGCTGCGCAGGCTGCAGGCCCATCCGGCCGCATGGGCACGCGATGATCTGGCCGCCCTGGGCCGTGCGTGCCCGTTTTCGCTGTGCCTGACCCTGGCTGCCTGGCATGCCGCCCGCGTCCTGCCGGACCTGGACCATGTGCTGGAGCAGGAATTCCAGCTGGTCTGCCACCTGCTGCAACGCCCGGATTTTACCGAGGGCGTACGTGCCCGCCTGATTGACAAGGATAATGCCCCCCACTGGATACCCGACCACGTCGATGCCGTTTGTCCGCATGACATTGCGGCCTGCCTGCATGACCATGCCTGTCTGTCGCTTGGGCTGGTGACCGCCAGTCCGGATCGGTAATAATTAATTATCACACGTAAAGTATATGAAAATGCCATTTTCCGATCATTACACACCCCTTGCCCATCACAGCCGACTGGGGGATGAATTCTATGACGTGGTGCAAGCCGCAACTTTCCCTGCCCACATCCTGCGCTACCGTAATGATGACGTGTCGCCCCGCATCGGTCTGGACACGCTGACCGATGCCGAATGGGTGCGCCATTTCGGGTATTTCGATCCCCTGCCCGGATCGCTGCCACAGCCACTGGCCCTACGCTATCATGGCCATCAGTTCCGGTCGTACAACCCCGACCTTGGCGATGGGCGGGGCTTCCTGTTCGCGCCGCTTGGGGACAGTGTTGACAGCCGTGTGCTGGACATCGGGACCAAGGGCAGCGGCACCACGCCATGGTCACGCGGCGGCGATGGCCGCCTGACACTGAAGGGGGGCATACGCGAAATACTGGCCAGTGAACGGCTGGATGCGGCAGGCGTGCGCACGTCACGCACGCTGAGCGTGGTGGAAACGGGTGAAAACCTGCATCGTGGGGATGAACCATCCCCCACGCGATCATGCGTGCTGGCCCGCCTGAGCCATTCCCACATCCGCATCGGTACGTTCCAGCGCCTTGTCGCCAATGACGACCGCGCAAGCCTGACCCGGCTGGTGGAATACGTGATCGAAACCTATTACCCCCACCTGACGGACGCAGCCGACCCCGCCGCCGCACTGTATGACGCCGCCACAACCCGCATTGCCGAAATGACCGCGCAGTGGATGACCGCGGGCTTCGTGCATGGCGTGCTCAACACCGATAACATCAATATTACCGGCGAGAGTTTCGATTACGGCCCCTGGCGGTTCGTGCCCACGTTCAACCCGACCTTCACCGCCGCCTATTTTGATCATTCCGGCCTGTATGCCTATGGCCGCCAGCCCGAGGCGATGATGTGGAACGTGGCCCGTCTGGGGGAATGTCTGCTTTCCCTTTCCACACTTGAGAAAATCCAAAGTATTTTTGATGACTTCTGGGAACGATATGAACGTTTTCTTGATATTTCAGTGCTTAATCGGCTTGGACTGAAGGAGATTTCAAGAAAATCCTCCACCGATCTGCGTGAATGTCTTTTTTCTTTCATGGATAAAAGCCAGATTGGATTTGAATTTCCGTTTTTTGACTGGTATGGTGGCGAACAGAGCCAGAAACGTGCCATAGCAGGACCGCGTGGAGACTTTTATGGGCAGGACAGTTTCCGTCCCCTGCACGACCGGATCATGCAACATGAACCGGCACGGGGCGTGGACCTGTCACAGCCATATTTCCACAATGGGGCCGCGTGCGTGATGTCTGTCGAGACGGTGGAAGCCATCTGGCAACCCATCGCGGCAACAGATGACTGGTGCCGCCTGCATGACGCTATGCGTCAGGTTGCCAGCATGAAAGCCGCCCTGCAGGTCCATCACACCCGGGACGGTTGACGCCACCCCGGGAACCCGGCCGTTACGGACGAATTATAAGAAGAAGGAAGGAACAGGCACCCGCATGAATAACCAGACCCCATCCGTACAGCACCCCACGCCACAGGCAATGGAACCGTTGCCTGACATGTCCCAGATCGATATTTCCCCCAACGCGCGCAAGACCTTATGGCTCGCAGCCATCGTGGCCGCAATATGCGGCGGCCTCTATGGTTACGATACCGGGATCGTCTCGGGCGCGCTGCTGCTGATCACGCGTGATTTCCACCTCAGCAGCTTCTACCAGGAGATGGTGGCCTCCGCCATTCTGGCTGGCGCCGTGATGGGTTCGTTGCTGACCGGGTGGATGTCCGAACATTATGGACGCCGCAAATCCATCATGATCGTCACGGCCATTTTCGTGCTGGGCGCGCTGGCCTGCGCCTTTTCGCCCGATGTGTACATGCTGATCATCTCACGCGTGTTCCTGGGGCTGGCGGTTGGCGGGTCCACGCAGGTGGTGCCCATGTACATCTCGGAACTGGCGCCAGCGCACAAGCGCGGGCACATGGTCACGATGTTCAACATCGCCATCGGCATCGGCATCTTTGCCGCCAACATCATCGGCTTTGCCGCGCGTGATGCATGGGGCTGGCGACCGATGGTGGCCATTGCCGCCATTCCCGCCGCCGTCGTGTTCGTTTCCATGTTCTTCCTGCCCAAAAGCCCGCGCTGGGCAGCGGAACATGAAAGCCTGGATTCCGCGCTGGAGCAGTTGCAGCGTATCCGAACCTCCGAACGCGACATCCGCCGCGAAATGCGCCGTATTCACGCCAACGCGAACGAGGAAACCGACCCGCGCGACATCGGCTGGCGCGGCCTGCGCCAGCCCTGGGTGCGTCCCGCACTTGTGGCTGCCCTTGGCGTCGCCTTCTTTACGCAGGCGGGTGGTCTGGAAATGATGATCTACTACGCACCGACCTTCCTGTCGGATGCGGGGTTTGGCAGTTCATCCGCGTTGATGGCCAGTATCGGCATCTCGATCATCTATCTGGTCATGACGGTGCTGGGGTCGAACATTGTTGACCGCATCGGCCGCCGCAGGCTGGTGCTGGTGATGGGGCCGGGCAGCGTGGTCAGCCTGATCGGGCTTGGCATCATGTTCCTGCTGCACCCGCAGCCCGGCAGCATGGGCAGTTGGCTGATCATCGCCTTCATGCTGCTGTTCATGGTGTTCAACGCCGGTGGCATCCAGGTCGTGGGCTGGCTGCTGGGGGCGGAGATGTTCCCGCTGTCCATGCGCGGCAACGCCACCAGCCTGCATTCGGCCATGCTGTGGGGCAGCGACCTGCTGGTGACCAGCACGGCGCTGACGCTGGTGACCAAGATCACGCTGGGCGGGACGATGTGGTTCTATGCCGGCGTCAACCTGCTGTCAGTCCTGTTCGTGTATTTCATGGTACCCGAAACACGCGGGGCCTCGCTGGAAGATATCGAGGAAGCCCTGCGCGAAGGCCGCTTCCGCCCGACACGCGGCAATACCGCCATTGTCGAGGAAGAAGAATAATATCCAACGCCGCCACATACGGCTGGCACCATTAAAAAAACGGGCGTTCCGGTCAGGGAACGCCCGTTTTGCAGCAAGTCTGAAATGATAAAAGTTTTTGGGTGCCGCCTTTTTTCAAAAAGGCAGCGTTCCCTGGAGCTTTTTGAAAAAAGCTTCACCAAAAACTTCCTTCCGTTCAAACGGCTTTTACGGATTGCGGGGCCGTCAGGTCCACATGCGGGGCAGGGGAGACAGGTAGCTTGAGTACCTGCTGATAGAACGCCAGTTCCAGCTCCCATGCCCTGCGTATGGTGGTTTCCTGACGGAAGCCGTGACCCTCACCTTCAAATTCATACAACGCACAGGGCACCCCGCGCCCACGCAGCGCCGCGACCATCGTTTCCGCCTGCGCAGGCGGCACGACCCGGTCATCCAGCCCCTGCAGGAACAGGACCGGCACCCTGATATTCGCCACCTGCGTGATGGGTGAACGGGCAAGATAGGTCGCCTCATCCGCGGGGTAGGGGCCAACCAGCGTATCCAGATAACGTGACTCAAACTTGTGCGTATCCTGCGCCAGCGCACGTAGGTCGGTCACGCCATACAGGCTGGTGCCCGCCGCGAACAGGCGTGAGCGCGCCAGCGCCAGCAGCACGGTCAGGCCACCCGCGCTGCTGCCCCGTATCACAATGCGGGCGGGATCGACCTGCCCGGTCGTGGCAAGGTACTGGCAGGCGGCGATGCAGTCATCCACATCCACCACGCCCCACTGGCGTTCCAGCCGCTGCCGATAGGCACGGCCAAACCCGGTTGAACCGCCATAATTGACATCAACCACGGCAAAGCCCCGGCTGGTCCACCATTGCACCTTGAATGAAAAGGCCGGATTGGCCCGCCCCGTCGGCCCGCCATGCGCGACGACGACCAGCGGCGGCTTTTCCCCCTCCGGCCCATGATAACGGGCACTGGCGGGCGCATAGAAAAAGGCGTGTCCCGTGCCCTCACCATCGGGCAGGGGAAAATGGATCGGGGCAGGGCGGGCAATGTCGGCCGGGGACAGCGGCAGTTCGGTTGCCCGGCGCAGGACCTGCGGCATCTGTCCCGGCTGGCCGCGAACCACGGCGGCCGCGTTATCAGGCGGCGCATCCAGCCATGCGAACCCGTCCCCTTCCACCGGAACGGGACAGCCGGAGGGATGGCCAAGACCCAGCGGGGTCACCTCCCCGTCACGGATGGAAACCATACGGGTATCGCCATCGTTGATGACCATGGCAAGGATGCTGCCATCGGGCAGCGGCACGTAACTGCGCAGGCCGAACACCCAGTGCGGCTGACCGATTTCAGCGTCCATGGGGGCCAGCGCCACGGGAGAGGAGGACGTCGTATCGAACCGGTAAAGATTCCACCACCCGCTGCGATCGGACAGCGCCAGAAGCCGTCCCGCTGCGTCCCAGCATGGTTCGATGACCGATTCCGGCTGCCCGTCGGCGCCTGCGGCACTCCACGGGGCGGCAAGGCGCGGTGGGTCATCACCTTCCTGCAGCAAGGTCGCGACACGCAGGCGGGTGGCGTCCCATGGCATGGCCGGATGGTCCCATTCAATCCAAGCCATATACCGCCCATCGGGCGAGGGACGGGGAGATGACAGGAAATCCGGCCCCATGACCAGCGGCGTGCCACCATTGAAAGCCGGGTCAGCCGTAATGGTGCAGTCCAGCACCACGATGGCGGCGGCAGGTTCCTCGTCTTCCGCGCGATGGTCTTCCCGTACGCAGAACAGGAAACGGCCATCGGGACTGAATGTCAGGTCGGCATACCACAGCCCCGCCCCGGTCGAGAGGCAGCGGGGCTTTCCCCCCTCCACCAGCCACAGGCTGCCGTCGCGGCGGTTGCTGAACGCAATCATCCCCTGGCATACGGCATAGGCCCCGCCGCCATATTCATGCACCCGTGTGCCGACATCAAACGGGGCAGGGGTCACGTCGGCCACCTGTCCCGCGCGGGCACGGACCAGTACACGGCGTCCACCCTCGGCCGGGCGTCCCTCGATCCAGTAGATGTCACGTCCGTCCACCCGCACATCCGACAGGGAGACCGTCTTTCCTGCCACAAGCGCCGCACTGACGGGTGAGGGCCATGTGCCATAGGGACGTGTTCCGGTATTCGTCGTGGCGCTGGTGCCGGACTGGGTCATGTTCTTGCTCCTGCCATTTGTGCGTGCCAATGGTATCGGAATTGCACACACCGCGTTTTACGTTCTGTCGTCCGTAACCTACATACTCTTTTCATTTGTGACAGGTAGTCCGCTGCTTCAGCATCTTGAACATCTTTTCCAGCATTATGGCTATGGCGTGATTGGCGTTATTGTCATGCTGGAAAGCATGGGCATTCCCCTTCCGGCTGAAACCCTCGTCATTTCGGCCGCGATCTACTGCGCCACCACCCACCGGCTGGATATTGCATGGGTGGCGGCAGCCGCCATCATTGGTGCGATTACGGGTGACAATCTTGGCTACCTGATCGGGCGCGGGCTTGGTTACCCGCTGCTGGAACGCCATGGGGCAAAGGTGGGGCTTACGTCACAACGCCTCCAGACCGGGCAGTTCCTGTTCCGGCGGTATGGGGGGATCATTGTATGCGCGGGACGGTTCATTGCCATCCTGCGTGTATTCGTGGCCCTGCTGGCGGGGGCGAGCCACATGCCGTTGCCCCGGTTCCTGATATATAATGCGGTCGGCGGCACAATATGGGCTGGTGGATACGCCTATGCCGCCTATTACCTGGGCCACAGGATCATGCGCATTTCCGGCCCCGTGGGAATAGCCGTCGCAACCGGGGGCGGAATCATGATGGTATGTACCATTATTTTCCTGCGGCGGCATGAAGCGCGCCTGACGGCACAGGTGGAAGCCGAAGCCCGGAAGGCAATGCACCAATCCAGAGAACAGGCGGACACATGACCAGACATTGGACCATCGAACAGGCGCCCCGCATGGACGGACGCCTTGCCCTTGTCACCGGTGCCACGGGCGGCCTTGGTTACCAGACGGCCCTGGGCCTGGCCTCACGCGGGGCACGGGTCATGCTTGCGGGCCGTAATCCCGACAAGGGACTGGCCGCCCTGACCCGCCTGCAACATGATGTGCCGGGGGCGGACGCCACTTTCCGGCTGCTGGATGTCGCAAGCCTTGACTCGATCGCGACCTTCGCACGCGAACTGGCTATGGAAACCGACAGGCTGGACATTCTGGTCAACAATGCCGGTGTCATGGGCACCCCCCGCCGTCTGGAAACCCGCGACGGGTTCGAACTGCAATTCGGCACCAATTTCCTTGGTCCCTTCGCGCTGACGGCACGCCTGCGGCCCCTGCTGTGTGCCACCCCGCATGGTGGGCGCGTGGTCACGGTAGCCAGCCTTGCCGCGCTGACGGGCCAGATCGTGTTTGACGACCTGCAGGGTCGTCACCGCTATGCCCCGTTCCGCGCCTACAGGCAGAGCAAGCTGGCGGACCTGATCCTGGCGCTGGAACTGGACCGGCAGGCCCGCGCCCATGGCTGGCCGCTGCATTCCATTGCCGCCCATCCCGGCTGGGCCATGACCGACATCGCGACCAGCCGCCTGAATACAAAGCAGGGTCTGCACGAACGCCTGACCCGTTTTGGCGCGATCTGGGCCTTCCGCCTGATGGGACAGTCCGCCGCCCATGGCGCACTGCCCATTGAATTCGCCGCCATGGCACCGGAAGCACGCGATGGCGGCTATTACGGACCCGGTGGCCGGGGCGAACGGCGGGGCCATGTGGCTGAAGCCTTCGTTCCGCCCGCCGCCCGTGACCTGACCATTGCGCGACGGCTGTGGCAGGTAGCGGAACGGCTGACCGGCACGTCGCTGTCATAGATGGAAATGATAAACGTTTTTGGGTGCCGCCTTTTTGGAAAAAGGCGGCGTTCCTTGAAGCTTTTTCTTATTGGCTGATTTCTAAAGAACCGCTCAGCGACGGATGAAAGTCCAGTACAACGGCTGGCGTCCCGCCTTCAGCGCCTTGGCTTCGTAACGGGTGGGCGGCCAGCCTTCGGGGCGTACCCTGGCGGGCGGAGCGGTTTCAAACAGGTCCTGCGCCCCCATCACTTCCTCAACCCATGCCTGGTAGGTCGGGTCGTCACTGGCCACGCGCCAGATCGCGCCGGGACGCAGGATCCGCGCCGCCATCCTGACCGTTTCGGGGTGCACGAAACGCCGCTTTGCATGGCGGGACTTGGGCCACGGATCAGGAAACATGAGAAACAGACGGTCAATCGACGCATCGGGCAGGCCGCGCAACAGGATACGCGCGTCCTCATCCCAGATCCGCAGCATGTCGGGGACAGGGGCGGTTGCTTCCTCATCATCCGGCACAACGCGGGACAGCAGGGAACACAGCCCGTTTTCAAAAACCTCACACGCGATATAGCCGACATCCGGATGGGCGGCATGCTGGGCCAGTGAATGTTCGCCGCCACCAAAGCCGACTTCCAGCCAGATCTGTTCGGGCACATGCCCGAAGGCCGATGCCGGGTCCGGTATCGCCGCCTCGGGGAAGCGCATGCGCGGCAGTGTCTGGTCCAGAAGCCGCTGCTGGCGCGGGCGCAGCGGATGGCCGCGCTGGCGTCCGTAAAGCCGGTCAGGAGATGCCTTTACATCCACAGAGGCCGTCATATGTCTGAAAATCCTGCTCCTGCTGCCGTGGCGCACGCCGCACGACATGATTGAAAAACACAGCGGGGGCCGCCACGACCGGCTTTTGCAAGCAGTCACGGCAGGCCCCCAATGGCTCCGGCACGTTATAGGCCAAAGCGGACGGATTCATGAACCCGCCAGATCGCCAAAAAGTTTTTGGTGAAGCTTTTTTCAAAAAGCTTCAAGGAACGCCGTCTTTTTGAAAAAAGGCGGCACCCAAAAACCTTTCCTGTTTTTTAGCGGTTGAACGCGCCACGCAGGGCATCGACCAGATCGGTCTGCTCCCACGTGAAATCGTCCTTCGCCGCGTCCGGCGTGCGGCCAAAGTGACCGTAGGCGGAAGTCTGGGTGTAGATCGGGCGGTTCAGGCGCAGGTGCCTGCGGATACCGCGCGGGGACAGGTCCATGACTTCGCGCAGCACGCGGCCCAGCTTTGCCTCGTCCACGTCTTTGCCGGTGCCATCCAGGTCAACATAGACTGACAGCGGGTGCGACACGCCAATGGCATAAGAAATCTGCAGCGTGCAGCGATCAGCCAGGCCGGCCGCCACGACGTTCTTTGCCAGGTAACGGCAGGCATAGGCTGCCGAACGGTCAACCTTCGTCGGGTCCTTGCCCGAGAACGCACCGCCACCATGCGGCGCCGCACCGCCATAGGTATCCACGATGATCTTGCGCCCGGTCAGGCCGCAGTCACCATCCGGGCCACCGATGACAAAGACACCGGTGGGGTTGACGTAGAATTCATCTTCCGGCGGCATCCAGCCTTCCGGCAGGACATCACGCACGATGCTGCCCAGTTCGTCACGGATAGTGGCCTGGCTGGCCCCTTCAACGTGCTGGGTGGAAATCACGACGGAGGTCGCACCAACCGGCTTGCCATCGACATAACGAAGGGTGACCTGGCTCTTGGCATCGGGCTGCAGGGCGGCTGCGCGCGGGTCACCTGCCTTGCGCAGGTCACGCACGCGGTGAAGGATGTCATGTGCGTAGAACAGCGGCGCCGGCATCAGGCTTTCGGTTTCACGCGTGGCGAAGCCGAACATGATGCCCTGGTCACCAGCGCCCTCGTCCTTCTCGCCCGCGCTGTCCACGCCCACGGCAATATCGGCAGACTGTGCGTGCAGGTAATATTCCACCTCGGCATTGCGCCATGAGAAACCGGCCTGATCGTAGCCGATGTCCTTCACCGCGTCGCGCGCGCCCTGAATCAGCAGATCAGGGGTGACAGAAGCCGGGCCACGGACTTCACCAGCCAGAATGATGCGGTTGGTGGTGACCATCGTTTCACACGCAACGCGCGATTCACCGTCTGCGGTCAGGAATGCATCAAGAACGGTATCACTGATCCGGTCAGCGACCTTGTCGGGATGCCCTTCGGATACCGATTCCGATGTAAACAGAAAATCGCCTTTATTACGCATGATGGTCCTGTCTGCCTCGTATGGAGTAGGAGAAATAACGCCTGCGAAACCCGGCGTACGATCGCATGCGTTTGGCGGAAACCAGATCAGGCGTCAAGCCATTTCCCTGAATACCACCCTCCCGAGACACGGGTCCGGTACACCCGGTTATGCCGGACGTTCCAGCCCCAGTACATGTTCCATATTATAAAGACCCGCCACGCGTCCCTGCAGCCAGCGCGCCGCCCGCACGGCCCCGGTGGCATAGACCCGGCGGTCAAAAGACCGGTGGGTCAGGCTGATCTGTTCATGCCCCGATGTAAAAATGACGGAATGCTCACCCACGATCTGCCCGCCACGCAGGGCGGCAAATCCGATGGCCCCGTCCGCACGCGGGCCGGTATGGCCGTCGCGACCGCTTTCGATATGATCTTCCAGCCGGATGCCCCGGCCTTCGGCCACCGCACGGCCCATGGCCAATGCCGTGCCCGACGGGGCATCGACCTTCTGCCGGTGGTGCATTTCCAGTATTTCGGCATCATATTCGCTGCCGGGCAGGACGGCGGCCATCTGCCGGGCCAGACGGGTGACCAGTGTTACACCAGGGGAGAAATTGGCCGCCTGCACGATCCCGATCTTTTTCGCGGCCGCATCGACCGCCTGCTGTTGGACCGGTGACAGGCCAGTCGTGCCCAGCACCCATGCGGTCCCGCTTCCAGCCAGTGCGGTGGCATGCGGAATGACCGTATCGGCATGGGTGAAATCGATCACGACATCGCAATGGCGCGCAAGTTCGGCAATATCGGCATAAACGGGACAGTCCATACCAGCGACCGACTGACCATTACGTGTCGTGCCCCCGGCCAGCACGGCGCCACCCGATGGCACTTCTTCCGCCAGAAGGCGACCGACACGCCCATTCAGGCCCGCGATCCCGATACGCAATGGCTGCGCGTTCATTCAGCGTTCTCCACCAGTGTCCAGATATAGAAATAGCGGCGCGACCGGGGGATCGCGCCGCCTGAACCTATCCATGGTGCAAGTTGGGGGGATTCACCATGAATAGTGTGATGACCCTACACCTGAATAATCAGTCATTTCAACTACCGCCCTGTCATGACAGGGCGGGGGAAAGGACAGGCTTACAGCTTGCCTTCAAAAAAATCCTTCACCTTGCTGAAGAAACCGGTGCTTTCGGGGCTGCCCTTGGCATGGCCCGCGGCGTCGCCCTCGAATTCCTCCAGCAGTTCACGCTGGCGCTTGGTCAGGTGGCGCGGTGTTTCCACCACGACCTGAATATACATGTCTCCACGCGCGGAAGACCGCAGGACCGAGAAACCCTTGCCACGCAGACGGAAATGTTCGCCCGTCTGGGTCCCCGCCGGGATCTTAACCTTGGTGCGTGACCCGTCCACGACCGGCACCTCGATCTCGGTTCCCAGGGCTGCCTGCGCCATGCGCACGGGCACGCGGCAGTAGATATTAGCGCCATCACGCTGGAAGATCGCGTGCTGTTCAACCGATACATGGACATACAGGTCGCCCGCGGGCACGCCCTTACCGCCGGATTCCCCCTCGCCGGAGATACGGATACGGGTGCCATCTTCCACACCGGCGGGGATCGCGACCTCGATGGTACGGTTCTTTTCCACCGTGCCGGTGCCGTGGCATTCCTTGCACGGGTTGCGGATCAGGTGGCCCGAGCCATGGCAGGTGGGGCAGGGACGTTCAACAAAGAAGAAGCCCTGCTGCGCGCGCACCTTGCCCGCGCCATGGCACGAAGGACAGGTTTCGGGCTTCGCATCCTTGTCCGCCGAGCCGGTGCCGTCACAGCTTTCGCAGGTGACACGGGTGGGAACGGTGATCTTTTTCTTAACGCCGGCAAAGGCTTCGGCAAAGGTAATGGTGACCTGCACCTGCAGGTCGGCGCCCGAACGGCGGCCACCACGCCGGCCGCCCATCATGTCGCCAAACATCTGTTCAAAGATGTCACCCAGGCCACCACCGCCGAAGTCGAAGCCGCCAGCACCGGGGCCGCCGCCCTCGAACGCCGCATGGCCGAACCGGTCATAGGCCGCGCGCTTCTGGTCATCCTTCAGCACGTCGTAGGCTTCGTTGATTTCCTTGAACCTGTTTTCCGCATCCGTATCCCCGGGGTTCCGGTCGGGATGGTACTTCATGGCCAGCTTGCGATACGCCCGCTTGATCTCGTCACCATTAGCATCGCGAGAAACTTCAAGGACTGCGTAATAATCTATCTTGGTGGCCATGTGGGTCCTCTAGCAAACGCGCTCGCCCGGTATCCTCGCGGCACGATCTTCGCGTTCCAGAATAGTGTTGCTGGGCAGAATATGAAAAGCGCCCGTCTTCACAGAAGCACGGGCGCCACCCTGGTGGAAAGGTCGGGCGGACCCGAAGGTCCGCCCCCATTCCGGAGCCTGTATGACGCCTTGCGGCGATCAGGACTTCTTGGAGTCGTCCACGTCTTCGAAGTCGGCGTCGACAACCTTTTCGTCCTTCGGTGCGCCGCCCGGTGCGGCACCAGCAGCACCCGGTGCGCCTTCGGCCTGGCCTGCCTTGTAGACGGCTTCACCAACCTTCATGGCAACCTGCGTCAGGCGATCAGTCGCCGTCTTCAGGGCTTCGGCATCGGTACCTTCCAGTGCCTTGCGCACGTCGGCAATCGCTGCTTCCGCTTCGGTCTTGTCAGCCGCCGGGACCTTGTCGCCTGCTTCACTCAGGGACTTTTCGACCTGGTGGGTCAGACCTTCGGCCTGGTTACGGGCCTCGACCTGTTCCTTCTTCACCTTGTCGGCGGCGGCGTTGGCTTCGGCGTCCTTCACCATCTTTTCGATGTCGGACTCGGACAGACCACCAGAAGCCTGGATCTTGATCTGCTGTTCCTTGCCGGTCGCCTTGTCCTTGGCCGAGACAGACACGATGCCGTTGGCGTCAATGTCGAAGGTTACCTCGATCTGCGGCACACCACGCGGTGCGGGGGCGATACCGGTCAGGTCGAATGTGCCCAGCAGCTTGTTGTCAGCCGCCATTTCACGCTCGCCCTGATAGACCTTGATGGTCACGGCGTTCTGGTTGTCTTCCGCGGTCGAGAAGGTCTGGCTCTTCTTCGTCGGGATCGTCGTGTTGCGGTCGATCAGGCGGGTGAACACGCCACCCAGCGTCTCGATACCCAGCGACAGCGGCGTCACGTCGAGCAGCAGCACGTCCTTGACGTCACCCTGCAGCACCGCGCCCTGAACCGCGGCGCCAATGGCGACCACTTCGTCGGGGTTCACGTTGCGGGCGGGTTCCTTGCCGAAGAACTCCTTAACGGCCTCGATCACCTTGGGCATACGGGTCATGCCGCCGACCAGGATGACTTCATCAATCTCACCCGCGGAAACCGACGCGTCCTTCATTGCGGCGCGGCAGGGTTCCAGCGTGCGCTGGATCAGGTCGTCCACCAGGCTTTCCAGCTTCGCACGGGTCAGCTTGACCACAAGGTGCTTCGGACCGGATGCATCAGCGGTGATGAACGGCAGGTTGATCTCGGTTTCCTTGGAGGAGGACAGCTCGATCTTTGCCTTTTCGGCCGCTTCCTTCAGGCGCTGCAGGGCCAGCTTGTCCTGACGCAGGTCGATGCCCTGCTCACGCTTGAACTCATCAGCCAGGAAGCCGATGATTCGGGCGTCAAAGTCTTCACCGCCGAGGAACGTGTCACCGTTGGTGGACTTCACCTCGATCACGCCGTCGGAGATCTCGAGGACGGACACGTCGAACGTGCCACCGCCAAGGTCATAGACCGCAACCGTGCCGCCGTTCTTCTTCTGCAGGCCATAGGCCAGTGCGGCAGCCGTCGGTTCGTTGATGATGCGCAGGACTTCCAGACCGGCGATACGGCCGGCATCCTTGGTGGCCTGACGCTGTGCGTCGTTGAAGTACGCGGGCACCGTAATGACGGCCTGCGTAACCTTTTCACCCAGATAGGATTCGGCGGTTTCCTTCATCTTGCCCAGGATGAAGGCGGAAATCTGCGCGGGGGCGTATTTCTTGCCCTGTGCCTCGACCCATGCATCGCCGTTGTCACCCTTCACGATGGCATAGGGGACCAGTTCCTTGTCCTTCGCCACGGTGGGGTCGTCATAACGGCGGCCGATCAGGCGCTTGACCGCATACAGGGTGTTGGACGGGTTGGTGACCGCCTGGCGCTTCGCTGCCTGACCGACCAGCATTTCGCCGTTGTCGGTGAACGCAACCATGGACGGCGTGGTGCGTGCGCCTTCGCTGTTCTCGATAACCCGCGTCTCGTCGCCTTCGCGCACGGCAACGCAGGAATTGGTCGTACCAAGGTCGATACCGATAACCTTGCTCATTCAGATACTCTCCTTTTCAGCGGCCTGTCCTGACCCGAAGCATCGGGACAGACCCTTTCTTTCATATCGTCCGGTGATGGGATGGACTGTCTGTTTTCACATCCACCCGGCAACACCGCTGTTACCATCCGATGTAGGCAGCCCCCGCGCAGCTTTCAAGGGCCTGAAGGCGTGCGCGGAAACGATTTCACCCTGCCTGCGCCGGTCCCTTTGACACGACAACCATGGCCGGCTTGAGCAGCCGCCCGTGCAGCGTCCATGCGGGGGTCCATGCCTCCATCACGGTGCCATGCGCGTGTTCGTCGCTGTGCTGTTCCGCCATGGCCTGATGGTGGTTGGCGTCAAAGGGCTTGCCCTTCGCGTCTTCCGCCTTGATGCCATTGCGTTCCAGGATGCCGATGAACGACCGCTCGGTGCTTTCGATCCCTTCGCGCATGCGGGTCAGGATGCTGTCCTCGCCCTCGGTGGGCTGGGGCAGGCTGGCCACCGCGCGCTTGAGGTTGTCAGCCGCCTCGACCACATCCTTGGCGAATTTCTGCACGGCGTACTGCCGGGCGTCTTCCACCTCACGCTTGGCGCGGTTGCGGACGTTCTGGGTCTCGGCTTCCGCGCGGACCCATTTGTCACGCAGGGTCGCGACCTCGGCCTCCAGTTCGGCCACGCGCGGATCGACTGCGTCGTGCCCGGCTTCGGCCTCCGGCGCATGGCCGGAATGCTCACCAGTCGCGGGATTGGGTGTGCCGTCGCCGGTTGCGGCATTGGCAAAGGGGTTGGGGTCTGTGTTCTCGCTCATGCTCTTACAAGTAGGTAACGGCTGGCCAATGGACAAGGCATTGCGTTCCCGGCAGGCATGCCGTTTTTGCGCAACTTGTCCTGATCCGACGGAACAGCCGGAACGCCAGCGGCGTTCCAGTGAAGCAGGATGCCCGCATCCCCTCATGACATGCGGGCGGATATGACGCTATGGTACATACGTGCGCCGGACAAGGGACCGGCAGACATGCCCCCATCGGCAGAGGAGCGAAAAGAGAGCCCCCATGGAGCCAACGAAACAGACGATCGTGCTGGTTGACGATGACAGGAACATCCTGACCTCCGTGCAGATGACACTGGAGGCGGAGGGATTCATTGTCCGCACCTATACCGATGGCGAAAGCGCGCTGCACGGTCTGTCGTCACGCCCGGCGGATCTGGCGGTGCTGGATATCAAGATGCCGCGCATGGACGGGATGGAACTGCTCCAGCGCCTGCGCGCGCGTTCGCAGCTGCCGGTGATCTTCCTGTCATCCAAGGATGAGGAAGTAGACCAGCTCATGGGCCTGCGGCTGGGGGCGGATGACTACATCACCAAGCCCTTTTCCCAGCGCCTGCTGCTGGAACGCATCCGCGCGCTGCTGCGCCGCAACGAAGTCAGCCGCAGCGAGGCCGCGGGGGTCAGCCCCACCGGCACCATGGTGCGCGGCGGGCTGTCGCTGGACGAAACACGCCACCAGTGCCTGTGGCACGGGCGTGACATCCAGCTTACGGTGACCGAATTCCTGCTGGTCAAGGCGCTGGCGGCGCGCCCGGGGCTGGTCAAGTCGCGCGACCAGCTGATCGATGCGGCATATGGCGAGAACATCTATGTCGATGACCGTACGATTGACAGCCACATCAAGCGCGTGCGCAAGAAATTCCGCCAGGTGGATGAGGAATTCAACCAGATCGAGACCCTGTACGGGATCGGCTACCGCTACAAGGAAGAATGATACAGCCGGATGCCGCATCCCGTTCTTTCCCTTACATCTGCAGTACCGCCCCGACTGCGCCGCCTGATCCCGCGCCGGTGGAGCGGGGAGGGCAGGAACGCGGTCGCGGAATTCATGGAATACCGTACGCGTCTGGTCTCGCCGCTCATGCGGCGCATCCTGCTGGTCAATACGCTTCCGCTGGGACTGCTGGCGCTGACGCTGCTGTACCTGACGCAGTTCCAGAACAGCCTGCTGGAAGCCGAGGTCTCGGCACTGCGTGAACAGGCGCGGATCTATGCCGGCGCGCTGGGACAGAGCGCCGTCATCATTTCCCGCCGTGATGTCACGCTGGAACCCACGCTTGCCCGCCCGCTGCTGCTGCGCCTGACGGAACCAAGCCCCAGCGCGCATGCCCGCCTGTTCGCCCCAGACGGACAGGTCGTGGCCGACAGCCGCGTGGAACAGGCCGACCACCATGGCGATGCGGGCAGGCAGGCCCCGCCACCGGCGGAAGAGGACGAGCATTCGCCCCTGTACCCCCCATCGGTCAACATGGGCGAACGGCTGTACAACTGGCTGCTGGCGCAACTGCCCACCCTGTCGGGTGAGCGGATCATGACGCTGGACACGCCGGATTCCGATCCCTCAATCCAGCCCGTGACCCAGCCCGATGGCACACGGGTCATGGAAATTCCGCCCTATATCCGCCGCAACGCCAACCACCAGCTTATGGTCACGGTGGCCGAACCCGTCATGCATGACGGGCGGACGACGGTGGGCATCATCCAGCTTACGCGTGAAGCGCGCGACGTGGACCGTTCGCTGTTTGCCGTGCGGTCATCCATCCTGTCGCTGTTCCTCATGGCGCTGGCGCTGACCATCCTGCTGTCATGGTACCTGTCGCTGACCATTGCACGCCCGCTGCTGCGGCTGGCGGCGTCGGCCCATACCATGCGCGAATCCTCCAACCGGACGGACATGGTGCCCGAACGCCTGCTGGCGCGACGCGATGAAATCGGGGAAGTCGCCCGCGCGCTGCAGGACAGCGCCAGCGCGCTATGGGCCCGCATGGACGCCATCGAACGGTTTGCGGCCGATGTCAGCCATGAAATCAAGAACCCGCTGTCCTCCATCCGCTCGGCCATTGAAAGCCTGCTGCGCATCGACGATCCCGAACGCCAGCGACGCCTGCTGTCGATCATCAATGACGACGTGCGCAGGCTTGACCGCCTGATTACCGATATTTCCGACGCCAGCCGCGTGGATGCGGAACTGTCGCGCGCCCGGGCCGAACCGATTGCCATCGTGCCATTGCTGTCGGTACTGACGGAAATACACCAAGCGACCCGCCAGCCGGGACAGCCCTACATGGCCGTGGCCAGCAGTGGCGATAGTCCCGAACGGCGGCTGACCGTCCTTGCGGTGGAAGACAGGCTGGTGCAGGTGCTGCGCAACCTGATCGGCAACGCGATTTCCTTCTCCCCACCCGATGGCAAGATCCTGCTCAGCGCGGTACCGGCGGGCAGCATGGTGGAAATCGCGGTCAGTGATGACGGCCCTGGCATTCCGCAGGCCAAGCTGGACAACATTTTTGACCGTTTTTATTCCGAACGTCCCAGCAGCGAGAATTTCGGGCAGCATTCAGGCCTTGGCCTGTCCATAAGCAAGCAGATCATCGAAGCCCTGCGCGGTAACATCAGTGCGGAAAACCGTATTGATGCCGATGGTCACATACTGGGTGCGCGCTTCGTGATCTGCCTGCCGCGGGTAGATGTAAAGGCGGAGGTCAGCCGACCTCATCCGTAGCACGCGTGTAACGACGATACCGGAAGGGTGGCGGGTCGGCAGGCAGGGTTTCCAGCACCCTGACAACCCGTTCATGGTCGGGCGCGCGGCTGCAGACGGGATCGGTCGCCGCAGCATCCCCTGCCAGCGCCAGCGCCTGACAACGGCAGCCACCCCAGTCCTTTTCCCGCTGGTCACAGCTACGGCAGGGCTGCGGCATCCAGTCCGTGCCACGGAACATGGTGAATAGCGGGGAATCGCGCCAGATATGCGCCAGCGTATCGTGCCGCACATCGGGAAAGGCGACATTGGGGATCGTTTCGGCCGCATGACAGGGCAGCACCCGGCCGGACGGGGAGATATTGATGAACCGGCGTCCCCAGCCCCCCATGCACGGCTTGGGACGGTCGGCATAATAATCCGGCGTCACGTAATCTATGGCCAGGCGGCCCGTGTATTTTTCACGCGCGGCCTCCACGGCCTGCGTGGTCTGTTCAAGCTGCTGCGCCGTGGGCATGAGGGCCGCGCGATTGGCCAGCCCCCAGCCATAATACTGCGTATGCGCGATCTCGACCCGGCGGGCACCCATTTCCACCGCGGCTTCGAGCATCTGCGGCACGCGGGCGGCGTTTTCGCGGTAAATAACGAAATTCAGCGTCAGCGGCATGCCATCCGCCACCACCAGCCTTGCCGCTTCCATCTTGCGTGTCTGGGCACCCTTCATACCGCCCACATGTTCGGCATTGGCGGTGTCGATATCCTGAAAGGACAGCTGGACATGGTCCAGCCCGGCTTCCACCAGTGCCGGAAACGTCTTTTCGTTCAGCAGCACGCCAGAGGTGATGAGGTTGGTGTACAGCCCCAGCCCCACCGCATGCCGGATCAGGTCCGGCAGGTCCGGGCGGCTCATGGGTTCCCCGCCGGAGAAATGGACCTGCAGCACGCCCATTTCGGCAGCCTGGTCCAGCACGCTGATCCAGTCCTGCGTGGACAGTTCATTACGGCGGGGTTCAAGTGCGATCGGGTTGGAACAGTACGGACACTGCAACGGGCAGCGATGCGTCAGTTCCGCCAGAAGGCTCATGGGGGAAAGAATGGTTTCTGTCATGCCACCAGCACCTGCCGGGTAATAAGGTCACTGACCATGACATGGACATCGTGACCGATCACATCAACCGGGGCGGCAAACCGGGTGGCCAGTTCGGACACGATCTGGCCCAGCGTGCGGGTGCCATCGACCAGTTTCAGCACCTCGGCTGCAATGGGATCAGGTATGAAGGCCCGTTCCGGGGCCTGTATGATCCACCGTTCGCGCACGCGGTCATGCTGCAGCCGGACCCCGCGCACGAAACGGATGATACTGTCGTCTGTCAGGTCCGTGGTGGTCATGCCGCATCCGGACGGAAGGCGCCGGGGGGAATACGGGCAGGATTGACGTAGGCATATTCCAGTTCATCCAGCATGGCCCACAGGACGCCGCACTTGAACTTTAGCGCATCCAGCAC
The DNA here is from genome assembly GCF_057359305.1 of Komagataeibacter ossonobensis. Classification (NCBI taxonomy): domain Bacteria; kingdom Pseudomonadati; phylum Pseudomonadota; class Alphaproteobacteria; order Acetobacterales; family Acetobacteraceae; genus Komagataeibacter; species Komagataeibacter ossonobensis. Next base: position 13,499 of record NZ_JBXAYQ010000028.1, on the reverse strand, counting down.
CGCTTTCTGCTGTTCGGGTGTGCGGGCATGTTCTTTCACGTAACCAAGCGCGAAATCGGAATCCCGCGGGGCCTGTGTCAGGCGCGGTTGGAAATAGGCCAGCGTCTCAGGCGTAATGAAGTCATAATGCCGCAGCATGCCAGCCACGCGCTCGCTTATGATGGTGGGTGAGAACAGTTCGGTCAGGGACGAGGCAATGGCTTCCAGGATGGAACGGTCGCGCACGAAGGCTACATAGGCATCCACCGCGAAACGGGTGGCGGGCAGCAGCCCCTCCAGCGACTCCACGTAGGCGCGGTCCAGCCCCAGCCCGTCGGTCAGCTTGAGCCAGCGCGCCACACCGCCGGTGCCTGGTGCATCACCATCATGGTCCACCAGCCGCCTGCGCCATTCGCGCCGCAGTTCCGCCGTGGGCAGGCGGGCCAGCAGGGTTGCGTCCTTGGCCGGAATGCTGGCCTGATAATAATAGCGGTTCAGCGCCCAGGCCTGCACCTGCGCACGGTTGAGCCTGCCGTCGTGCAGGGCACGATGGAAGGGGTGCAAGTTATGGTAGCGTTCCGCCCCGATGGCGCGCAGTGCGGTTTCAAGTTCATCGGGGGAAAGCAGTTTTCCGCTCATGCCGTAATCCTCATCCCGTCATGGGAGATTTCCCACCCCGCCGCCTCGACGGCGGCGCGTTCGGGCGAATCCGCCAGCAGAACGGGGTTGGAATTGTTGATGTGTATGAAAATCCTGCGTTTGATGCCCAGGTCACGCAGGGCGGCGATGGTGCCGTCCATGCCATCCATGGACATGTGACCCATGCGGCGGCCGGTCTTTTCACCCAGGCCCGCGCGCACCATTTCGTCATCCACCCACAGCGTGCCGTCAAAGAACACAGCATCCGCCCCACGCAGGCGCACCCGCAGGTTATCGGTCATGCGCGCACAGCCCGGCACGAAACAGACACGATGTTTGCCGTCGGATATTTCCAGCCCGACCGTTTCACCATTTTCACAGATTGCAGCCGGATCAGGCCCGGATTCGGCATAAAGCGGCACCTTGCCCGGCACCGCGAACGGCACGATGGTCAGGCCCGCGGGGGTGCCATCGGTCAGCTTCAGCGCCAGTGGCGTGTCGAGTCCCATGGGCGTGCGGGTTACGACCGCGCGGTTCAGGGCTTCAAAAATGGGATTGGCATCCAGCATGGACAGCACTTCTGGCGTGGCCAGCAGGGTAAAGGGCTGGCGTTCACGCAGGGTGAGCAGCCCGGTAATGGTATCCACCTCACCACCCGTCAGGATGACACCGGCGATGGGCGTTGAACGCAGGCCTTCGCTTGGGTGCAGGGCAGGTGTCTGGTTTATCTGGGTCCGCAGGTCAGGGGAAGCGTTGACCACGAACCAGTTCTTTCCATTCCCACTTATGGCAATGGAAGCCTGTGTGCGGGGCAGGGCTGCCGGATCGCCGGCCCTGGCCCGCCTGCAACCGGGAGCATTGGAATTCCATTGCGGAAATCCGCCACCCGCCGCCGCGCCGAGAACGATAATGTCGATCATGGACGCAGACTGTAAAAGAAAATCGCCGCCTGTGCGAGACAGGCGGCGATGTTCCTTACTTCTTTTCGCCGCAGACGTAGCTGTTGATCTCGGCGCCCAGGGGGACTTCAACGATCTTGGGGGTATTCCAGGCCATGGGACTCTCCATTGGTTTATGGTGCCAGAAGGCCGCAGCCTCCGTGTTGAGGTATTTGAGCCCTGTCCAATCGTGCTTTCAAGTGCCGTCTTCCGCCATATGGGTCCCAAAAATTCACGTTACCGTGTACGTGCAGCCTCCCCCTGCAATGGTTGCGTAGCGGGAATGTGCCAAAAACCTTGGTCCTGCCTTCCATATGCCGCCATAAGGAACGGATTGGTACGATACGAATGAAGCGGGCACAGGAACGCCAAACCCCGTTGGGGCCACGCCAGCACGACCTCAGGACCTGATTGATGCCGCCCGAGACAGAGCCAACCCCACCACAGCCCTCTTATGAACAGATACAGCAGCAGCGTGCCATCGAGGTCATGCGCCACAGCCGCATCGACACACGCACCGCCTGCCTGCTGCTGCTGAGTGTACTGGCGGTTTTCTATACCCTGTATTTCGCATCCGCCATCATCCTGCCCATGATCCTCGCGCTGGTGGTGAACCTGCTGCTGTCCACGCCGCTGCGCTTCCTGCATACGCGCCTGCATCTGCCCAAGCCGCTGGCGGCACTGTGCCTGATCCTGTGTGTATTCGGTGTTGTCGGCGCGGTGGGCACCGCCATTTCCGTGCCCGCCACCGGCTGGCTGGAACGCGCGCCCGAGGCGATCAATACGCTACAGGAACGGCTGGCCTTCCTGCGCGGTCCGTTCCAGCTGATGAACAGCGCATCCGACCGCATCCACAATTTCATGACCATTGCGGGCGGCCATGTGGACCACCCGACATCCGTGACCGATACGCCCGACGGGCATGTGATTGTGGTCTCGAACCCCGGGGGGGGCGGGCTGGACCGGTTCAGTTCCTCCATCCTGCTGGGCACGCAGGCATTCATGGGCCAGTTCTTCACCATGATCCTGATGCTGTTCTTCCTGCTGGCGCAGGGGGACAGCCTGCTGCGCCGCTTTGTGGAGATCATGCCCACCTTTGCCGACAAGCGTCGCACGGTACAGATCGCCTATCAGATCGAACGCAATGTCTCGCAGTACCTGGCCACCATCACCATCATCAACAGCCTGGTCGGGCTGGTGAACATGGTGCAGTGCTGGCTGCTGGGCATGCCCAACCCGCTGCTGTGGGGGGTCATGGCGTTCCTGCTGAACTACATTCCCATTATCGGGCCGATGATGGGGATCATCATCTATTTTCTCGTAGGGCTGTTCATTTACCCGTCCGCGTGGCAGGCGCTGCTGCCACCCGCCATCTATCTGTGCATCCACCTGACGGAAGGTGAAACGATCACCCCCATGGTGCTGGCGCGGCGTTTCACGCTCAACCCGGTTCTGGTCATGGCGTCACTGATGTTCTGGGACTGGCTGTGGGGTATTTTCGGGGCGTTCCTGTCGGTGCCCCTGCTGGCGGTGTTCAAGATCATCTGTGACCATGTGGAGATCCTGACCCCGATCGGCCACATCGTGGGGGGGCCGGCACGCACCACCCCACCCAAACCGCTCTTTACGGATACATCCGACCTGTCCGATGACAGGCCGACGGAACACGATGATTAGGTATTGCCCGCGGCCAGCACATCAAGCTTCGCCACCGACAGGATGGTGATGGCATAGCCCTTGCCCACTTCGATCATGCCCTGGCTGCGCATCCAGCTCAGCGTGCGGCTGACGGTTTCGATGGTCAGGCCAAGGTAGTCGGCAATATCACCCCGCGTCATGGGCAGGTGCAGGCGACCGCCATTACCTTCCTGCCCGGGCAGCTGGCTTGCATGCATCTGGTCCAGCAGGAAGCTGGCCACGCGTTCACGCGCGGTCTTGCGCCCCAGCAGCAGCATCTGGTTCTGGGCTGCGACCAGTTCATTGGACGCCTCTTCCAGCAGTCGGCGTTCCAGCTTGGGGAAATCGTCCAGCAGGTCGGCCATCTTGTCGCGTGAAAAACGGCATACCCGCACCGTATCCACCGCTTCCGCGCCAAAGGCGTAATTGTCCGATACCGCAAGGCCAAGGAAATGCCCCGGCGAGGCGAAACCCGTGATCTGGCGCCGTCCATCGGGCAGCGCCTTGAACAGCTTGACCGTGCCGGATGTGACATTGAAAAAGTCGGTCGCCGGGGCGCCTTCCTCGATAAAGCCACGACCGGGGGGAATGATGGTTTCCACCGCCGCGTCCGACAGGCGGGAAATGTCATCCGGCCCGATCACGCTGCATACGCTGGTGGGGCGGACGCTGCACGTCGTGCAGAAATCGGTCTGTGCACCACCCGCGCCGATGACGATACGCCGAGGCCTCGATTCAAACTGACACGAAGGCATATCCGACATAATTATTCCTAATCACTTTCAGGCGCCTGCGTTCCGGCGCCGAAGTAACCGGACATGCCTGGCTCCCTAGAAATACACTAATGCATTTGCCAAGAGCGCCGAGTATGGCGGATGGTTTGATGTAAATCAATGCGTCCCGCCGGGAAATATCAGGTAAACAGACACGTATCATAGAAAAAATCCCCAAGCCTTGAGGAAAATCCGACGCGTGCAGGCCGTCCCCCCGCCCATGGTCCGACGACTGGACCGAACAGATGTGCCGCTCCTTTATCCCCTGATCCGGATATCGCTGCCGCATATCTCGCTGCGGGACTGGATACGCATCGGACGCAGGATGACGCGGTCGGGGACCCGCGTGCATGAGGGCATCCTGGTCGCCCATTACGGCCCCGGCCGGCCGCCATGCGCCATGGCCACCTTCCGCCGCGGGTTCGACCTGTATTCGGGCGACACGCTGACGGCGGATTACATCCTGACCCTGTCCTATACCCAACAGCAGACGATCATTGATGCGCTGCTGCCCGCCATGGAAACGCTGGCACGGGAAATGGGGTGTGATGCAATTCGTACGTTTTCTCATAGTAACCGGGTGCTAAATCAGGACAGCCCGGTCCGGAAACTGTGTTCAACAAGCCACATTACCGAAAGAACAGTCAGGCTGGACCCTAATAAGGAAATACTTCATCCATCCTGATTGATTCACATCAAAGCCGAATGTTAGGTGGGCGTGATTTCTGCACCTGACAAATCAAATTGAACATTCTTAACGATCCCGCCTGCACGCCAGCCGGAATAAACTAGGGTCTGCTCACGATGAAGAACATCCGTAAACTCGCCATGTCGGCTGCACTGGGCGCCACGGCACTGGCCCCCGTCGCGGTCCATGCGCAGACGACAGCGCCCTCCACCTACGTCAACGCACCGCTGGCGCAGCCCGTACCCGTGGCACAGCCCAAGGGTCACTGCGGTATCTTCCAGACCTGCTCCACCACCAAGATCGGCCTGGGCAAGGGTGACTTCATGATCCGCCTGTCCGCCGTTGGCGTGCTGCCGGAAGATCGCGACAGCCGCGTCTGGGCCAACGGCGCGCCGCTGGCTGGCACCCGGATCAAGACCACCAACCAGGTCATGCCGGAACTGACGTTCGAATACTTCGTGACCGACAACATCTCGCTGGACCTGATCGCGACCAGCACCCGTCATGAAGTGGCGGCTGAAGGCGGCGCCGTGGGCGGCAAGCTTGACGTGGGCAGCGCATGGGTGCTGCCGCCGACGGTAACCGTCGCGTGGCATTTCCGTCCGCACAAGCGCCTGAACCCGTATGTGGGTGTTGGCGGCACGTTCATGTGGTTCCACAACATGAGTGCTGCGAACAACGGCCTGACCAGCAAGCTTAACTCCGGCTTCACCGGTGGCCCGTCCATCAATGCCGGTGTGGATTACCAGCTGGTTGGCAACTGGTTCTTCAACTTCGACGTGAAGCAGATGTTCGTGCGCATGCATGCATGGGCTGAAAACTCCAGCGAAAGCGTGCATGTCACGGCCCACGACTCGCTGGACCCGACCGTCGTTTCCGCCGGTATCGCCTACCGGTTCTAATGGCATGAACGCGGCGGACAGTTCCCTGCTTTCCCGTTATGGGGGCAACCTGCCGCGTTATACCAGCTACCCCACCGCAGCGCAGTTCAGTGATGCGGTGGGGCCGGAAGACAGCCGCACATGGCTGTCCTCCCTCCCGGCGGACCAGCCGGTTTCCCTGTACCTGCATGTTCCCTTCTGTGACACGCTGTGCCGGTTCTGCGGGTGCAATACCGCCGTGCTGCGCAATGCGGATGCCCGGGCCGCCTATGCCGCCCTGCTGCATGAGGAACTGCGCCGCATCATCGCCCTGATCGGCCCCAGTCGCCGCGTTACTCACCTGCAATGGGGTGGCGGCACGCCCACGACCCTGCCGGGCAGCGCCATGCGCCGCGTGATGCAGGCCATCCGCCGGGATTTCGACATTGCCCCGGATGCTGAAATCAGCATCGAAGTCGATCCCCGCCACCTTCCGTCCGACTACCCGGCCCTGCTGCATGAACTCGGGTTCAACCGCGCCAGCATGGGCGTGCAGGATCTTGATGCGGACGTACAGGATGCCTGTGGCCGGATCCAGAGTTGGGAACAGACCAGCGACTGCCTGAACGCCCTGCGGGCGGCGGGGGTCGACTCCATCAACATCGACCTGATCTATGGCCTGCCACGGCAGGATACGGCGGGCGTGGCGCGGACGGCGCGCGCGGTGGCCAGCCTGCGCCCGGACCGGCTGGCGGTCTTTGGTTACGCGCATGTGCCTTGGAAGCAGAAGCGCCAGACCCTGATGCCGGTGGGCGACCTGCCCGGCCCGCAGGCACGCATCGACCAGCGCGCGGCGATTGACGCGGTCCTGCGTGACGAAGGGTTCCTGCCTGTCGGACTGGATCATTACGTCAGCCCGCGTGACAGCATGGCCCGCGCCCTGGCCACGGGCACACTGCACCGCAATTTCCAGGGCTATACCACCGACAGCGCGCCGAACCTGATCGGGATCGGGGCATCGGCCATTTCCTCGCTGCCCGGCGGCATGACACAGAATGCGGCGTCATCCGCCGCCTATGCCCGGCTTATGGCCGCAAATGCGGATACGCTGCCCGTCGTGCGTGGGGTGCGCCTGGGACCGGACGATCATGTCCGCGCTGCGATCATAGAACAGGTGATGTGCGACATGCAGGTCAATCTGGGACAGGTCTGTGCGCAGCACCACCTGCCTGACAGCCATTTTGTCCCCGAACTGTCCCGTCTTGCCCCCATGGTGGCGGACGGACTGGTCCACATTGCGGGCCAGCAGGTGCAGGTCACGGAAAAGGGGCGTAGTTTCGTACGCCACGTCGCGGCTGTCTTTGACCGTTACCTGACGGCCGACAGCGCCACCCGCCACGCCAGCGCCCTGTAACCACAGGCCGCAATCCCCCGTGGCAAAATAGCCCAAGCAGCAGAATCCCCGTTCATGGAAACGAATTGCGTCATCGCGGCCCTTGCCACCACACCGGTCACGCCACGGCCCTTTCCGCACTGGCAACTGTATGATGTGCTGCCGGCCCCGGTGGCTGCCGCACTGATGGCATGGGTCCCGGATCCCCATTTCATGGGGGGTGACAGTGGTGGACAGCGGGCGGGACGCAACGGACACCGGCTGTTCATCACCCCGGCCCTGCAGGCGGCCAACACAGCGCTGGCGCAACTGGCAGCCCTGTTTGACAATACCCAGACCCGTGCCGCCTTTACCGACATATGCGGCGCACACCTTGAAAACGCGACCCTGCGGCTTGAACTATGCCTTGATACGGATGGGTTCTGGCTGGAACCCCATACCGATATCGGGGCCAAGCGGCTGACGCTGCTGGTCCCGCTGTCCATGGGGGCACAGGCGGCACAATGGGGAACGGACCTCATGACACCGCAGGGCGATCCGGTTGCGCGGGCTTCGGGCCTGTTCAATTCGGGGCTGCTGTTCATTCCGTCCGCGCATTCATGGCACGGCTTCGTCCCCCGCCCGCTGGCAGCCACCCGCAGGACACTGATCGTCAATTACGTTGGCCCCGAATGGCGGGCGACGGAAGAACTGGCCCGTAGGATACAGGCGGTGTAAACGCACCCCCATTGCACGCCCGTAGGGCACGGAATGCGCAACAAGCCTTTATTCGTGCCCCAAACGGTTCTAGGAAGCACAGTTATAAAATGTAATCCCATTCATCCCATGTCATCCCGGTCATGACGCAAGAGGACAACAGAGGTATGAGCGAGACCCCGCGCGAGACTATGGAATTTGATGTCGTTATTGTCGGCGGCGGCCCATCGGGCTTGGCTGCGGCAATCCGGCTGCGACAGGTCGCACCCGATGCCAGCGTCTGCCTGATTGAAAAAGGCAGCGAGATTGGCGCCCATATCCTGTCCGGCGCCGTGATCGAACCGCGCGCGCTGGAGGAACTCCTGCCACACTGGCGCGAGGAAGGGGCCCCGCTGAACACCCCCGTGACAGAGGAGCAGATGCTCTACCTGACACAGAAGGGCAGCCTTGAAATCCCGTTCCTTGACCGCGTGATGCCGCATATGAGCAACCACGGCAACCATATCGTAAGCCTGGGCGATTTCTGCCGCTGGCTTGCGGGCCGGGCCGAGGAACTGGGGGTCGAAATCTATCCCGGTTTTGCCGGTGCGGAAGTGCTGGTGGATGACAGCGGCCGGGTGACCGGTGTCGCCACGGGTGACATGGGGATCGGTCGCGATGGCCAGCCGGGCGACAATTACGCGCCGGGCATGGAACTGCGCGCGAAATACACCCTGTTTGCCGAAGGCTGCCGTGGATCGCTGACCAAGCAGGTCACGGCGATGTATAACCTGCGCAAGGGCGTGGACCCGCAGACCTACGGGCTGGGGATCAAGGAACTGTGGGAAATCCCCAAGGAAATGCATCGTCCCGGCCTGGTGCAGCACAGCTTTGGCTGGCCACTGGATGACCGGACCTATGGCGGCGCGTGGATGTACCATTTCGGGGACAACCTGGTGTCCTACGGCTTTGTCACGGGGCTGGATTATCCCAACACCTGGCTGTCACCATTCGATGAAATGCAACGCGTGAAGCTGCATCCGGCCTTCCGCCCGTATTTCGAGGGCGGACGTCGCATCGCCTATGGCGCGCGTGCGCTGTCCGAGGGGGGGATCCAGTCGATCCCACGCCTGACCTTTCCCGGCGGGGCGCTGATTGGCGATACGGCGGGCTTCCTGAACGTGCCCAAGATCAAGGGCACCCACACGGCCATGAAGTCGGGCATGCTGGCGGCGGAAGCCGTGGCGGAAGCGCTGGCGACAGACCGGGTGGAACCGGGATCCTATACCCGCCGCATCCGGGATTCCTGGCTGTGGACGGAACTGCGTTCGGTGCGCAACATCCGCCCCGCCTTCGCCAAATTCGGCATGAAGGGCGGCGCGCTGTATTCCGGTATCGACGCCATGCTGCTGCGCGGGCGCGCGCCATGGACGCTGCATACGCGCCACAGCGACAACGAAGTGCTGGAACCGGCCTCGATTTCGGAAAAGATCACTTACCCCAAGCCCGATGGCAAGATCACGTTCGATCGCCTGTCATCGGTATTCCTGTCCAACACCAACCATGAAGAAGACCAGCCGGTCCACCTGAAGGTCCGCAACATGTCGCTGTGGAAGACGGTGAACTGGGATGTCTTCCGCGCGCCCGAAAGCCGGTACTGCCCGGCAGCCGTGTATGAAGTGGCGGATGAGGCCACGGACCCGCATCTGCAGATCAATTCGCAGAACTGCGTCCACTGCAAGACATGCGACATCAAGGACCCCGCCCAGAACATCGACTGGGTCACGCCGGAGGGGGCAGGCGGTCCGAACTATCCCGGCGGGATGTAATCATGCGGCGGGTACGGTATGTAGTCCGCCACACCGATTGCCCTTATCCGAAGACAGACAGGCAAATATGCAATGAAGGTTCTTGTACCCGTTAAGCGCGTGATTGATTACAACATCAAGCCGCGAGTGAAAGCCGATGGTTCCGGTGTTGAAACCGCCGGCGTCAAGATGTCCATGAATCCGTTTGATGAAATCGCGGTCGAGGAAGCCGTACGCCTGAAGGAAAAAGGCGTGGTGAGCGAAATCATCGCGGTTTCGATTGGTGAGCCCAAGGCGCAGGACACGCTGCGCACGGCCATGGCCATGGGCGCCGACCGTTCCATCCTGGTGGAAACCGATGTGGTGACCGAGCCGCTATCGGTGGCCAAGGTGCTCAAAGCACTGGTGGAAAAGGAAAAGCCCGACCTGGTCATTCTTGGCAAGCAGGCCATTGATGATGACATGAACGCCACCGGGCAGATGCTGGCCGGGCTGCTGGGCCGCCCGCAGGCCACCTTTGCATCCAAGGTGGACGTGGCTGACGGCGCTGTCACGGTCACGCGCGAGATTGATGGCGGATCCCAGACCGTAAAGCTGGCGCTGCCGGCCATCATCACCGCCGACCTGCGTCTGAATGAACCGCGCTATGCCTCGCTGCCCAACATCATGAAGGCGCGCAAGAAGCCGATGGAAAAGATCACGCCTGCCGACCTGGGCGTGGACATGACGCCGCGGCTGAGCGTGGTCTCGGTTGCCGAGCCGCCCGAACGCAAGGCGGGGATCAAGCTCGACTCGGCAGCGGAACTGGTGTCGCGTCTGCGTAACGAAGCAAAGGTGATCTGATCATGACCGTACTCGTTTATCTGGATCATGAAGGCGGGGCGATCCGCCAGGCATCGCGTTCCGCCATTGCCGCGGCCAGCAGGCTGGGTGATGTCGATGTGCTGGTCACCGGGCCGGACGCGGCTGCCGCTGCAAAATCCGCTGCCGCCATTCCGGGCGTGAAGAAGGTGCTGCAGGTGACCGACACCACCGGCAACAGCGAACTGGCGGAACCGGTAGCAGCCCTGCTGGCGGAACTGGCGGCGGGTTACACGCATATCCTGGCGGCGTCTTCCGCCACGGCGAAGAACGTCCTGCCGCGCACGGCCGCCCTGCTGGATGTGCAGCCGATCCCCGATATCGTCGCCATCAACGACGCTGACACCTTTGTCCGTCCCATTTATGCCGGCAGCGCGCTGGCGACGGTCAAATCGGCGGATGCGAAGAAAATCATCACGGTCCGTGCGTCCTCCTTCGACCCGGTCGCAAGCGAAGGCGGCACTGCAACGATCGAGGAAGTGACCCTGCCCGCGGGGCCGGGTGGATCGACCTTCATCGCCACTGAACTGTCGAAATCCGAACGGCCCGAACTGGAATCCGCCCGCGTGGTCGTATCGGGTGGCAACGGCATGCTGAACGGTGAAAACTTCAAGCTGCTGGAACCGCTAGCCGACCGTCTGGGTGCCGCCATTGGCGCATCGCGCGCGGCCGTGGACAAGGGCTTCGTTTCAAACGAATACCAGGTGGGCCAGACCGGCAAGATCGTGGCGCCGGAACTGTATATCGCCATGGGGATTTCGGGCCAGATCCAGCATCTGGCCGGGATGAAGGACAGCAAGGTCATCGTTGCGGTCAACAAGGACCCCGAAGCGCCAATTTTCCAGGTGGCGGATTACGGGATCGTGGGCGACCTGTTCACCATCCTGCCGCAGCTTGAAGCGGAACTGGACAAGGCGGGCTGAAGCCTGAACGCTTCATAAAGCACGCCGAAGGGGCGCGGAGGGAAACTTCCGCGCCCCTTTTTCATGCGAAGCTATTCGTCTTCCAGCACGGCATGGGCACGGGCGACCACGGTATCGTATTCCTGCTGTGTCAGGTCACCGCGATGCAGCATTTCACTGGCACGGGCCAGCGCGTCACGCGCGTGGGTTGCATCCGGTATCGGATAACGCCGCCCCGGCAGGGCAAAGGCTGAATCCGGCAAGGCGTTGCGTTCGGCCGCAGTCAGTCTGGACATTGGTATTCCTCCCTAAACGGAATGGCTTCCACAGGCGTGGAAACCAGCGACAGGGTAGAGAAAGCCAATGGCGACAAGATACGTAAAAGACGGATGGCACCCCATTATTTTATGCCATACGCAAAAAAAACAGGGTCCCCCCGTTATAAGGGGGACCCTGTCAGTGGAATGCTGACACTGGGGGTGTTGCATCCATTTCGGTATTTTTACCGAGTGTTCTTTGTATTTATGGAAGCCTGATCGCTTCGTGTGATTCTGTATGCCATGCTTATTTTAACTGGTCAACATAAATATAAATAAAAATGAAATTTTACTTTTTTTGCACTGCACAATCATTCTGTTTATTTTGCACCGCACAATGCGCTGACAATATAGACACGACATCACAAGATTTTTTCAGGCTACATGGAAAAGGCAGGCATGACATGGCTCTTGTGCCAGATTTCATTGGCCCGCATCATGCACCCAGAGATCGCGGCAGCTCTGGCCTGACCGTATGAACGCCAGCAGACAGGACACCCGAATGGGGGGACATACCGCAACCCGACCAAAAGCCGCCTTCTGCACGGGGCACATTGTCCGCCACGTCGTTGTCATGGCGGGGACCGGGGCCATCGGGCTCATGGCTGTCTTCATTGTTGACCTGCTGAACCTTTTCTACATCTCCTGGCTGGGGGATCCCGCACTGACCGCGGCCATCGGGTTTTCGGGCGTAATCAGCTATGTGCAGATTGCCGTGTCCATTGGCCTGTCCATCGGCATCGGGGCCATTACCGGGCGGCTGATCGGCGCAGGCAGGATGGAGCAGGCGCAGCGGGTCGCGTCCTCCTTCGGGATTTTCATGATCGGCGTGTGTCTGGTGATCGGTATGTTCACGGCATGGCTGGCGGCACCGCTGCTTGCGCTGCTGGGGGCAAAGGGGGAAGCAGCCCGTCAGGCCACCCTTTTCCTTGAAATCATATCACCCGGCCTGCCGCTGATCGCGGCGGGCATGGGGTGTTCGGGCCTGCTGCGCGCCATCGGGGCGGCACGCATTTCCATGAACGTGACCCTGATGGGGGCCATGATCTCGGCCATTACCGATCCGCTGCTGATCGTGGTGATGGGGCTTGGGCTGAAGGGGGCGGCGATCAGCACCATCCTGTCGCGCCTGGCTGTAGCGGTTGCGGGTTTCCTGTGCGCGCACCGTCACGGATTGCTGGCGCTGCCGGTGCGCACCCATGTCATCACGGACACCCGGCTGGTGGCGCAGGTGGCCATGCCCGCCATCCTGACCAATCTGGCAACCCCCGTCGGCGGTGTGTTCGTCACCCATGCCATGGCCAGCTTTGGCCTGGCCGCCGTGGCGGGACAGGCGACGATTGACCGGATCGTGCCGGTGGCGTTCGCCTTCGTCTTTGCCCTGACGGGATCGGTGGGACCGATCATGTCGCAGAACCTGGGGGCCGGAAAGCTGGACCGGGTGCGCGCCACGCTGGTGGCGTCCCTGTGGCTGGTGGCGTTATGCGTGGCGATTACATGGATTGTCCTGTTCCTGACCCAGAACATGGTTGTGCGGGTCTTTTCGGCGCAGGGTACGGCGGCGATGCTGATCCACCTGTTCTGTAACTGGACCATTGCCGGTTATGTCTTTATCGGCATGCTGTTTGTCGCCAATTCCGCGTTCAACAATCTGGGTTTCCCACTTTATTCCACCCTGTTCAACTGGGGTCGGGCGACACTGGGCACCATTCCGTTTGTCTGGTTCGGAATGAAATTCGGTCCCGCGGGGGTGCAGGTGGGACAGGTGCTGGGGTGTGTCCTGTTCGGATCCTGCGCGGTCATGACCGCCTTTGGCGTGGTACGCAGGCTGCATCCGGGTGACAGGGCAACGGAACAGGCCATGCCGGTTATCCCGCCCGCCCAGACGGGGGAAGCTGGCATGATCGAACTCGACGAACTTGATCATTCCACCTGACAAGCCGACACCCCCGGGACAGTAAAGAAAAGAAGTTCTGGTGGAACTTTGTT
>NZ_JBXAYQ010000027.1:0-47797 GCF_057359305.1 Komagataeibacter ossonobensis | reverse complement strand
CCGGAATGGATCGGGGTCTGTGGCGTAGTCATAAACCTGTCTCCTGCTGACAGCCCTTGACTGTAGAGCGTCATTCCCGAACGCAGAATGCTTGATCGTGCATGATACATGCGTGATAGTTCAGTTATGTCACATGATCCTGTTTCTTCGATCCTTGCGCTTGCCGAAACACGCGCTTCAACAGCGGGCGGATTCGTCACAGGCGGAGTCTGGGCGCTCGAGTTCCCCCCGCCTTCGAAGATCAAGTTTTTTACGATTGTGAGAGGGAAAGCGTTCCTGCGCGTTGAAGGAAGTGAAAAGGTCGTTTCGCTTCAGGCCGGGGACGTTGTTCTCCTGTCAGCGCCGAAATCATTTGTGCTCGGTACAGACCTGACACGACAACCATTGGATGCGCTGGAAGTTTTCCCCATCGGTGCCCCGACCGTGGTTCAGATCGGAGAAGGCGACGACTTCTTTCTCATGGGGGGGCACGTCGATCTTGACGCCGTCAGTGGACGCATTCTTTTGGACAGTCTGCCTTCATTGATCCGTCTTCAGGCAGGCGGCCGGGAAGCAGAAAAACTGCAATGGCTGATCGGCCAGCTCGTAGAGGAATTCCGGGGTCATGAGGCCGGATCGGGCTTTGCGTGTTCTGGCCTTGCCCAACTTATGTTTTTACAGATCCTGCGTGGCTATCTTTCGCGGTCGGAAAACAGCGGTGCCGGATGGCTCCGTGCAATAAGCGATTTGCGTATCGCACGGGCGCTGGCACTTATTCATGACGATCCTGCCCGGGAATGGCATCTGCCGGATCTTGCGAAAGCGGCCGGAATGTCCCGCACGGCCTTTGCAACCCGATTTCGAGAAATAGCGGGGGTCACACCCCTGGCCTACGTGACACAGTGGCGTATGCACCTTGCGGAGCGTGCGCTCCGTGACGGAGAAAAGACGATTGCAATGATTGCACAATCGGTCGGCTACGCATCGGAGGCGGCCTTCAGCAACGCCTTCAAGCGGGTAATGGGTGCCTCTCCAACGCAATTTCGCACCCATCAGAGGCAAGAACTGACAGAGACCCGCAAGGGAGAGCCAGTCGGCAGGGACTACGTTCCCTTGCTGGCATAACGGTCGGAAACGGCAATCAGGTCGCCTCGCATCATGCCTGCTCCACCACACTGCCGTCCTCAGACGCTCAGTGAACCAGATGACGATTTTTTTCCTCAAAGTTTTTCGGCAATGCGAATTGTGTGCGTCAGTTCTCTCAGTCCAGATGGAGGATGTCGCCGATTTGAATAATAGATCGCGAATGGTGCGCCCATTGACGCCCAGTCAGGGAGGACAATTTCCAGTGTGCCTGCTGCGATCTCCGCTTCGATACGCCTCTCCAGGCAATAGACCAGCCCTAGCCCGCGTCGGGCAGCTTCCAAAGCCATCTGTGTATCGTTGAGACGTAACGGACCAGGGCCCTCGATCCGGATCATCTCGTCACCGTTACCGAATTCCCAAGGGTAGGTGGAATTATCGCCAATCCGCATCTGAATACACCGATGCTGATATATATCCGAGGGTTTCAGAGGGCGTCCGTGACGGTTCAGATACTCGGGAGCGCCAGCGACGACCCAGCGCAGCGGTTTGGTGAGAGGTATGGCGATCATATCCTGCGGCACACGGTCCAGGAATCTGATGCCGGCGTCATATCCGCTTTCCACGATATCAGTGAGACGATCATCGACCGTGATGTCGAGATGGATGAGCGGGAAACGAGCAAAAAAATCCTCCCACACAGATGCTAGCAGTAACTGCCCCGCATCTTTCGAAACATTAAGACGAAGGCGCCCTGTTGGCTCTGTACGTTGTCCTTCGAGCGCTGATAATCCGCTGGCGATGGCCTCGAACCCAATGTGCAAGGCTTTCGACAGATCATCACCTGCTGCCGTCAGCGCCACCGAGCGACTGGTCCGATGCAGGAGCCTCACACCAAGCCGGCTCTCCAGGCGACGCATCGCATGGCTTACCGCGGAAGTCGTCAGGTTCAGGTCAACGGCAGCCAGGCGGAAACTGCCGCAACGCGCAATAGCCAGAAATACATTCAGGTCAGCGAGGTCGGAGCGATCGACGTGACGCAAAAGATGATCCTGTTTCAATGTTACGTTGAATTGAGATCATCGTAAGGCCCTTTCGACTAGCAGGGAAAGTACCTAACTTTTGTGTGCACCAGTCGGGTGTTGGCGAACGGCTGTGTAGATAGCTGACAATAATCGACTGTAAGACAGAAGGAATTTTCAATCATGACATGGACACCGTCATCGCAGCGTTATGAACAGGCAACCTTCCGGCGGTGTGGTCGCTCAGGCTTGGATCTGCCACCGATTTCGCTCGGGCTGTGGCACAATTTCGGGGGGGAGGATGTCTTCGAGACTGGTCGGGCGACGATCAGGCGGGCATTTGATCGTGGTGTGACCCATTTTGATCTGGCTAACAATTACGGCCCCCCTCCTGGTTCTGCTGAGGAAAATTTTGGTCGCATCGTGGAACTGGATTTTCAGAGTCACCGTGACGAAATGATCATCTCATCGAAGGCCGGGTGGGATATGTGGCCGGGACCATACGGCAATGGCGGATCACGCAAATATCTTCTGGCCTCACTGGACCAGAGCCTCATGCGTATGAAGCTGGATTACGTTGATATCTTCTATTCACATCGCCCTACTCCGGATGTGCCACTGGAAGAGACGATGGGCGCTTTGATTCACATGCACCGTCAGGGCAAGGCATTATATATCGGTATCTCGTCTTATGGACCGAAAAGAACCCGCGAAGCTGCCCGGATACTTCAGGAGGCCGGTGTCCCTTTGCTGATCCATCAGCCATCCTATTCAATGCTGAACCGGTGGATCGAAACGGAGCTTCTGGATACGCTGGATGAACTGGGCACGGGTTGCATCGCTTTTTCACCGTTGGCGCAAGGGTTGTTGACCGGAAAATACCTCAACGGTGTTCCGGAAGCGTCCCGTGCGGCGGCGGGTGGCTCGTTTAGCCGCGATATGCTGAGCGAAGAAAACCTCAACCATATCCGTGCCCTCAACGATATTGCCCGGAGCCGTGGCCAGTCATTGGCGCAGATGGCGATTGCATGGGTCCTACGCGATGCCCGCGTTACGTCCGCGCTGGTCGGCGCGCGAAATACCAAACAGCTTGATGACTCACTTGATGCACTGAAGAATCTTACCTTTGATGCGGAAGAGCTGCACACGATTGATCGTTATGCTCGTGAGGGAAACATTGATCTTTGGCGTGGTCTGTCTGACTGATGTCTTTATAGGCTCTCGCTGCGGATCGCACGATTTGTGATGCTTGGCCCGATAGGAAAGACAACAGGGGGAATAGGCTAAGCGGCGGCACAGGCGCAAAAGTGACCTTCTCGAAGTCCGGGTTACTGTTCGTCTGCTCCGCGTGGGCAAAGCTGCAGCCGGTCGATCAGCTAGCGGCTACCCGAACCGGCGGTTCAGTTGTTAGATAAACTACTGCTACGTGCTATCTGCGCGCCTGTGAGCGATCCCGTCGACGTGGAGTTCGACCAGCCGACCGCTTTCGATATCGGCCCCCATAGCGTGGAATGGCATCTAAGACGGTGATGATGCCCGCATGGTGTAGAGAGCATTGCCTGGCTGCCCCGATCAGTGCCGACTGATGGTTTGCATGAATGTCCGGTATTTCAAATTGCGATCCGCTACTGGACATTCCGCTCTTCCCCATAGCTACCTGTCTGAGATGCGAGGACCTTCCTTTGTAATGGTAAAGCCGAAAATTGGGTACCAGTGCGGCGTCAATCGGCAATCAATTAACGCCGCTCGTCACACGCGGGGTTCCATAGCTCGGATCTCGTTAGGGCCGCGTCCGAGCCGTGTCATCCTGCTGCGTGACACCACGGGAAAAGGGTCAGCGGATACCCGCACGGTTTTTCTCGACCATCTTTATTCACCCTTCGCCATGGCGCTGGTGGGTCATGACCTGTATGTCGCCAATGCCAACGAAATCCTTCGTTTTCCCTATCATGACGGCGACACGCGGATTGATGCGCCGGGAACCAGGGTTGTGGATCTGCCAACAGGCTACAACCATCACTGGACAAAAAACCTGCTCGCCAGCCCGGACGGGCGTTTCCTGTATGTGACCGTCGGGTCCAACAGCAATGTCGCCGATAACGGAATGGAAGTTGAGGAAGGTCGAGCGCGGATCGACAGGCTTGATCTGAACACGGGAAAGCTGGCGCCCTATGCAACCGGGCTGCGCAACCCGAATGGCCTGGCCTTTGAGCCGGAGAGCGGTGCCCTGTGGGTGGTAGTCAACGAGCGTGATGAAATCGGCAGCGACCTCGTTCCCGACTACATCACGTCGGTCAAGGAAGGCGCATTCTATGGCTGGCCTTACAGCTATTATGGCCAGCACGTTGACACACGGGTCTCGCCGCAGCGACCAGACCTCGTCGCGCAGGCGATTGCGCCAGATTACGCGCTTGGCCCGCATGCGGCTTCCCTCGGCATGGTCTTCTCCCGCGATGCCACCCAGCTTCCGGACGCCTGGCGCCACGGGATGTTCGTGGCACAGCATGGATCGTGGAACCGGCGGCCCAAGAGTGGCTACAAGGTCATCTATGTGCCGTTCGCCGATGGAAAGCCGTCCGGCACACCGGTTGATGTGCTAACGGGTTTCCTGACACCGGACAAAGCACATGTGCATGGTCGACCGGTGGGGCTCACGATTGATAATTCGGGGGCGTTACTGGTCGCAGACGATGTGGGCGGTGTTGTATGGCGTGTTTCCGGTAACGCCGCCGAATGAATGGGGTGCAGACTGGCCGCACCCGGCTCATTTTTGGATCCATTCAGAACTGACACCATCAGGAGAAAGGTTACCTGAAAAAGAGGAACCAGCGTCATGTAGGTCCGTATCTGGAGTGATCAGTATCTCAGGTCATGGCTGCTTCGAGGCTGTATTTCCTCGCGTCCAACCCAAGAACCGAGCAGAGCGCCGTGACAACCAGCATATGGTCCTCGCGCTGATCCAGTCCCGAGACGGTTACGGAGCCAATCACGCCGGTTTTGTCCAGCACGATCGGGCAGGCGCCGCCGTATGGGGCATAATCAAGGAGCGGCAGACCATAGCGTTCCTCAAGCGTCGCGCCCTTCGCCTTCATTTCAAGCCCGATTGCGTAACTGCTCCGCCGATACCGATCGACCACGTTGGATTTGCGGCGGATCCAGTCGGTATTGTCCGGCGTCGATCCGGGTAGGGCGGCAAAGAACAGGGGACGGTTGAAGGTCCGGACATCTATGGCGATCGGCGCCCGGTTCGTCTGTCCCCATTCCCGCAGGAACTGGCCCAGTTGCCATGCATCGGCCTCGTCGAATTTTGCAAAGGCAAGTTCGCGCTCCTGCTGCGCGATCATGCGCAGGTCATCTGCTATGGCCATGCGGCGATTTCCTCATTGGTGAGATCCAGCCCTACAGATGCTTTCTCGCGGGCGGACCGGTTTGCAGCTTCGATCACGGCCATCACGGCCGGTGCCTGAATCGGCGGGACAGGGTTCGGACCAATACCTGTCAGTGCGTCCACGATGCCGGCGTAGTAACGTCGCTGATCGCCCATGAGTGCCGGAATCTCTTGCTCCAATCCATTTCCGTCATAGGCAAGAAGCGGGTCGGGATCATGCCCCCAGCCAGCATCGCCAGGGGTCATGCCTGCAAGAAGCTGGGCTTCCTGACCGTCCGGCCTGCGTTTGAGGATGCTGCCTTTCTCGCCGTGCATGATGAAACGCGGTACCCCGCCTGCCACCAGCATGCTGCCGTGCAAAATCACGCGATGCCGGTCATATTCCAGCACGACATGCGCCCAGTCGTCCGACAGGGCGCCTTCACGCTGCATCATCAGGTCGCCATGCACGGCGCGGGGCAGGCCAAACAGGCACAGCGCCTGATCGACCAGATGCGGGCCAAGGTCGAACCACAGGCCGGCCCCCGGCTCGTTGCCTTCGCGCCAGCGTTTGCGAACCACGGGTCGGAAGCGGTCGAAATGGGATTCAAAATGCGTCACCCGGCCGATCAGTCCGCCTGCAATCGCATTCTTTACGCTCAAAAAGTCACTGTCCCAGCGCCGGTTATGGAAGACGGACAGCAATTGGTCCTGCCGGGCCGCCAGCACCACCAGTTCGCGCGCCTGCGCCAGGGTTAGCGTGAAGGGTTTGTCCACGACGACGTTCCTGCCAGCAAGCAGCGCCTGCCGTGCCAGCGGGGCATGGTATTCGTTCGGCGTGGCGATGACGACAAGATCGACGTCCTCACTTGCTATGAGGGTTGCAGGATCTGCGTCCACCGCAACGTCAGGCAGATCGGCATGCACTTTCTCGCTGTTGCTGGATGCGACACGGGTAATCCGCATGCGCGGTTCGGCCATCAGCAGGGGCTTGTGGAATGTCTTTCCCGCAAATCCATAGCCAATCAGGCCGACGCGGATAATGGGAGGAAACTGGCTCATGATCCGATGCCCCCTTCAGGATGCGATAATGAATTCCGGCCCCGCCTGTTCCATGTTGGCGCTAACCAGAGAGCGGTCCGAATAGACACGGCAGAATTGCGCAAGGTCTGCGACGTGATGCGGTTCGACACGGCCAAATTTGAGATGATCGGCGAGCAGCCAGGCTTCGCTGGCAGCATCGATCATGCTCCGTTTCATGTCGGCGTCGCGTTCTTCGCCTGCTGTCACCGCTCCGCGGGCGCTGACCGCGCAGGCCCCAAGGACGGCAATATCGGCGCGATACAGACCCAGAACGGACTGGGCCGCTGCACCAGAGAATAGCCGCTGCCGGGAATCCCATTCCCCACCCGCCAGGATCAGCCGGAGTGCTGGCCGTCCCTCTATCCGGCTGGCGATATCGAGCGAATTGGTGATGACCGTTGCCGGTACTGCCAGCGCTTCGGCCATCGCAAGCGTTGTGCTGCCAGCATCAAGGAACAGCGTGGCCCCGGCCGGAACGGTCGCCGCCGCTGCTTCGCCAATCCGTTTTTTCTGCATGGGCAGCAGGTTGGAGCGTGTTGTGCGCGGCATGCCGCCAAGATCAATCGACACGGCCCCACCGTGTGTCTTGTGAAGGCAGCCCTGCTTTTCCAACGCGCACAGGTCGCGCCGGATGGTGTCATCCGACACGCCCAGAGCCGCCGCCGCCTCAGACACGAGCAGTTCGCCCGTGTCGGTCAGCATCGCGAGCAGGCGATGTTGGCGTGAAAGTTTGCTCATATGCGGTCTCTAACAAATACCGCATAGACACGCAAGATAATGCATAAAACCGCAAATGTTGGTTATGGGCTGTATGGCTGCGTGCCCCGGATAATCCCGGATTCCCGGCTTTTTTCAGGGAATCAGCAGGAGCTTGCCGGTCGTCCTGCGGCTTTCCATGTCGGCATGGGCACGGGCGGCGTCGGCCAGCGGGTAGGTGCCCCCGATGTGGACCTTCAGCCTGCCTTCGATGATCCATTTGAAAAGCTGCGCCGAATGGGCGCGCAGCAGGTCCGGCGTATGAACGTGGTCCATGAAGACCGCGTATCCGATCTTGATGCTCTTCGGGATGCTGGTGATCTCAACCGGGCCGGGGCCGCCCAGTACCGGGCCGAACCAGCACAGCGTGCCGCAACGACGCAGCGCATCGAGCGATGCCTTCCACGACACGGGACCCGTGCCATCATAGGCGACATGCACGCCTTCGCCGTCAGCCAGGCGCACGACTTCTTCGGCAAAATTGCTGCCAGCATCTACGATGACATGATCGGCACCGGCCTGACGCGCGATCTCGACCTTCTCTTGCGAGGACACCCGGCCGATGACCTTGCCGCCCCGGATCTTGATGATCTGCGTCAGCAGCAGGCCAAGTCCGCCAGCCGCCGCGTGGACGAGGGCAAACTCGCCCGGCTGGACGGGGTAGAAATCCGTCGCGAAATGGCTGGCCGTCAGGCCCTGCATCATGACGGACGCGGCTGTCCGGTCGTCAATCGCATCAGGAACGGGCACGAGTGCCGCCGCCGGAATGACGGCGCGACTAGCATAGCTGCCGGGGGCGTAAACCCAGGCCACGCGCTCGCCCGGCTGGAAGTACTGGACATCTTCGCCGACGGACAGGACGCGGCCCGCGCCTTCGACACCGAGGATCTTCGGATCGACTTCCGTCCAGAACATCCCGCGCCGGACGCCGGTATCCATGAAGTTGACGCCGGCTGCGGCCACATCGACCAGAACCTCGCCGGGACCCGGCACCGGGTCGGGCCTTTCGACCAGTTCAAGAACCTCGGGACCACCGGGCTTGCGCATTACGATAGCGTGCATGTCAGTCTTCCTTGGAATGGTTGGTCAAAGAGGTATGCGTCAGGTCACGACTGCGGAGCCGCAAGCGGCTTCGTGGCGTTCAGGGCCTCGCGG
Source organism: Komagataeibacter ossonobensis (assembly GCF_057359305.1). Taxonomy (NCBI): domain Bacteria; kingdom Pseudomonadati; phylum Pseudomonadota; class Alphaproteobacteria; order Acetobacterales; family Acetobacteraceae; genus Komagataeibacter; species Komagataeibacter ossonobensis. The sequence goes on along the minus strand of NZ_JBXAYQ010000027.1, from coordinate 39,352 downwards.
GCGGACTGGCCGTCGCTGTAATCGTGCCAGAGCACGATCCGGCCATTGCGAACCTCATAGGTCGCCATGTTCGGGATGGCGGCGGCTTCACGACCGGGCAGGGCCAGGTGATGGATCTGTTCGGCCAGCACGATCGCGCCGTTGACGGCCTGATGGATCGTCTCGAAGCGGACCTGCGCGAACGTCGTGAAGACCCGCTTCCAGACCTTCACGACGTTTTCTTTCCCGCGCACTTCGGGATCGCCGTGGTTGGAAAATACAATGGCGTCGTCAAGGAACGTCCCGAGCAGGTCCGCATCCCTCTTTTCGAAGGATGCGACGAACTGCCGGACTGTTTCTCCTGCATCTGACATCTGGACTGTCCTTTGCTGGGGATGGTGCCGGTCGGCCGGGATCAGGCGGAGTAACCGCCGTCGATCGTCAGCAGGGAGCCCGTGATGAAGCTGGATTCAGGGCTGGCGAGGTAGGCCACGAAGCTCGCGACTTCCGTATCCGACCCCAGGCGACCGAGCGCCATGCGGGGCCGCAGCATGTCGCGCATCGCGTCATTCCTGATGTTGTCGGTTTCGGTCGGGCCGGGCTCGATCGCGTTGATGGTAATTCCGCGCGGGCCGAGATCGCGGGCAATGGCGCGTGTCATGGAACTGACGGCCCCCTTGGTCATCGCATAGGCGAAGGAGCCGGGGAACGCGGTGTAATGCGCGACCACGCTGCTGTTGTTGATGATCCGGCCGCCTTCCTTCATGTGCGGGACGGCGGCCTGGATCGCGACAAACGTGCCGCGCACATTGACGGCGAACATCTTGTCGAAGGTGTCGAGTGCGAATTCGTCCACCGGGCCGCCGAGCACGATGCCGGCGTTGTTCACCAGAATATCGAGGCCGCCCAGTTCCGCGACCGTGCGGGAGACGGCAGCCTTGATTTCGTCGGCATTGGTGTTGTCCGCCTTGATGGCGAGGGCCTTGCCCCCGCTTGCTACAACTTCGGATGCAACCTTGTCGGCTTCGTCAGCCGAGGCAGCATAGGTGAAGGCCACCGCCGCGCCGTCTGCCGCGAGGCGACGGACAATGGCGGCGCCGATGCCGCGCGATCCGCCAGTTACGAAGGCAACTTTTCCGGTCAGTGAAAGGCTCATTGTTGGACACTCCTGGTCGATCTGCTGGCCGTCCGCCCTAATTTTCTGGAACGAACAGTCAAATTAAGGGCAAAAAAAAGCGGGGTTTCCCCTAGCTCAGACAGCGCAGGGCCATCTGTGCCGTTGCACGCAGTTCGTCGCGTGTCGCTCCCCCGCGTGCCATGACTTTCAGCCCGATGAACGTCGCGTTGATGAACCGTGCGGCGTCCTTCGGGTCGATCTCCGGCGGAATTTCGCCGAGATCCTTGCCGCGCTGGATCGTCGCGGCAAAAATGTTCTGTAAACTGGCGGCAGATGATTTGCCGATTGCGGCCACTTCCCGGTCGCGTCGGCCAAATTCACATATTGATCCCACGCCAAGACACATGCTGTCGTCCTGAATGCGGGCGGCGAACCCCAGCAAGGCGGCTTCGAGTGCGGCCACAGGTGAGCTTGCGCCCTGAAGTGTGGCAGCGATCTGCCCCACACTCTCGAAGCAGTAATGTTGCAGTGCTTCGACATACAGAGCGTGCTTGTCCCCGAAGGTGTCGTACATGCTCTGACGGCCGATCCCCATGCTTTTGACGAGGAATTCGGTCGAAGTCCCTTCGAACCCATAGGTCGCGAAGGTCTTCGTTGCTGCGGCCAGGGCCGCGTCCCGGTCAAATGCCTTGGGTCTTGCCATGCCCTGACATATCTTCGTTATGGAACGATATGTCAAGAACAGGGCAGATAATCTTATTTGTCATCCAGCGGGATCATGTCCGCGACCACGCGATCCAGCGGGTCGCTGCTTTCCGCCAGCCCACGGGCGACGCCGGCGCGGTCCTCGGCCGAGCGGTTCTGACTCATCTTGCGCTTGCCTACCAGACGGGTGATCGGCAGGCGCAGTCCGACGATACCCTTGAGCTGCCCCTGAATGAAGGAGTCCGGCGCATCCGTCACATGCCACGGCGTCTTCTGGTGCGCTTCGTGCCGGTCGGTCAGGCGTGTGATGACATCGAGCAGGCGGCTCGCGTCACTGAAGAACTCCGCCGGCCCGAATGCCTGAACGGCTTCATAATCCCAGGTCGGGACGACCTTGTGGTTCACCTGTTTTGACGGATACCAGCCGGCGCTGACATAGGCGTCAGCACCCATGAAGATCGCCAGTGCTTCGCCCAGCACGGGCTCCTGCCATTGCGGGTTGGGCTTGGCGAGATGTCCGTAAAGCACCCCGAAGGCCCCTTCGTCCGGGTCCAGAAACATCGGTAGCGGCGTCGCGATCGGACCATTGGCTGTTGCAGTGACGAACTGCGCCAGGCGGGCGTTGCGGATGATCGCGCGCAGCGTATCAGGATCGTCTTCTCGAAATGCTGAAGGAACGTGCATGGAATACCTCTTGGCTTTTCCAGAGAGTAGCGCGATACTGGACCATTATTAACGTCCAGTTCCGATAAATAATGACAGTCCAGTATGACGATGCCGACCCGAAGCCATCTCGCACGAGGCGGCTGGGCGGGCGGCGGATCTACGCGGCGCTGAAGGCGCAGATCAGCGAGGGGCTGTATCCGCCCGGTGCGGCCATGCCCTCCACCCGCGCGCTTGCGTCCGAGCTGGGGGTGGCGCGTACGACCGTGACATCGGCCTATGAGCAGCTTCTGGCCGAGGGCTTTCTTGAGAGCCGTCAGGGTGCCCCCACGCGCGTTGCACCGCTTCTGCCGGTTCCGGCCGAAGACGCGGGAATGGTACGTCCCCGGTCCCGGCACCGGCTGTCCGCCTACGGCGAGCGGATGAAAACGCTGGCGGACAGGGCGGCTCCCGTGCCTGTCGCCCGGGAGCCCGTCATCGACTTCCGGTATGGCGACCTCTCTACCGCAGACTTTCCGACCCTGTTGTGGAAACGCGCACTCTCGGCCGCCGCGTCACGTCGGCCCGACCGGCTGACTTATGGCCGCCCGGAAGGCTCCCTGCGCCTGCGCACGGCGCTGCAAGCCTACCTGTGGCGCGCGCGCGGCATCCGCTGCGATGCGGACCAGATCATCATCGTCAGCGGCTCTCAACAGGGCCTCGACCTGTGCGCGCGCATCCTGCTTGATCCTGCGGACAGGTTTGTCGTGGAAAATCCCTGCTACCAGATGGCGCGGCAGGTGTTCGCGGCAACCGGGGCGGTGCCGGTTTCCGTTTCCGCGCGCGAGGACGGCCTTGATACGGCTCGACTGGCCCGGACGAACGCCCGTCTCGCCTATGTGACGCCTTCACACCAATTTCCCCTTGGCGGCGTGATGCCGATCGCCCGACGCCAGCAGTTGCTCGCCTGGGCCAGCGCGACCGGGGCCTACGTGGTGGAGGATGATTATGACGGCGAGTATCGCTACGACATCAAGCCCGTGCCGCCCCTGTATGGGCTGAGGGGAGAAACGAGCCGGGTCATCTATGTCGGGACGGTTTCGAAGATCCTCTCGCCATGCCTGCGCATCGGCTACCTGATCGTGCCGGAAGGGCTGAAGGCGGTTTTTACCACGGCCAAGCAGCTCGCGGACCGGCACACGCCGACCGTTGAACAGGAAGCCCTCGCCTCGCTTCTGGAAGGCGGGCTGTATGAACGGCATATCCGGCGCGTTCGCCGGCGCAACGGCGAGCGTCGCCGCTCCCTGCTCGATGCTCTGGATCAGGCTTTTGGCGCACGGATCGCGATCGAGGGCGCGGATGCCGGGCTGCATGTCGTGGTCTGGCTGTGCGACCTGCCCGCGACAGCAGAAGCCGGACTGGTGGCACGTGCCCGCCAGAGAGGAATCGGCCTCTATCCGGTATCGCCGCTCTATGATCCCGGCCATCCGGAAGAGGCCCCGACCTGCGCGGGGCTAGTCATGGGATACGCGGCGCTGGATGCCCGCCAGATCAGGCAGGGCGTCGAGATGCTGGCCGAGATCGTCCGGGACATGACGGCGTAGAGCCGTCAGCAATCTGCACTCAGCAGGCTTACCGAATATCGGAAACCGGGGTCAGCTTTCTGAGCCTGGTCCTGCCGACATTGAGGGCCATGACACCGGCAACGAGTCCTGCGCTCCCTGCCAGGACAAGCATGTCCTGATAGCTTCCCTGTACCTGCCGCAGCACGCCCGCGATGGAAGCCGCGCTGGCTGCGCCAATCTGATGACCGAATACAATCCAGCCAAAGACGATCGGAGCATTCTGTTCTCCAAAAGCCGTATTGGCGAGACGCAGCGTGGGGGGCACCGTTGCGATCCAGTCGAGGCCGTAGAAAACGCCGAAGATCATCAGGCTCTCGGGAGAGAAGTCGATAAACGGCAGTGCGATCAGGGACAGGCCGCGCAGCCCGTAATAGGAAAAGAGCAGCCAGCGCGAGTCCAGCCGGTCGGTCAGCCATCCTGAAAGTGTCGTGCCTACGAGATCGAACAGGCCCATGACGGCAAGATAGCCCGCTGCCGGCACTTCACCGATGCCATGATCGGCACAGATGGCGATGAAATGGGTGCCGATCAGTCCGTTCGTTGTGAAGCCGCAGACGAAGAAGGTCAGGAACAGAATCCAGAAATCCCGTTTCCGTGTCGCATTTACAAGGGCCATGATCGCCGTATGCAGCGGGTTCCGACCCGAATGCCGGGGCGGTTCGTAATCCTCGCCCGCGCCATGCGGCACCAGTCCCAGATCCGAAGGATGCTCGGGGAAAAAGAATATCACGAGCGGCAGAAGAGCCAGACCGAGAGTGGCAACGGCGATGACAGGCGCGCGCCATCCGAAATGGTGCGCAAGAGACGCAAGAGCGGGCAGGAAAAGCAGCGAACCGGTTGCCGTACTGGCCGCCAGAAGACCGATGATCGTGCCGCGTCGGGCCACGAACCAGCGATTTACGACAGTGGCCCCCAGGACCATAGCGACAGAGCCCGTGCTGACACCCGTCAGAAGTCCCCATGTCAGAAAGAATTGCCAGGGTCGGGTCATGCCGAGCGATAGCAGGGCCGAGAAACTGGTTATCAGCATGGCCCCTATCAGTATGCGTCGCACGCCAAATCTCTGCATCAGCGCGGCGGAAAAAGGTCCCATCAGGCCATACAGGAAGATCCCGACGGCTGCGGAGAAGGAGATGCTGGTGCGGGTCCAGCCAAGCTCATGCTGCAATGGCATCATCAGCACGCCCGGAGTGGCCCTGACACCGGCCGAGACGAGCAGCGAGAGGAATGTAAGCGCCACGACCAGCACGAAGACATGCGGACGCTGTGTTCTCTTGTCTGGAAGCGGGGGCGTCTTCATATTACTGACCGGTAAGTTACAGTTCTTTCGAGCTTAGGTACCGATCAGTAACATCGTCAAGGCGCGAGTCCTGCAATATGACCTCTTACAAGCCCGTTTCCCGTCCCTGTGCAGGCGACAAGGTTCGCGAATCAGCGCGCGAGCTGTTTTACAATGAGGGCATTCGCGCGGTCGGGATTGAGGAAATTGTCGAGCGGGCCGGTGTGACCAAACCATCGCTCTATCGGGCTTTCGGATCAAAGGACGGACTCACGACCGCTTACCTGTGCGACTTCCATCAGAGCTTCCAGCAGAAGCTCGACAATATCTGTCATCAGTATCCGGGAGATCCCCGCGCACAGCTTCAGGCTTATTTCGATGACCTGTCCCGGCGCGCTTCCCAGCCGGGTTTCCGGGGCTGCGGCATCACCAATGCGGCTATCGAGTTTCCGGACGCGGATCATCCCGTCCGGCGGGAGGCACAGCGCCTGAAGGAAGAGACGCGAACATGGCTGCGGGAGAAAGTCGCGGGTCTGAATGCGGCGGACCCCGCGTTTCTGACTGACTCCCTGATAGTGCTGATGGAAGGCGCGTACGTGTGCGGTCAGGCTTTCAAATCGCCCGGTCCAGCGGCGCAGGTCGGGAGACTGGCTCACCACCTGCTTGAGACATGCTGCGTAAAAAGCTGTCCAGAAGCCGGCACGTCGGTCCCGTCCGCCCATCCGGTTTGAAGGAACAGCGTGGGCGCGGGATGCTGGCCGATGTGGTCATGCCCCCGCGCCGTTCGCCGTCAGGCGCGCCGATGCAGCGCGACCGGCAGGAAGACAATCAGACCGAAAGCAATGGCCGCTGAAAGCACGAGGCCGAGCGATGTCGTGCTGGTATAGGGCAGCGCGCTTGTCGCGGCCGTCCCGACCGCCGCGAGCGCCATCTGAAGGAAGCCCAGCAGGGCGGACGCCAGCCCCGCGCGGGCGCTGAAGGGATGAAGGGTGACGGCTGTCGCCACCGGGTTCGCAACGCCCAGCCCCAGCAGGAACGTCAGCCATGATACCGTGATGACCGGCAGCGGGCTGGCATAGGGAGCCACGAACAGGATCAGGCTGCCGAGCAGCGCCACCGCAAAACCCAGCAACACCGTCGTCGTCTGACCGCATCGCTGCGCCAGCCGTGGCGCAAGGAAGCCGGCTGCGAATACCATGAAGACCGTTGCCGCGAAGAAGATGCCAAGCTGGAAGGCATCTAGGCCCGCGCCCCGCATGAGGATCGCCGGAGCCGCCGCGAAGTAGGTGTAGAGACTGCCGATCAGCAGGCTGACCGGCAGGCCCGGCAGGACAAATTGCCGATCGGATGCGAGTTGCATGTAGCCCGACGCGACCTGGCCGAGCGTGTGGGCGCTGCGCCGGTCGGCCGGATGGGTTTCGCCCTGGTTCAGACTAAAGAAGGCGGCGAGAAACAGGCCGCACAGGCCGACGAGGACGAACGTCCAGCGCCATCCCGCGATGCTGTTGAGCAGGCCGCCAAGCAGGGGCGAGAAGCCGGGAGCCGCCGCCATTGCGATCATGGTCATGGCGAGGGCTTTGGCGAGGGCGGGACCATCAAACAGGTCGCGGGCAATCGCGCGGGACAGCACCGATGTTGCGCACGCGCCCAGTGCCTGCACGGTTCGGCCGAGCACGAGGACATGCAGCGAGGGCGCGGCCGCGCACACCAGACTGCCCGCGCAGAACAGGACCAGACCACCGACGACCAGCCAGTGCCGGCCTATCCGGTCCGAAAGCGGGCCGACGACGAGCTGGCCGATCGCAAAGGCGATGAAGAAGGCGCTGAGGGTGGCGCTGAGACTCTGTGCCGAAGTTCCGAACGATGCGCTGATGGCAGGAAACGCCGGGAGAATGATATTCGTGGACAGCGTGCCGAGGGCCGCAAGGCCCGCGAGAAGGAACAGGGTTGTTCCTGTCAGTTGTCTGTCCTGCGCGGCAGGAGGCGAACCGGATGATATGGCTGTCATGAGAGATTCCGCCGAGCGGTAGGAGGGAGAGAAAAGCCGGGCAGCACCCTGTCAGCCTGCCTGCTTCTTGTGAACGATAACGATACTGGTCACTCGTTGTCAATTTGCCGTCGATGCCCTAACTAAAGGGAAGGACGCACTAACCGAGGACACAGGATGCTCACGCCCCAAAGCGGACAACGCGGGCCGGTCGATCATGAACGCCGGGACCAGATCATCGCGGCGGCGAACGAGCACTTTCGCCATTATGGCTACAAGAAAACCACAATGGCCGATCTGGCGGACGCCATCGGGCTGTCGAAAGCCTACATCTACAAGTTCTTTGCCTCGAAACAGGCGATTGGCGAGGCGATCTGCTCCCTTCAGCATGAGCGGATGCGTGTCGATCTTCAGGCGATCATGGATGACGGAAAATCCGCGTCCGAGCGGATGCGACGGATCTTCGTCACCCTTGCGCGTGACGTGGCCTCCCTCTTCTTCGAGGACCGGAAACTGCACGACATCGTTTATTCAGCCGTTCAGGAGCAATGGACGTCCGCCGAGGCGTTCCGCCTGGCGCTGCATGGGATGGTCGAACGGCTGATTCATGAAGGCCGGGAAAGCGGCGAGTTCGAGCGCAAGACGCCTGTGGACGAAACCTGTCATGCCATCATGCTTGTCCTTCAGACGATCAATCATCCCCTTTTGCTTGAAACGCATCTGGAAACGCTTGATTCGGATGCCGCGACCCTGGCTAATCTCGTGCTGAGAAGTCTTGCCCCCTGAATTCTACGCGCCCGCCATGTGTGACTAATTGACAAATTAGTCATCAGTTCACACGTTAGGTTGATAGCGTGCATCATGGCCGCCCTGCTGTACCGAGGCGGGGCCGGACTTCATCCAGAGAAAAAATCACATGCGAATTGTTATAACCGGAATGGGCATCGTCTCTCCCCTCGGCTGTGGCGTCGATGCCGTCTGGCAGCGTCTGCTGGGGCGGCAGTCCGGCATCCGCCATATCCCCGAAGGCTTCGCGCCTGACGTGCCCTGTCAGATCGCGGGTTTTGTGCCCGAGGCCCCTGAAGAGGCGGGATTCGATCTCGAAGCGGTCGTGGCGGTCAAGGAACGCAAGAAGATGGACCGCTTCATCCAGTTCGCGCTCGGCGCTGCTGCCGAAGCGGTCGGGCAAGCCGGATGGAATCCGCAGACCGAGAACGAGCAAAGCCGCACTGCCACGGTCATCGCATCCGGCATCGGCGGTTTCGGCGCTATCGCCAATGCGGTTCGCACCGTCGAAACCCGTGGGGCCGGGCGTCTCTCGCCCTTCACGGTGCCGTCCTTCCTCGTGAATCTGGCGGCTGGCTGGGTTTCGATCCAGCACGGTTTCAAGGGGCCGATCGGCGCACCGGCAACTGCCTGCGCCGCCGGCGTTCAGGCACTTGGTGATGCCGCGCGCCTCATTCGTGCGGGCGAGGCGGATATTGCCATTGCGGGCGGCACCGAAGCCGCGATTGATAAGGTCAGTCTCGGCAGCTTTGCTGCTGCCCGCGCGCTTTCCACGGGCTACAACGACACGCCCGAGCGGGCATCGCGTCCCTTCGATCAGGGCCGGGATGGCTTTGTCATGGGAGAAGGGGCGGGCATCCTCGTGGTCGAAAGCCTCGATCATGCCCTTGCTCGTGGTGCCGTCCCGATTGCCGAGCTGGTCGGCTACGGCACCAGTGCGGATGCCTACCACCTGACCGCAGGTCCGGAAGACGGATCGGGCGCGGCGCGCGCCATGCGCGCGGCGTTGCATCAGGCGGGCATCGCGCCAGAGGCGGTCGGCCATGTCAACGCGCACGCTACATCAACGCCGGTTGGCGATCGTGGCGAACTGGCGGCCATCCGTTCCGTGTTCGGGGAGCATAATGGCCCGATCATCAGTGCCACCAAATCCGCGACAGGCCATCTCCTGGGGGCTGCGGGCGGGATCGAGGCGATCTTTACCGCGCTCGCGCTGCGCGACCAGATCGCGCCGCCGACCCTGAACCTGCATGATCCGGACCCACTCTCGGCCGGGCTGAACCTGGTTGGCCCCGAGGCCCGGCCAGCGAGCTTCGACTACGCCATCTCGAACGGGTTCGGCTTTGGCGGCGTCAACGCATCCGTCATTCTGCGGCGCTGGCATCCCTGAGCAGCCTTCGCCGGCGCGCTTGCGTTCCGCAGGCCCGCCGGCTTCAGGTCTGCCGTTCAGGCCGTTCAGGCCGTTGCGGCCGATGCCTTGATGGCTTCCACCAGCTCGGCCGTTGTCAGGATCTCGTGGGCGTATGTCGGGCCGTCGATATTGAGGGCCGCGTTATAGGCTTCGGACGTCCGCGCCGCTGTGGCGTCTCGGACCAGTGTGACATGGAAGCCGAGTTCCATTCCGATCCGGGCCGTGGCCTCAAGACAGGTGTTTGCCAGCAGGCCCACGCAGATGATCTTCTCCTTTCCGTACCGCTTGAGCTGATGTTCCAGATCGGTGTTCGGGAAGCCGCTCGATGCCCAATGTTCGGTTGCAACGACATCGCCGGGTTGCACCTGAAAATCATCATGGAAGGTGCCGCCCCATGTACCCTTGGCGAACGCCTGGCGCTTGCCGGCGCCGAGCTGGTAGGGCGAAGGATACTTCCAGTTTTCGTAATCGCCCGGTTCCCATCGGTGATGGGGAACATGGTACACCTTGATGCCCGCCTCGCGGGCCGTGGCGACGATCGTGCGCAGGTTGTCGAGCAGGTTCAGCTCCTGCGCCATGTCCTTGACCCACGGCCAGAGTTTTCCTCCTTCGCTCAGGAAGTCGTTGTAGAAGTCGATGCACAGCAGCGCCGTGATCCGGGGATGGTAGTTTGGTGCCATAACTTCCGTCCTTTTTTGTCAGGGGACTCATCTCGCGGGCGCCCTTGTCATAATAGATAATAGGCATAATCTATTTTGGCGAGCTTTCTCCGCCGTGGCGGTCAGGGCACGCAGAACAGTGGAGATCGCAATGACTGAAACAGGGACGAAGCTCTACCTCGAAGATCTGACTGTGGGTATGGAGTTCCGCAGTTCGGAATACGCACTCGACCGGGAAAAGATCGTGGCGTTCGCGTCGGAATTTGATCCCCAGCCTTTCCATCTGGACGATGCGGCAGCGGAAAACAGCCCGTTCAACGGACTGGCCGCCAGCGGATGGCACACAATGAGCGTGACCATGCGGTTGCTGGTCGAAAGCGTGCCATTCGGTAGCGGGCTGATCGGGGCCGGCGCGGAGCTGTCCTGGCCCGCCCCGACACGGCCGGATGATGTCCTGCACGTCTGGACGGAAATCATCGACATCCGGCCATCCCGCACGAAGCCGGATCGGGGCATTGTGGTCATTCGTTCCCGCACGCTCAATCAGCACAACGAATTGCGGCAGGACGTCACGGCAAAGATACTGGTTTTCAGCAGAGAGAGTTAGAAATGGGGCGTTCCTCGCAGGAACAGGCTATTCAGAACCGGGCGAAAATAGTCGAGGCGGCCAGCCGCCTCTTTCGCCAGCACGGCGTCGATCATGTGTCGGTCGCCGACATCATGGGCTCGCTCGGCATGACGACGGGCGGCTTTTACAAGCACTTCACGTCCAAGGATGCCCTGGTCGCCGAGGCATTCGCACTGGCCTTCAGGCAGTCGGCCGCTTCATGGCGGAAAGTCTCGCAGCAGAATGGTGCCGGAGCGATCGTGCATCATTATTTCCGCAAAAGACCAGTCGAGCAGAACTGTCCCATTCTGGCGTTCGCCCCGCATGTCGAGACAGAGAATGCAGCCGGGCAATGCGTGCAAGCCTACACCAGAGGCGCGGAAACGCTGTTCGCGCAGTTTCTCGATCATATGAAGCCGGCTGCGGACGGCACGACTGATCCGCAAGCCGGTCAGGATGCCGAGATCCTGTTTGCGGCAATGATCGGCGCGAGGCTCCTGGCCGACGCCACGGGTGATTCAGAATGGGCAAAATCAGTCGAAGGGGCCGTGCAGGGGGCTGTCAGCCGCCTTCGTTAATCCCACACACCCGCGGCGAGCGCCAAGCCGCGTATGAGAGCAAGGAAACCGGGCGCGCGATCAAGGCCCGAAGTCGGCGCTAGTTTCGCTCGGCGGTAAGCGTGTAACCGCGTTTCTGCCGATAACGGACCATTTTCGACAGCGCATTGATGGCCGTGCCTTCGTCCGGATAGAGATCGAGGCACTGCGATCCCGTCGTGCCGATCCGGCCCCACTGCCGTACGAGCGCCGCGCTGCCGAACAGGTCGGGTTGAACGGACATCGCGTAAAAGCGCCATTCATTCAGCTCCGGTCGAATGCGCCGAAGACGTGCCGTAAGCGGGAATAACGCGAGCTGGGCCGCCTTATGCAAGGCGGCGGATTTTTTCGACTGTCTGGAGTTCATGATGGTCCTGCCCATAAGCAGATTCTAGCACCGGACCAGCCGCGAGTACAGAAGAATGGGAGGGTCTAGGTCCAGATCTCAAGCCTGTCCCACGGCGCGGTAAACGATTCCGCTCAGAACCCGCCGGTCATCCACGCGCGGCACGCCGTGAGCCAGAGGAAAATACGGTGTAATCCTCTCCATCTGGCTTTCAGACAGCAAAAACATGTCACTCACAGGCTCATCCTCCACGATGATCTGTGAAGCATGGAACATCGCTCAATTCAATAAATTAATAGGTCCTGAGCCTACCCATTTTCTCCAAGAGTCGACATTCCACATTTCCCCTAATCCGCCTGCCTGCTCGAGGGAACCAGAGCAGACAGGCCGTAGTCGCCTTCATTGCAGACGTGAAACTGGAGTATGTCATTATCCGGAAGCAGACATGCCTGAGACCCAGCATATCATTCCAGCGGTTTGCGATCGTTGTCAGATGCGGATACAGCGCTGATCGGAGGGCCTGAACCGGCGATAGCAAGGGATAGGAAAAATATCGATATTCTCCACGACCAAACGCGTAGCGTTTGCACCAGGGTCAGCGAAATTTGGCTGGGTTAATTCACATTTCGTTTATTTCGTTTATTTCGTTGATTTCACCGGAGAGTCGCGCTATATGGAGGATTAGTATATGACAGGAGAGGAAACATGAACGCCGCACGTAAGGAGGGATTTGTGGACCGTCTGCCTGACAAGGTGGAGATCCAGAACGCTGAGCAGTTGATACAGCTCATCTCGTCGCAGCGCCAAGAGGATGGTGGTGTGCAATTTGAACTTGCAGATCCGGCAGGTAAGACCCGGCCGATCATCTTAACGCCTACGATCTCTGATTCACTGCTGGACGTGCTGCGGCTCGTTGCTAGCGGCCGTAGCTTCACGTTGCTGCCGGTCAAAGCTGAGCTCACCACAACGCAAGCAGCTGACTACCTGAACGTTTCCCGCCCCTATCTCGTGAAACTCTTGGAGGACGGAAGTATTCCTTTTCACATGACTGGACGGCATCGTCGCGTACTTGCAGAGGATCTCTTTTCATATCGAGACAAACGGAACAGCGAGCGCAGTAACGCACTGAAAGAACTGGCTGATTTGGATAGAGAGGCAGGACTCTTTCAATGAATCACGGAAATCGTTTCACCGCGCTTATTGACGCTAGCACCTTAGCGGGAGCTTTGCGTCGAAACCTCATACTCAGTCTGGCTGAGGCGGAGCTTTTTAGAGTGCGGTGGAGCGACAAGATCATGGAAGAGACTGTAGGTGCCATCGCAAAGATTACAGGTGGTAAAGCGGACACAGAGAAGCAACGAGCGGCGATGAATCGTGCTTTTCCTGAGGCCACTGTTTTGTTTGCCGCTGATGTAGAAAATTACCTCAACATCGATGGGCTCCCAGATCCGAATGATCTGCATGTAATCGCAGCTGCAGTGAGCGCTCGAGCGGATGTCATTGTGACTGAGAATTTGAAGCATTTCCCTGAAGAGGTTCTACAGAAATTCAACATCCAGGTCCTTTCGACAGATGTCTTCATTGTGGACACTTTGGACTTAGCGTCTGGGAGAAGCCTGAAGGCCGTCAAAAACATGCGCGAACGTATGAACCATCCTGCATATACCGCAGAAGGCTTGCTTGAGAAGATGGAGGGCCAAGGTATGATACAGTCGGCCCAGTTTCTGAGGGATTACATCGCGAACATCTAGGCGCGCAGCCGCACTTGGCAAAATACCTTGAGGCAGACACATCCCTTCAGACAATTTTTCTTGCAACCGGTTATTATTATACTACCAGTTTGACGTCGTTGTTGCTGGCCATTGGATCCGGAATTAAATCTGAATCCAATTGGCATCGGTGCATCATGATACGCCTCATCGGGCGTTCATCCAGTCAGAGTCGAATTGACCCCCCTGAGATTGACGGAGGTGTCCGCCGTCACGCTATGACGTTCAGGAGCAGACGGACCGATCCTGGCCGCCCGGGTCGTGGAACTGAATGTCCTATTAGGCGCACATAGTTTCTGTCACACGTCGTCGAATGAACGGCTGGAAACACCTCCTGAGCGCTCCAAAGCGGACGGACCGTTCCCCCCCAAAAGTCAGACGTTTCATTCCAGCTGTTCATGCAGGGAGAATTATCGTCGAACAAGGCGGGCATGATCCACGAAGCAGATATGTCTTTCGGCGCCTCGTGCCTGCCCCGTGCGTCTTCACGCGTGCCTTTGCTGTTCATACACGCGCAGATTCAGATCTGTGAGATCCAGGAGAGGCGTAGGGACCTGTTGGACGCGTGCCCGCCTGACCAGGTCACCAATAATCTGCTGCGCCTCCACAGGAGCGCCCTGCAGCAGATCCCGGAACATGGAGGACGTCAGGGTGGAGTCCGTTTTCGTCAGGAGACTGATAGTGCTCTTCAGGGTGGCATCCCGCAGGGGATAACCGGCAGCGGCGGCCGTTGACGCACATTCATGGATCACCGCCTGTGCAAAATCCTGACCTGCTGGCTGGCTGGCGACATCCCCCACGGTTCCGCGCATCAGGCAGCAGATGCTGCCCAGGGCGGCGAGCAGAACCCATTTGTCCCACATGTCCTGCAGGATGTGGGTGGAACACACGGTTTCAAATCCGGGCCCCGACAGGGTTTCCGCAATACTGCACGTCGCTGGCGTCTCACGACCGTCCCGCTCCCCCACGGAAAGCCGGGGGAGAGAACCCGCCTGGACAATGCGCCCCTGCGCATCAAGCTTGCTGACGATAAAGCACGTCCCCCCCATGACCGCGGCAGGGCCAAAGCGGTCTGCCAGACTATCAAGATGCTGCATGCCGTTGAGAAGCGGGACAATCCATGTCTGCGGTCCCACCGCAGGCGCAAAATCGTTCATTGCCGCCATCAGGGAATAGGCTTTTACGCTGAGCAGGATGATGTCGTAGGGACCCTCAATCCCACCGGCCATCACCATCCGGGGGGCGATGGTGACGTTGCCAACAGAACTGATCAGGCACAGGCCCTCGGCACGGAGCTGCTGCAGGCGCCTTTCGCGCACCAGAAAGGTCACGTCATGCCCGGCGCCGGCCATGCGCGCGCCAAAATATCCACCCACGGCACCCGCGCCGACAACAAGAATTCTCGAGCCCATGACGCTGTTTCCTCTCTTTGGTCCGCCTGACGTGTTGCGGTTGAAGGCGAGTTGAAGCGCTCTGGAGGCAGGGGTCAAGACAGGTTCAGAATCTCGATCTTCCGGGGTGCCGGGCCTTGATGCAGGCCGCGTCGATATAGGTCTCGACGACCTGGAGACTTTTGTGCCGCGAGAAGCGCTTCAGCTCCAGGAGATCATACCCGTCTTTTGCCCCCGTGGTGATGGCGCCGCGGCGCAGGCTGTGTCCGCCAAAATCCCCTTCGAGGTGGGTGTCGCCGCATCGCCTGCGGATGATGTCCGTGACCGCCCGGTCCGACAGGGCGTGCGGCCCGATCCTGGGCGGGGCTCCGACGGGAGTGGCGCCCGCCCTGCGGTCCCGCGCGGACCAGATGCGCCGGAAGACCGGACCTTCCGTGATCCCGGCCTGCCGGAGCCAGGTCTCGTATGCCAGAAC
Source organism: Komagataeibacter ossonobensis (assembly GCF_057359305.1). Taxonomy (NCBI): domain Bacteria; kingdom Pseudomonadati; phylum Pseudomonadota; class Alphaproteobacteria; order Acetobacterales; family Acetobacteraceae; genus Komagataeibacter; species Komagataeibacter ossonobensis. The sequence continues at coordinate 23,978 of NZ_JBXAYQ010000027.1, read as the reverse complement.
CGGGCAGTTCCGGGTCAGGCCCCGCGGGATGCCGATCAGAGTACCCTTGCGCTGGGGATCCCCCTTGGACCGGCCCAGCCGGATCTGCATGCCATCCTCGTCCACCGTGATGTCGTCCACCTTCAGTGCGGCAAGCTCGGAGCGCCGGAACGCACCGGCAAAACCGAGCAAAAGAATGGCCCGGTCCCGCGCACCGACCAGATCATGGGAACTGATGGCTTCGACGACCCGGACCAGCCTGTCCCAGGTGAGCGCAGTTTTCTGGCGGGGCAGGGTTTCTTTTGCTTCCCGACGGATGCCAGCAAGGGTTGCGGTCACCATCGGGTGGGCGGTGGGTACGGCAATCTGCGCCAGATGGTGCAGGTAGCGCAGGGCGGCACGATGCAGGTCGATGGTGCTGGTCCTGCGGCCCTGCAGCGCCATGTCGGCCAGATAGGCGGCAACATCCTCGCTGCGGGCCGGCAGGGCGGGCAGGGCATGACCGGCAGTCCAGCGACACCAGGACCGCACGGCAGCGCGATAGGTGCGCAGCGTGTTCTCGGCCTTGCTGCGGTGCATATAGGCATCGGCCGCCTGACGGGCCGTGGCCAGGCGGCCGTCATGTTCGGGTACGGGCTGTGCCGAGACGACGGAAAACCATTGCGCGACGGCAGCAGCCGGTTGCCCGACGGGCGCAGGCGGCGCCGCGTCTGCCGTCCCGGGACAGGTTCCTACGGACTGGAGCGGCCGGAACCAGGCCAGGAAGCTGGGCACGCCATCATCGATTTCCAGACCGACGGCCAGTTCAAACCCTGATGGGATATCGGCGACATGGTCCTGAGCCATCTGTTGGGCGGCCGACGCATACGGCACGCCTTGGGCGAGGGGGGTATCCGGGGAATAGCTACCGTCCGGCAATTCGATGCCCGCCAGAAGCAGGGGCAGGGGCGGTGTGAAACAGGCGGTCGAGAGGATTTCGCGCCAGCGCGCCGGATCCTGTGTCTCGGCCAGACGCTGCCGCGTCAGAGGGTCAACACGGGCGTGCAGCGCGGCCTGCGCGCGCCTGCTGGCGCCGAGGATCCGGACGTCGCTCAGCATGGCAGGCTTGCCCGCGCGTAGGATCCCTGGCCATCACCTGGACAGAGGGGAAGGGGCACACGGACAGGCTTGGCGAAAAGGCTCGGAAACAGGCGCATTTCGGGATTTTAGCAGGCATTTTGGAAATTTTCATCTACTTCCGACAAGATAACTTATCGGAAGTAGATTTTTGATCGGTCGGATTTTGACTGGCAGGGAGAGGAGGGAGCAGAAAGTCCGGGAAACCCCGCCTTTCAGGATCAATCGGGCGCTTTTCCGTTCTCCAAAACCCGTTAACATGATACGACGTATTATATGAAGCACAAACGCCTTAATATGGTCAGGGTCAGGCAGCGCGGTTTTCCGCTGAGGGTGGGCAGGCTGTCCGCTTTCGCCGTCCGTCCGACGTCGGCCTGCAGCGAGTTTAGGGCGGAAAACCGGGGATCCGACCAGAATGGCTGAGATCGGTCGACCGCTGCAGGCGGCGCGGCCCCCGACCGGCCTGTCGCCGGCCACGGCACGGGCCTATGCGGCCTCCTGGCGCGCCTTTGTCAGGACCCAACCAGCCGATAGCGGCTTTCCGGTCGGCCCTGTGGCGGTGGCAGCGTGGCTGGAGGCCCGGGCGAAGGCGGGACGGCCGCGGCAGAGCCTGGTGGTGGATCGCGCGGCGCTGACGGCGTGGTGTGCCGCCAATGGCGAGGGGCTTGATGTCGCCCTGCCCGCTACGCGGGTGCGCCGGACCGGGGCCGGGGTCGATGTGGCTTCGCTGCTGGCCGCCGCGCGACGCTGCGGCCCCGACCTGTCCGGCCTGCGCGACCGGGCTTTGCTGCTGCTGGCGGCCACGCTGGACATCGGCGCTGAAGCGCTGGCCCGGCTGACGGTGGAAGACATCAGCGACACGACAGACGGCATGACCGTCGCCCTGCTGCGGCCCCGGTCCGGGCACCACCAGCTGCGCCGGTTGCGGCGGCGCCGGGATCCGGCCGTCTGTCCGGTGCGGTCCTGGGCCGCCTGGCGCGCCGCGGCGCAGTTGCGCTGGGGGGCAGCGTTCCGGGGGATCGATGCGCATGGCACGATCGGGGATCCATTGTCGGTGCCGGGGATCCGGTTCGTGCTGGACCGGACACTGGGACGTCCGGACCGCCCGGCCCACCGGGTACCCCGGACAAAATCCGGGTCCCCGCCAGAGTCCTCAGTTGGGACAGCGGCGCGCCGACGCACGACGCGGCCCGCCCCGGATTGGATCTGGACGACGTTGACGGTGAGCGGTCCGGTGGGTGCCGTGGCCCGGTTCCGGGCGGCGGCCCAGGGCCCGGGGATCATTCCCTGGCAGGTGGATTTTGATTACGAACAGGCCCGCCTGCTGGCGCCGATGGCGGGAAAGGGGGCGCAGGCGGTGACGCTGGCCCGGCTGCTGCGGCAGGCGTCCGAGCGCCTGCATCGGGTTGCCCTGCAGCATCAGGCGGCAGGCACCCCTGCCTGTGCCTTTGACCTGCACCGACTGGTACCGGTTCCCGGTCCCATTCTTGAAGCCGGGGCGGACTCCCGTGCGGCGGCAGCCTGGCTGCAGGCGCAGTGGGGCACGCTGCTACCGTTGCGCCGGGTGGAGGTCGAAGCCCCGCTCGACCAGCGCGCGCGCCGCAGTGCCCGGCTGGTCTACCACTTCTGGTCGGCGGAATGGACGCCGTGGCAGGCGCTGGAGCAGATACGGACAGATTGGCCAGAGCTGATGTTCGACATTCGGCCGCATTACGCACGCGCTGATGACAGGAAGACCGCCAATGTCGCCTGACGAGGACGAAGACTGGGGCGATCCGCCGCGCCGGCGGCCGCGCCCGGCGGTGCCCGAGTTCCATGTCGAGGGGTTTGACGGCCCGCTGGACCTGCTGCTGGATCTGGCAGAACGGCAGCGTCTGGATCTGGGCGTCCTGTCCATCGCGGACCTGGCGGCCCAGTTTGTCGCTGAGGCGGAGCGGTTGGCCCGCACGACGCCGCTCATGCAGCGCGCGGACTGGGTGATCTGGATCGCCCGGCTGGTGTTCCTGCGCTCGCGGCTGCTGTTTGCCAAGCAGGCGGAAAAACAGCTTGCCGAAAAAGAGGCGCGCCGGACGGTCGGCCAGATCGAGGGGATGCTGGAGATGCGCGCAGCGGCAGACTGGCTGGAAGCGAAGCCACAGCTTGGGGTGTCGGTTTTTGCGCGGGGCAGGGGCGCCGTGAAGAGCGGCGTTTTGGGAAGGCAGGGGACGTATTTCAGTCTAATGGAAGCCTGTCTCGGTACGCTGGAGCACGAATTGGCACGGGTCGAGACATCCGTCCCGATCTATCGGATCGATGTGCCCTCCTACTGGCGTGTGAGCGATGCATTGGCCTTTATCCGAGCGAAAATGAGAAACGGAACTTTCCGGAACATATGGGGCTGTGTTCCCGCGATGGCGTCTACCGAGCCTGAGGGAACGATTGGTCGTCGAACGGCTGTGGCTGCGACATTTGTGGCTGGGCTGGAATTGGTGCGGGCGGGAGATGCGTCAATCGATATGATTAAATTTCCCGTGGCGTGATGTATAGCGGTTGCAGACTCTCAGGAATGGTCAGGATCTCGCCATTAGATCCGCTTTCGCATGCGAAGGAATGGGACTACACGACTGAGTTTATGCTACACTGCGTATTGCTCATGAGAAACCGCGTCTGTCTAATGAAGTATCCCTCAATATCCTGCGTGGGATTACCGATGAGTCCCGTGCGAGAGAGATGCGACGATACTCGCGCCGGTACGGGCTTTCTGGCACATAACCCGAAGGCCGTAGGTTCAAATCCTGCCCCCGCAACCAATGTAGCCTGCTCATTACTGGCAGAGCGCAGTTTTCTTCGGTTGTGGGTCCCCGCAATACCCGATACCGACACTCCCGGAGCCCTGGCTCCGGGAGTGTTCGTGTTTTTGGTCCCCTGACCGCGTGAGGCGGCGAAATCCAGCAGGTTTCCGAGTTCGCCATGGAGCGTGGCGTGCATCTCGCCCCGGCCCTTGCCGGGATGGAGCACGATCTTCTCGATCAGCGCGCGGATGGCCTCGGAGGCATCCTGACGGTCCTCGGGATGGTTCAGGGTTTCCGCCAGCCGTTCGACCTTGTTTTTGAAGATCCCGGCGACGTTGGGATGGATATCGGGCACGTCCTGCGGCTGGGCGGCAAGCATAGCGACCAGTTCATCCTCACGGGCCTCCATTTCGCGCATGCGCTCGACCATGCCGCGCGTATAGCCGCCATCCTCGATCACCTGGAGCATCTGTTTCAGCCCCTTGCGCAGCCTGGTCAGTTCCGTCTGCCAGCCGGCCGTGCTGGCGCGGCGTTCGTGGTTGGCGCGATTGGTTTCTTCCACATAAGCGCGCATCGCCTCGGCGGCGGCTTCCGGCGTCATCAGCCGGTCCTTGAGACCCGACAGCACGCGGTCTTCCAGTTCCGGGCGACGGATCGTGGTCCTGTTGGTGCAGGAGCGGTTGTCCATGTGGGTGGAGCAGGCGAATCGGTCGCCGCCCCGGATCGAGCAGGGACCGCCGCATACCCCACAGAACACCAACCCCGACAGGAGCGATTTTGGACGGCGCTGGCCATTGAGCTTGTTGATCGACGCCCGGATGCCGGCACTGATGTTCACGCTCTTCTCAGCGATCAGCGCCTGCCGGGCACGGACGGCCTGCCAGAGATCATCATCCATGATCCGTAGGTCCGGCACCTCGGTGACGATCCACTCCGATTGCGGATTGAGTCGGGACACGCGCTTGCCGGTCTGCGGGTCTTTCAGGTAGCGCAACCGGTTCCACACCAGCCGGCCGATATAAAGCTCGTTGTTCAGAATGCCGGTGCCACGCAGGGCGTTGCCCCGTAGGGTGGTATTGTTCCATTTGCCGCCCGTGGGGCTGAGGATACCTTCGTCGTTCAGGCGGCCGGCGATGGCAAGCGCGCTGCGTCCGGACGCGAACTCACGGAAGATGCGGCGGACGATTTCCGCCTGTGCGTCGTCAATCTCGCGGTCGCCCCGGATCAGTTCGCCTCGCACGTCCATCTGATGCACGACGCGATAGCCGTAGCACAGGCCGCCGCCGGATTTACCCGCCTCGACCCGGCCGCGCAGGCCGCGATGGGTCTTCAGGGCCAAGTCTTTGAGGAACAGGGCGTTCATCGTGCCCTTGAGGCCGACGTGAAGCTCACTGATTTCGCCCTCCGCCAGGGTGACAATAGTGACGCCGGCGAATTGTAGGCGCTTGAACAGGGTGGCGACGTCGGCCTGGTCGCGGGACACGCGATCGAGGGCTTCAGCGAGCACGATGTCGAACTGCCCGGCCTGGGCGTCGCGGAGCAGGGTCTGGATGCCGGGACGCAGGATCATGCTGGCCCCGGAGATGGCCGCGTCGCGATAGTAATCGACCACCTGCCAGCCCTCGCGCGCGGCGCGCTCTTCACAGAGGCGGAACTGGTCCTCGATAGAAGCCGCCCGCTGGTTGTCCGAGGAATAGCGAGCATAGAGTGCGACACGGGTCATGGCGGCTTTTCCCCACAGGTGGTTTTTCGTAAGCTTTACCTTTTGCGACTTTTGCCGCTGGGCTGTTTTATCCGGTCGGCTGGCGTCTCCGGGATGCGCCCGGTTGCCGTCGTGTAGATTTCGTTGTCCTCACGGCGTCCTACCGCGATGACGAAGATGACGATCCGCTGTTCCACGACCTGATAGACGAGGCGGTAGCCGTCCTGGCGCAGTTTGATCTTGTAGAATCCCGCGAGATCGCCGTGTAGTTCGTTGCCAGGAGAATACGGATTTAGGACCAGTTTTTCGAGTTTCTTCTCGAATTTCTTGCGAACGCTCCCGTCCAACCCATCCCACTCGCGGAGAGCGCGATCGTCGAACTCGATCGCGTATTCAGTCATCCGGATGGCGGGCCTTCAAGTCCGCCAGCGTCATGCGATGACGCGGCGCGGGATCGGCGAGGCGTTCGCGGACGATCTCGATCAGCCTTGCATCCTCGTCGGTCACAAGGCGGCGCTTGACCGGCGGCTGGCCGGTCTCGGCGATATAGGCCAGGGTATCGCGCAGCACGTCGGACAGGGACATGCCTTGCGCCGATAGCTTCGCGACAGCGGCGGCCTTGAGGGTGTCATCGACACGGAACGTCACGGCGGACATGGCTTCCTCCTGATTGCAGGACAATTGTAATACATTTGTACGAATATGGGAAGCGCAAAACAGGTGATCCCGGCCTGCCTGAAGGGGTGCCCTGGATGGGACAGGCGTCACTCATCTGGTTCCTTCCGACTTGCTGCACTTCGGTCTGACGGATCGTTGTCGTTGGCTGTGTCAATCTGACCCAGCCGCCGTTGGAATTCCTCGCGGGCGATCTGGCGTCCAAGGGCTGACTACACGAAAGTGCGTTTTACGTACGCTTAGGGTGAACGCCTGAAGAACATCCCGTTCGAAGTCATGCAGCCAGCAAGGAAGCAGGCATCCGGAGCGGCCGCAGCTTTCCGGTTTCCGGTTGTTCCTCGACGTTCCACCGATAGTCGCCCGTCAGGGAGATATGCTCCCAGCCGAGCGGCGCGATATGCCGCGCCAGATCATCGGGAATGCCGAGTGACTGGATGGCGGCTTGCAGATAGCGCGTGTTCCAGAGAATGATTGCCGCGACCAGCAGGTTCAGGCCCGATGCGCGGTAGGCCTGATTTTCAAAACGCCGGTCCCGCAATTCACCTAACTGGTTGAAGAACAGCGCCCGGGCGAGTGCGTTGCGTGCCTCGCCCTTGTTTAGCCCGGCCTGGGTGCGTCTGCGCAAATCCAGATCCCGCAACCAGTCGAGCATGAAGATTGAGCGTTCGATCCGGCCGATTTCGCGCAAGGCGACCGCCAAACCGTTTTGCCGGGGATAGGAGGCGAGCTTGCGCAGCATGGCCGAGGCCGTCACGGTGCCGCTGCGAATGGACATCGTCAGACGCAGAACGTCGTCCCAGTGCGCCGCGACATGATCGGCCGCAATCGGATCACCGGTCATGCCGCCCAGAAGATCACCCGGGATCTGGCCGGGCAGCAGGTGCAGCTTGCGCTCTTTCAGATCCCGCAGCCGCGGTGCGAACCGATAGCCGAAGAACGGCATCAGCCCGAAGACATGATCCGAGGCGCCACCCGTGTCGGTATAGTGTTCCTCTATCGACAGGCCGGTCGCGTGATACAATAGGCCGTCCAGCACATACGGCGCTTCCCCGGCCGTTGCGGCAATTACCCGGGTCGCAAACGGATCATACTGATCGGAGACATGGGTGTAGAAACTCACGCCCGGTTCACTGCCGTTACGCGCGTTGATGTCGCTGATCGCAGCACCCCGGCCACCGGCAAGAAATTGCTGTCCGTCGCTCGACGATGATGTGCCGTCGCCCCACAACGCCGCCAGCGGCACGGTGCGATGCGCCTCGATGAGGCGACCGAGCGCTTCGGTATAGCCGGTCTCGCTGATGTGCCAGTCATGCAGATGGGCCAGCTGGCGCAGGGTAGCACCCTGACAGGTATCGGCCATACGAGTCAGCCCGAGATTGATCCCGTCCGCCAGGATCACCGTCAGCAGCGCGTTCTTGTCATCAGCGATACGGCTGGAGCGCCGATGGGTGAAACAGTCGGTGAAGCCGGTCCAGGAATCGACCTCCAGCAGAAGATCGGTGATCTTGACCCGTGGCAGCCGATTATACGCGGCCCGCCGCAGATCCTCGACGACTGAGGGCGTGATCGCTTTCAACGGCGAAATCACGAGGCCACTTCCGTCCAGGCGCACCTGCGGCAGTTTCCCCTGTCGAGCCAAGTCCGATACTTGCATTAACGCGGTATCCAGCGTGGCGCGCCGTTGGGAGAGGAAGGCCTCGGCTGTTCCGTTGATCGCCAAGGGCAGCGGACCACGGGCACGCATCGCCGCGAAGGTAGCCTCCGGCAAGAGATAGCTGTCGAAGGCGCGGTACTGACGGCTTTCCGTCAGCCAGACGTCACCAGCGCGCAGGCGCTCGCGTAGCTGGATCAAAGCGCATAGCTCGTAGGCTGGGCGCACGAGCACCCCATCCTGCCTGACGAAGGCGCGCCAGGACGGCGGGATGAACCGGGTCGGGCACGTTTCCGGCAAGCGACGTTTACCGGTGCGGTAGAGATCGCCAATGAGCTGCACCGCCTCCAGCAACCCCTGCATGGCACGACCACCCCGAAACTGGAACGCGTTGAGGAATGGCCCGATAGCCGGACGAATGGACCGGTGCCGATCAATGAGTTCAGCCGTGCGGTCGACCGTTTCCGGCGCCGTCAAGGTTTCAGCCTTGCCAATTGCTTCGTCCAGACGCGGCCAATCGATCGCCGTGATGGCCGACAGCGAATCAATGCCTCGGGCGCGCGCCTCGATCAGGTGACGGCACGAGGCCATCAGCAGGCGCAGTTGCGCCTGCAGTGATCGCACCGTGACGATCGCCTTGTCGCGCGTGCGATTTTCGGCGCGACGCATCATGCTGCCGAGCAGCTTATCCATCATCGTCAGCGCGGCATCAGTCAGTATCTCTTCGAACCGGATCCCACCCGCCACCAGAATGGCATGGCGTCGACCGACGGGAAGCTCGGCCAGATGCTGGGGGGTGATCCGGGCGGCCTCGTCACTCAGGCGGTCGAACGCCATGCGCGGGATGGTCGCGGCGCGCGAGGCGTCCAGCTTCAACGCCCTCACATGATCGAGGCGTTCCAGCAGACGCAGCACATTGCGCGATGCCGGTGACAGAGGCGGATTGCGCAGCCATGACAGCCAGGAGGCACTGCGCTCGCTGCGGCGCTCCAGGATTCTGTCCAGGCGAGAGCGGGTATCAGGCGTCAGGTCACCCGACAGCACGTCCTGCACAAGCTGATCTGCCTGCTGACGGGCGCGGCGGACCAGCGCCTCGATTACCGTTACCGACGGCAGGAGGATCTTGCGGCGTCGCATCTCGTCGATCAGGATCACGGCCAGACGGGATGGCTGGGTCACGTTCTGCGCGATCGGCATCGCAAAAAGGGTCAGATCCTGAAACGCCGCCCGGTCGAAGGCCCGGTAGCCGTGACGCCGCATGAGAGTGGCCAGATGCGACCGGCGGGTTTCGTCACGACGCGCATAGTGCTGCCAGATGCCGGGTGACAGATCGAGCTGCCGTGCCACGAACGCCAGAATGGGGGCGGGTGGCGTTTCGCGTTCCTCCAGAACGCGTCCCGGCCAACGCATGTAGAGCATGACCATCGCAAAGCCCAACCGGGATGCATCGCCGCGACGGGTCGCGATCAGATCGAAATCGTCCTGTCCCAAGGTGAAATTTCGCGTGATCTCACGTTCATCGACGGAGGGATCAAGATGTCGCGCAAGCGCTTCGCGGGTCAGCAGGCGACGGCGCGCCATGATCGTACATCTCCCTGATGTGTCCGAAAGAGGATCGTTGAACGGACCCGCTCTGGCCGACCAGATGACCCATGGAAAACGGCCAAGAACAGAGTCTCATATAGATAGTACGATATTTTTTGCGATGAAGGGTCCTTATACGTTACAATATTTCCCATGACGCACGTCCTGATTGGCTACGCCCGCTGCTCGACCGACAAGCAGGACCTCGCCGTGCAGCGTGAGACCCTGCTCAACCTCGGGGTCGCCGCTGAACGGATCTATACTGACAAGGGATTCACCGGAACGACCCGGACCCGCCCTGGCCTGGATCAGGCTCTGGCAGCTGTGCGACGCGGTGACACCCTCGTCGTGCCAAAACTCGATCGGCTGGCCCGATCGGTGCCGGACGCGCGCGCGATCGGAGACGACCTCGCCGCCAGGGGCGTACGCCTCCAGCTCGGTGCCAGCGTGCATGACCCGTCCGATCCGATGGGCAAGCTCTTCTTCAATATCCTCGCAACATTCGCCGAGTTCGAGGCCGACCTGATCCGGATGCGAACCCGCGAAGGCATGGCGGTTGCCCGTGCCAAGGGCAAACTGCGCGGCAAGAAGCCCAAGCTCTCCGAGCGGCAGCAGAAGGAACTGCGCCGGATGTACGACACCGGCGATTACTCGATCAGCGATCTCGCCGACGTCTTTTCAGTGTCACGGCCGACGGTTTACCGAACGCTTGTGCGTTTAGCTGCTGTGCCTGCAACGGAAGCATGACTGGCGGCAATTATGTTGTATGCGAAGGTCAGGGAGACAGTTCGATAGTTTCGAACGTTCCAATCTAGACAATCTCATGGATGGTTCAGAAGCTTCGGATCATTCTGGTGACACGCAATCCAGGAGAGTTACGATATGACCGAGCCCGATCAACACGACATCGTCATCATCGGTGGGGGCGCAAGCGGCACGCTGACGGCGTGGAACCTCGCCACCCGCTACGGTATGACTGCGACGCTGGTCGATCCGTCCGACCGTCCCGGCTTCGGGCTCGCTTACTCAACACCGTCATTGAAAAATCTCCTGAATGTCCCGGCCAAGGGCATGAGCGCCGACCCGGCCGACCCCGACCACTTCTTGCGCTGGCTGGCCGAGAACGTGCCCGGCACGATCGATGACGGGGAGTTCGTGCCGCGCGCGCTCTATGGCCTTTATCTTCGCAACCTGCATTCTATCGCAGCTCCTGAGCACGTCCGGCAGCGCGCCGTCGGTTGTCACCGGATCGACGGCGGCTTTGCCGTGACACTCGCTGACGGGGAGGTGCTATATGCCAGACAGGTCGTGCTGGCTTCCGGGCATTTCGATCCGGCGCGCCTGCCCGGTATCCCGCGCGAACTGGACGACACCGGCCGCTATCACCACAACGCCTGGGATGAACGGGCATTGGCCAACGTTGCGCCCGATGACGCGGTGACGCTGATCGGCACCGGCCTGACCACGATCGACGTACTACTGCGTCTGCGGGAGAACGGCCACCGCGGACAGGTGACGGCCCTGTCGCGTCGCGGCCTGTTTCCCGAACGGCATGCGGCATACACGAAGCTGCCAGCACCTGTCTTTACACCCGGAAATACAGCATCAACCGCACTCGCCTACCTGCGCGCTTTCCATGCGGCACTGAAACGCGGCACCGACTGGCGGGCGGCGGTGGACAGCATGCGTCCGGTCATCAACACGCTGTGGCTGGCGCTGCCGGATGTCGAAAAATCCCGTTTCCAGCGGCATTTGCTACGGCGCTGGGAAATCCTGCGGCATCGTATGGCTCCGCATATTGCAGATATCCTTGACCAGGAGCGTCAGGCCGGAACCTTGCGCGTGCTTGACGGGCGCGTGACCGCAATCAGCACCGGCGAAGATGGCCTGATCGTCAGGGCCGGCGACGACATGACGATCACCGCCGCCCACGTCATCAACTGTACCGGCCCCAGCCTGAAATACCAACGCGCAGACGCGCCCTTGCTGCACGATTTGTTCAATCGGGGTGAGATAGTTCCTGGTTTCAAGGGCGCGGGCCTGTCCTGCACGCCGGACGGTGCGCTCATCAACGCGGAGGGCGACGTGGCGGACGATCTGTTTACAATCGGCCCGGCGCGGCTCGGCGTGCTGCTGGAGTCCATTGCCATTCCGGAAATCCGCGTGCAGGCCCGTGAGGTCGCCGACCGGCTGGCGCAGGCCGTATGATCCCGCGCTATACCGATCACGCAGCCAATGAGCGGACCTTTCTCGCCTGGCTCCGCACGGCGCTTGCCATTGTGGCCTTCGGCGGCGTACTGGCGAAATTTGACCTGTTCCTGCGTCTGGCGGCAGACCAGCACGATGCCGCCGCACCGCGCCCTTATGGGGTCACCGCCGAACTGGGCGTCGTGTTCGTCGCGCTCGGCGTTGTTCTGTTCGCCGCAGCGTATCGGCGGTTCCAAGCCACGCGTACGGCAATCGCGGCGGATACGACGCATTACTCGGTCGGTCCTGGGATGGAGCGCGCGCTAACGATTGCGCTTGGTGCCCTTGGCTGTGCCGTGCTGGTGGCCCTGACCCGGGCGGTAGTGTCATGACGCTGGAACAACTTCGGATTTTCGCAGCTGTCGCCGAGCGCGAGCACATCACCCGGGCCGCCGAATTCCTCAATCTGACGCAATCCGCCGTCAGTCATGCCGTGACCCAACTGGAGGGCGAATTCCAGCTTGCTTTCTTCAGCCGGATCGGTCGCCGCATCGAACTGACACCGGCCGGTCGGTTGTTCCTTGAGGAAGCGCGCACCGTGCTGAACCGCGCAAACATCGCGCGCGAGCGGATGTTCGACCTCGCGGGCCTGCGCGACGGCAGCCTGCGCCTGCATGCCAGCCATACCATAGCGAGCTACTGGCTGCCCGCGCGTCTGAATGCGTTCCGCGCCGCGTATCCCGGCATTCGCCTACACGTCACGATCGCCAATACACGCGATATTGCGGCAGGGGTGCAATCGGGCGAGGCGTCGATTGGCCTGGTGGAAGGCGATCTGCCGACGCCGGACTTGCACAGCGATGTCGTCGCTCAGGATCAGCTGCTGCTGGTCGTGGCCCCCGATCACCCATGGGCGTCGACCCCGCCCGCGACCCGCGATCTCGCGCGCAGCCCGTGGGTTCTGCGCGAGGCCGGGTCGGGCACGCGCATCGAGTTCGAACACGCACTCCACGCCCTCGGCGTCGATCCGGCCGATCTCGACGTGATGCTGGAGGTCGCGTCCAACGAGGCGATGGCCAGCGCCGTGGAGACGGGGACCGCTGCTGCTGTGCTCTCGGCAAGCGTGGTGGCGGGCCGGATCGAGGCCGGGCTGCTATGCGCCGTGCCCATGAACCTGCCGGACCGGCAGTTCCGCGCGCTGCGCCACCCGCAACGCCGCCTGTCGCCGGCGGAAACTGCCTTTCTCGCCCTGCTGGGCGCCCCTGTCACAGTGAACAAGCCATGACGAAGCCGCTGCAGAACCTCGCCCATCCGCGCGAGATGATCCGCCAGTTCACGCCCAACTGGTTCGCTGCCACCATGGGGACGGGTATCCTGGCCCTCGCGCTACCGCAGATCCCCGTCGCCGGTTCGTATCTCCACGGCGTCGGCACAGCGTTGTGGCTTTTCAACATCGCCCTGTTTGCCCTGTTCGCCGGGCTTTATGCCGCGCGGTGGATGATGTTCGGCCACGAGGCGCGGCGGATCTTCGGGCATGGCACGGTATCGATGTTCTTCGGCACCATACCAATGGGACTGGCGACAATCATCAACGGCGGCATCGCGTTCGGCATTTCGTTGTTCGGTGAGGGCATCGTGGGCATCGCCCATGCGCTGTGGTGGCTGGACGTGGCGATGTCGATCGCCTGCGGGGTGCTGATCCCATATCTGATGTTCACACGGCACGAGCATCGTCTGGAAGGCATGACGGCGATCTGGCTGCTACCGGTCGTGGCGGCCGAAGTGGCGGGGGCATCCGGGGGACAGATCGCGCCGCATCTGGCGGATGCGGGCACGCAGCTCACCGTGCTGCTCACGTCCTATGTCCTCTGGGCGTATTCGGTGCCGGTCGCGTTCGGCATCCTGACGATCCTGACGCTACGCATGGCGCTGCACAAACTGCCGCATGAGAGCATGGCGGCGTCATGCTGGCTGGCGTTGGGACCGATCGGCACGGGCGCGCTCGGAATGCTGGTGTTGGGTGGGGACGCACCTGCAATCATGGCGCTGCATGGCCTGCGGGAGATCGGCATCGCGGCCCACGGCATGGGGGTCTTGGCGGGGCTGCTGTTGTGGGGCTTCGGGCTGTGGTGGTGGTTGATGGCGTGCCTGATCACGGCGCGCTACTGGCGCTCGGGCATCCCGTTCAATCTCGGCTGGTGGGGCTATACTTTCCCGTTGGGCGTTTACACGGTCGCAACGTTCCGGCTCGGTGCGATGCTCGATTGCGGGTTTTTCGGCGTCGCGGGCACGGTGTTCTGCGTGATGCTCGCCATCATGTGGCTGGTCGTCGCGGCCAAGACGCTCGCCAGCGGGTGGGCGGGAAATCTGTTCGTCTCTCCCTGCATCGCAACCCCGGAGTAGAGCGCATCGGCGTACGGCCTGATTTCGTCGACCGTGTATCCAATGAACCAGCGCATTGCGGCGCATTACCCTGAGAAACGCGTTGCAGGGCGCTGAGCTTTTCTCGAATGAGGCCTTCCGGGTGAAAGAGCAACCCGGTAATCTATTTTATCGAACGTTCTAAGCGATACGTTTCAATTTTCAGCCTCGTCCCCTGATCGTATCAAAGTCTTCACGAGAAGCGAGGCGGGAAATCGGTCCTGGCCGCGAAGCTCGAAAGGCAATGATTTGCATTCCGGAGAGTGTCTCTGCCCCTCCGAAAAATCATGCGCCGAAATGCGATCACGGGAACAGGCTTCCATGAAAATTTTTGGCAAATCGAAGGTTCTGCCTCTCGCCTCCGTCCTGACGGGACTGGCTCTGCTTGGCGGATGCGGAACGGCAATCACCAGCAGCAACAATCCCTCGCATGAACGGGCGCGTCTGTGGTGGGACTACAAGAGCCTGCCCGTCAAGTTCATCGGAACGGTTCCGGGTCAGACAGACGCGACGCTGGCTGCCCTTTATCCGACACAGGACGGCGTGGCATCGGCAGACAGCCGTCGTATCGTGATGTATCTCAACGCCGTGCGATTGCCTGCCAAGGACGAACTCTGCTCCGCCGAAACGGAATTTGCCCAAGGCGGGCCGAAAGGCGGTTTGACTCAGGTCACCGCAGCCATGTGTGACGGATCGAAAGAAATTACCCGCACCTCGGGACAGATTGCCACAGACGGCGCCTCTGCCCGGTGGCTGACGATCGGCTTCGACAATATTCGCGACCAGCTCTACACGGCGCTCACGCCCGGAGCTAATCACCCTTACATGGGGAACTGAGTTGTCCAATGCCGCGCGTGAAGTCGCTTGGGATATCAAGCGCGGCATCGGCATCGATGTTCAGTGATGGATCAACAATGGCAGCATCTCGTGGGCAAGAATGTCCTCGGTCACGCCTCCGAAAAGCCTTTCGAAGAAACGCGGATGCGTATAGGCGCCCATAACGAGAATATCCGCATTTGCGCGCAGTGCATGATCGCGAAGCGCGATCCCTTCACCGTCATCAATCCGAAAACGGTCGATACCGACACTGATGCCGGCATCCATCAACCGCCGGGCAGGATCAGGCATACATTCATCAGGGAGCGCTCCGATCAGGAAGGTCACGTGTTCGGCAGTCAGCAGCAACTTCCATGCCGCCGATAGTGCGGCATCCAACGCCCGGGACGGCTCCCACAGAATGACGGGACGAACGCCGATCGTCCGGGGCGCCTGCTCAGGAGCGATTAATACGGCGGCGTTGGCATCGAAAAGTGCTGCCATGAGAGTCTTTCTGGTCCGGTCGGGGTCGCTTGGCATGTGTCTGCCGACGACCACGAGATCGGCTTTCCGGCTTTGTTCGGCGACGATACTGCGAACGTCGCCTATCGCCTGGAGCCATTGTGCTGAGCCCGTGTCCGCGAGCGTCGTCATCCATCGCTCGGCGATGTCGCGCAAGGTACCACTCAAATTCTGTTCGCGCTTTTCGAACTCGGCGTGTTCGCTCTGCGTCTCGATGCCTTCGTCCTCAGACTGGAAGTCCGGATTGGTCTCCTGCCGCGGATGCAGGATCGTCACCTTGCAATCTTGCAAACGCACCATGAGGCTATCGACGGTGCGAAGGGTCTGGAGCGCCGGCCCAGGCCGATCGAGAATGGCCAGTATGTGCATGATAGATCTCCACTCCAAAGATAAACGACCTTCGGGACGAAGAGAGGCGCACATGTCTCCTCGTACCGATTGCGGCACAGAGGAGTCATCAGCCTTGCGGCGGTTTCAGGGGAACCCCATCCCCTTGTCCAGGACGACGAAATTCTGCTGTTCGCGCGTCATCGGGATTATGTGCGCCCGGCAGTGAGGGCGAGCAACAAAAAAGGAGGGCTGGCAGGTCACAAATACAGGAAACGGCTCTTCTCGGGATTAACCATGCCCCGACGGCGGCACCCTGAAGTAGCGCACTGCGACCGCTTTATGTTAACTCTCCCGACAAGGGGATGGAGCTCCCCCTTCAACCGCCCTCGCAAGGGCTGATGGCTCCTACCGCGACACAATGGCGGTGGGAGTGCGTCTGCATTTCGCCGCCCGAAACAGCGGGTTCCGTCCGAACTCGCGCAGAAAGGGAATGGCATGTCGTTTACAACCTGTCTTATCGTCATGGTCGGAGGCGCTCTCGGCACGTTGGCGCGTTACCTGGTTTCCGTCGCGGCCATGCCGATCAGCCGCTTCATCCCATGGGGCACGATCCTCCCCATCAACGCGCTCGGCTCGTTCGTGATCGGTTTCTTCGGCACGTTGACCCTTGCGGACGGGCGCTATCCGGTGTCGGAAAACATGCGTCTTTTCGTGATGATCGGGCTCTGCGGCGGCTATACGACGTTCTCATCCTTCAGCCTGCAGACGCTCGACCTGATCCGTAACGATGCCTGGGGGCGGGCGTCCGTGAACGTGGCTGCGTCGGTCATTCTCTGCATCGGTGCCGTGGCGCTGGGCCATATCACGGCCGACGGGTTCAACACGGGCGCCATCCGCATCGCCCAGACCGCAACCGAAGAAGACGCCTAACCGATAGGGCATCATGATCATGAATGGCTCAGGTGTGCCCCCTTGGTTGGTATGGGCTCTGTTATCAGCCGCCTTTGCGGCAATGACGGCAATCCTCGCCAAGCTCGGCGTTCAGGGGGTTGATTCTGATATCGCAACTTTCGTGCGCACGATCGTCATCGTCGTCGTGCTGGGAACGTTGCTTGCCCTCACCGGCAAGCTGCGCGCGCTAGACCCCATCGGTGGGCGGACGGTCCTCTTCCTCGTGCTGTCGGGTCTCGCCACGGGAGCATCATGGCTATGCTATTTTCGCGCGTTGAAGCTGGGCGATGCGGCGCGCGTGGCGCCTGTCGACAAGCTGAGTGTCGTTTTCGTGGCGATTTTCGGCGTCCTGGTCTTGGGCGAACATATGTCCGCCAAAGGCTGGGGCGGGGTTGTCCTGATCGCCCTCGGTGCTGTTCTCGTTGCCGTGGGCTAGGCACCGCGGCCATAACGCCGCATTGTTGCGCAACAGGGCCAATGAGTTTGTGGGGGCGTGCCTGTGCGCCGTGTTTGCCTGGTGCCTGACGGGTCCGGTGCACGCGCAGGGCGATCCCCAGGGTCTGAGCGCTAATTTACCCGTCAGGCTCAAGGACGCCTTTGTCACGCCGTCAGGACATGTCGCGCTGCAAACGGCCGAGCGCGTGAGTATAGCCGGCGACGGGCGCTACAGCGCGCGGGGTGGTCCGGCCATCAAGCTGGGGCTGCCCGGCCGGATCGAACTGAGCTTTGCGCCCGTGCGTCAGTTCGGCGACGCGTCAAGTGTTCATGGCAATCTGGCGGGCGCGGAAGTGGAATGGAACTTCCGCCAGCAGGGGCGCTACGTTCCGGCCATGCTCATATCGCTCATCCGCCAGGAGCCTTATGGGGGCGGCCATCAGGGACCACGCGACAGCGTCCAGTTCGTTGCGACGAAATCGCTTGGCCGTTCCAGGCAAGCGCCCAGGGTCGGCATAGAAATCGCCTGGACGCGATCCTTCAGGGTTCGGCCTGACGAGCGGCCGAAACGATGGATGGTCGGGATGGTCAGCTCGCATCTGATAGGGCCTCGAACTGCGCTGGTCGCCGATGTGGTGCGTCAGCAGCAAACCAGGCAACGACGCCTGTCGAGCTTCGTTGATATCGGCTTTAACCATATTCTGGAGCCGGCAGTAACAATAAGCGGTGGTCTCGGGGGCGGTGTCGCCAGCGATCGTGGAGCTGTGCGGGTTTTCATCGGCCTGAAATGGACCTCCGGGGTGATCTTTCAGGGGCTATGACCGAAGTCACATCGACGAGCGATCAAGAAAATCGAACGTTTCGTGCTTTCAAATGAGTTGGTTCAGGTGATCAAGAGAAGCGCATGATCAGGCTCTCCAAAGGAGACCGACTATGAACGACATGACTTCAAACCTTCGCGCCGACCGTCGCCATGCCCTGCTGGGCCTGATGGCGGCCACCGCCGGCGCCACGATCGCCACCACTTCCACTGCCTTGGCAGCACGATCTTCCTCGTCCCATGCGGACGGAACCGGCAATCTTGCCGTGCTGACCTCGCAGCTGGCCAGATCCCCGCGCCGCCGCGATTTCAGGACCGTGCCGATGGTGCTCGACGACCCGCACATGTGGGACGCCCAGGCACTTGATCTGGTGATCGCCTATCGCGGCGAGCGGAAGCAGGTCTGGGACAACACAGCAATCGATAGCCCCTGGCTCAACCTGATGCGCAATTCCGTTAACGCACAGGTGTTTTCGTTCAGACACCCGGACTTTCTCGCGGTGTCGGCCACGCATGGCTCCGCTCACCTTGCCCTCTATGACCAGACAATCTGGGACAAGTATCAGCTGGCGAAGCTCGCCGGGCCGGCCTTTGCGTCAAACACGCTTATCAAAACGCCAGACGGTGCTCTCGATGCTTCGGCTCACGAGGATACGAAAGGCCTTTTCGGAGCGGCAGGCAACACGATCCCGATTTTGCAAAAACGCGGCGTCGTCTTCATGGCCTGCCACAACGCGATCTGGGAGCAGACGGGCAAGCTGATCGAGAAAGGTATCAATCCCGATCGTCTGTCACACGAGCAGATGGCCGCCGAACTGACCAATCACCTGATCGACGGCGTCGTCCTGACCCCCGGCATCGTGGCAACGATCCCTGAACTGCAACATGCCGGTTTCGGCTACGTGAAGTGAGAACGACCATGACACCGTCAAGAATAAGAAAAACCCTGTTGGCCACAGCTGCGGCGACTTTCGTGCTGTCGACTGCTGCGGCGTTGGCCGATCCGGTGCAATGGAACGGCAAGGCGCAGACCCCGCATTACGCAGAAGACGTGTTTCCGCCGTGGCAGCACGGCCAGAACAACGACGCGACACGGCGCGGCTTCGAATTCACCGTCCCGGAAGTCGATGTTCTGGCCGATTTTCATGGCGACATCACGAATCCGAGCCTCGTCCTGTATGTCGGGGGAAACTACTTCTTCGCCATGGCGCCGCTCGTCTCGGCGTTCGAGCATGAGCATCCCGAATTCTCCGGAAAGATCTATTGGGAGACGATCCCGCCCGGATTGCTGATCCGCCAGATCGAAGCAGGCGGGACGATCACCTCCGGCAATATGACGTGGACGGCCAAGCCCGACGCCTATTTCGCGGGCCTCAAGAAGATCGATCAGTATATCAAGAGTGGCCTGCTTGCGGCGCCTGCCGTGCCCTATGTCACGAACACGCTCACGATCATGATTCCGAAAGACAATCCCGGCCACGTCGAATCCCTGAAGGATCTCGGCCGCCCGGGCATCAGGCTTGCGATGCCCAATCCCGAATTCGAGGGCATCGCGCGCCAGATCGAGGCATCACTGGACAAGGCGGGCGGCAAAGCTTTGGCCAACGCCGTCTACAAGACGAAAATTGCCAACGGCAGCACGGTCCTGACGCATATTCATCATCGGCAAACGCCGTTATTCCTGATGCAGGGCCTCGCTGACGCCGGTGTGACATGGCAGTCCGAAGCGATCTTCCAGGAACAGACCGGGCACGCCATCAGCCATGTGGACATTCCCGCCGATCAGAACAGCACGGCGATCTACGCGGGCGCGATGGTGAAGGGGGCCGCGCACCCTCAGGCCGCAAAGCTCTGGCTCGATTTCATCAAGTCGCCAACCGCCTTGGCGATTTTCGAACGCTACGGCTTCAAGGCCTATCACGGCGGCAGCATGCCGGATCACGACAGCGAGTAAATGGAGGCGAACATGAGTATCACACACGCATCAGCGCAGCGCGCCGTTTTTGGCGCCACCGCCCGACCCCTGACCGAAGCCGAGCGTAACTGGCGCATCGGCGGCCTCGCACTGCTGGCAACGCGGGTCATTCAGGGGTTCATTTACTGGGGCGGCGGGTCGCGCCGTTTCATCTATGCGCCTTCCAAGCTCGACGCCTGGGGCGGCCACAACTGGATGGCCAACAAATTTCAAACCGCGATGCCTGGGGCGCTGTTCGGCTTTGAACACGTCATCTCGTTCCTGTTGAAGCATTTCTGGCTCCTCTACACAGGTGTCATCGTCTTCAGCGCCGCCGAGCTGATCGCCGGTGCCGCGCTGATGGCAGGGTTCATGACCCGGGCGTCCGCGCTCGTCTCGATGGGTTTTTCCGTGATCCTGATGGCCATGTTCGGCTGGCAGGGCGCGACCTGTATCGACGAATGGACGATGGCCGCGTGTAACCTGGCTATGGGAACGACCCTGCTGCTCGGCGGATCGAGTGCTTTCAGCCTCGACAATGTGTTGCTGGCCCGACGTCCGCGTCTCGCAGACAGCGCCTGGTTTCGTTGGGCGAGCGGCGCGCTTCCGCTTCCGCTGGCGGATATTCCATTCCGGAACCTGACGCTGGCTTTGTTCGGCTTTGTCCTGATCTACAACGTCAGCACCTACAGCTATTTTCGCGGTTCCGTCGTTACGCCGTTCCATAGTGGGCCGGTGAGCCCGACGAAGCATCACGTGACGCTGTCCAATGCGGTCGTTCTCGCTGATGGCGGTATTCGCGTTCATGCCTATCTGGATGCAGGAACGCCTGAAGCACCCGTGCACATCGTTGATGCAGCCGTTATCGGGCCGGACAAAGTGATCGCAGAACACTGGGATGCCAAAGCTCTGTCAGCCCTGACGAAGCAGAACTTCGATAATGATTACGCCTATAACAAATTTGGCCCGGGGCCCTACGGTATCCGTGCGCCGATGGGGGCGAAGGCGACCATTACCCTCCCGTGGGTAACGCAGGCCCATACGCCGGCAAACGGATCGGTTATTCGCTTCACGGATGTCGACGGGCGTATATTCACGGCACCGCTTGGTGTTTCTAAATAAGTCTTGCTACAAGGCAGGAGACTGGCGCCGTTGGTTCTTCCGGCGGCGTCTCTCATAAGGAGCACGCGCCAAGCGCGCGTACATCATCGATCAAGTTTGGTATGATATCACCATATGACGCGCGTAGACTTTAACCAAGGCAGATTAAAACTCGTCTGCGTCAGATTTTATGGCATTTACAGTCAAGCGGCGGAAACTGAGCCAGCAATCAGATAGTATAGGCAATGCAGACTGGCCCTCGGCCAGCGGTCGCAGGTTCTCTCGGATCATCTTTTCGGCGCAGATCTAGGATCATTGCAACGATGCCCAGCAGTGGCATGCCGAGAAAGCCACAGAATAATATGACGGTTATCACGCCGTGTGTGGCAATTTCGTAAAACATCGGGCGTGTTCCTTTGGATAGAGTGACTGTCCGATCAATCTACCTATCGGTGCCCACTTAAAACATTCTTCATTTTCTACTGTTTCAATCTACCACGTCGAACAATTGAGTCCCTGTCTGCCTCGAGTTCATGACGATAGCACCTTCGAAACTGAGCGCTTGCTGCGGATAGATCACTCGTCACCTTTTTCCGAGCGCAGGTTACGAGAGACTTACGCGACCTTTTGTAAAACTACGGCCGAAAGGGATGCGCCTCAGCCTACAGCTAAACCTTACATGATAGTTCGTTTAACGTTCTCTCTAAGCGTACGTTAAATGCACTTTCGTGTAGTCACCCCTATGATACCGCGAAGTTCGCCGACTATCGTTACAACCGCAATGGCGGTTCGTTAGGAGCAGCAGTGGCCAACGCCACTGCTGCCACGCCACAAAGTGACCTGACCCCGCGCTGGGACCGGGGTAACTGGATGGTGTATGGTATCATCGACCAGATGATCTGGCGGCCGTCGCTCACATCGGCCCGCTCGGTGGGCGTGTTCGTACGCGCCACGGGTAATGGCGGTGATCGTAACCAGATCAGCTTCGCTATTGACGCCGGCCTGAATCTTAAGGCGCCGTTTAAGGGGCGCGATAACGACACGATCGGTCTGGGCTGGGGCATTGGTCGCGCCAGTTCCGGCCTGCGGCAATTTGACCGCGACAGTCAGACGCTTGTGCAGGGCAATGAAAACCATCTTGAACTGACCTATCAGGCGCAGGTTACGCCGTGGATGGTCATGCAGCCTGATTTTCAGTACGTATGGCACCCTTCGGGCGGCGCGCCGGATTGGACCGGTTTGCGCCGCGTAGGTGACGAAGCGATTTTCGGCCTGCACAGCAGCATTACTTTTTAAGTATAAATACACGAACAGAAAGTACTAATTTATATTATTGTTAAATCATATAAAACGTATGAATATGATAAGACGTAGAGTGTACTTGGCCGTCTGATCAGCATTGAAAGGAAAACATTGCTGAAAAGTGGAAGGTGGTGGCATATTCGCCTTCTATATAGTCAGTGGTTCCGTGCAAACGGATGAAAAGGGAACACCGTTCCGCTTCGGCAGGGTCCGTCCCGGAAGCCAGTCGGTGGCTGCTCCCGCAACTGTAAGCGGTATGGGGTCGTGTCGTCCATTTTCTGAGGGGAATGGGCCACTGTTGTGTCAGCAACGGGAAGGTAGACACGATCTGCGATAATCCGTGAGCCAGGAGACCTGCCACTGTCGATCTCACGGCCGCCGGGCGGGATGAACCGGAGGCAGGAGCACGGCTTTGCAGCACTGCATAGGCTTGCCTGTCGCTGAACGACACGGCACTTCCACAATTACAAACTGGCATGATGATGCGCAGACCTGCGGTGAACCCTCATGCTACTGACCGGGACGCTTGGTCTCTCGGGTTTTGATACCCCCGCATTGACCGCTTTGCAGCGGCGCACAGGCGTCTCGCATGTAGCGTCCAATTCCTGCCCGGATGACTGGCATCGCGTGTGGCAGACAGCACAGATGGTGGGTGTGGGGAAGGCTCCTCAGTGCGGCAGGAAGCGCATGCCCGAACTGACAGATCAGACGTTCTTCCACTTATGCAGCAATCCTGTCCGCGATGCATTTGTTGATGCATGGCAACGCGGGATCGCGACTGTGCCTGTGCTTCTAGGGCCAGTGAGCTTTCTTGCCGCATGTGACCGGACTGACGGCACGGACCCTGTCCTGTTGTTATTGAAGCTTCTTCCGGTGTACATCGAGATTCTACACGAACTCGCCACGGCAGGCTGTTTCTGGGTTCAGATTACGGAACCTGTCACAACGGCTGGTCCGATGTCGAAAGAACGCCAGACGGCGATGGAACTGGCATGGCGGAGCATGGCAGAGGTGGCATCCGGACATGCACTATCCCTCGTCTTCGTCGGGGGAGGAGGGGGCTTCTGGCGTAACCTGCCCCACGTCATGTCATTGCCGATGAATGGCCTTCATATCGATATGGTGCGCGGCGGCGCAGAACTTCCATCGGTGCTCTCTAATCTTAATCCGCGCTGTGACCTTCTTCTGGGAGTTGTGGACGGCCTGAATCGGATTCCAACGGATGTCTATAGCGCGATGCGATGGATAGATAAGATCCGTGCAGAATGTCTACGAAGGCGCGTGATTATTACACCGTCTACGACAATGCGTTTCACCAATAAGGACGGTAGGCAATTACCGCCTGAGGTTCACAATACACTTTCAGACTTGGCGAAGGTTCAACGTGCTTGCGTGGCGGCGACCTTCGTCCATTAACAAGATTTTGGAGGAATTGTCATGGGCATGACACATACTCTACTGCAACCTTTTGATCCGGACCACAATGCACAATGGTATCCCGCTTTGCGCAGTGCAGATCTGAGACATCAAAAAGCAATCGGGGTTTATTGCGGCAGCAGACCGGTTGTCATTGTCCGTCCAGAGGCAGGGCTGGTGTTCGCACTTGATGACCGGTGTACGCATCGTCAGGTACCACTCAGTCGTGGCGTGGTCAGCGGAAC
>NZ_JBXAYQ010000026.1:0-48369 GCF_057359305.1 Komagataeibacter ossonobensis | reverse complement strand
GTGCATGCGGCCTGAAAAAAAATCACCATGGCTTTTCAGGCCAATAGGCAAAAACCGCACTAGGCCGCGCGATTGCGGTCCATCAGCATGTTCGTGACGACTGATTTGAAAGGGGCAAGGGCATCGGCCACACGCAGTCCGGCCTGACGCAGGACACGGAAAGCAGGCTCATCACGGGTATAAATCGTGGCGATTCCATTGGTGGCGGCGAACAGGGGCGCGGTTGCAAGACGGTGTCGCCGTTCAAAACGCCGCAGGACGGACAGGCTGCCCGGCGATTCACCGCGCGCCAGCCCTGCCCCGATTTCCTGCGCCAGGGCCTCCTGCCCCTTCAGCCCAAGATTGAAGCCATGGGCGGTAATGGGATGCATGCCTACGGCGGCGTCACCAATCAGGGCGAAGCCGGGAGCCGCGAAGCGATGGGCATAAACCCCGCGCAGGGGATAGGCATGCCGCGTGCTGACCAGCCGCATGTTACCCAGCCGCCCCCCGACCCGCTGCATGATTTCGGTATTGAAGGCATCGCGTTCCAGGGTGCGCAGGCGTTCGATCTGTTCCGCCGGCAGGGTCAGGACAATGGAGGACGCGCCGCCATTGACGGGTAGCAGGGCAATTGTCTGCCCTTCATCAAACCACTGGGTCGCCACATGATGATGGGGCAGATCATGCGCCATGCGACAGACCAGCATGGTGCGTTTGAAATCATGCATGACCGCGCCGATACGCTGCAGGCGACGGATCTGGGAAAAACGCCCGTCTGCGCCCACTGCAAGCCGGGATGTGATCTCACCCCCTTCATGCACGACCGTCATCTCATCCCCTATCCGCCGGATATGCCGGATGGATGTGCCACCAAGCAGGCGGATGCCGGGACGCTGGCTTGCGGCAAGGTACAGCCCACGGCGGATGCAATGGTTGGATACAAGATACCCCAGCGCATCAACGCCGCGCCCCTGCGTATCGAATGTAAGGGGGTGGTTGCTGCGTCCGGTTTCCACCCGCGCTTCGCGCAGGGGGGAAATGGCGACCTGCGGAATATGCTCCCATGCATCCAGCTCCTTCAGCACGGAAACCGAATGATGGGTCAGGGCGATCTCACGCCCGTCAAACGCGGGTTCGGCCCAGCGCGACTGGGGCGCGCGTTCCAGCACCGCAACGGACAGGCCACGGGCCTCCAGCGACAGGGCGGCAGCCAGCCCCGCCGGGCCGCCACCCATTATGGTTACATCATGATATGTCATTGCCTGCTTCCTGTCCGTATGCCGTCTTACAGGTTACGCATCCGCGCCAAACTGCACGGGACTGCCTGTCCACTCGGCCACGTATCCGTCAACCGGCCGGCGCTTCGGCGCGACGGCACCCGGCTCTGGCGTGCCGACAAACAGGAAACCCGCCAGCTTATGGGGAGCAGGAAAGCCCAGCTCGGCCGCAAGTTCCGGATCATATGCCACATCACCACTGACCCATACCCCGCCAAACCCCGTGGCATGCAGGGCGTTGAGGATATTCATGGCCGCGGCCCCCACCGCCAGTTCCTGCTCGATCAGGGGGATCTTGTGTTCGGGGCGCAGGTGCATGCCCAGCACGATGACCAGCGGCATGGTGGAAAAACGGGACTGCCGCTTTTCAATCTTGGCCGGGTCAACCGCCGGGTCCAGCCGCTTCATGCTGGCCACTATGCGCTGCGCCACTTTGGGGCGGGCATCGCCGCGCACCAGCACGTAACGCCACGGCCGCAGCTTGCCATGGTCCGGCGCGTGCATGGCGGTGGACAGGATGTTGTGCAGCACATCCCCCGTGGGGGCGGGTTCCATCAGCGCATCGGTGGAAAAGCGCGACAGGAGAAGGTCAAGCGATGTCATATGGTCGTTCCCTGATAAACTGGGCGCCCGCTGACCGTCCGTGGCCTGTTGGCGGGAGTCATGACGCGACACCATGCAGCAAGTCGCCTGTCCTGCCAATATCCACCCCGCCATGCACTGCCACCACCACGGGATCGGTATGGATTCCGGCTTCGGGCTTCTATAGAAGGGGGGCATGAATACCCCGCGCACAGCCACGGTCCACCGCGCCACCAGCGAGACCGACATTACCGTCACCATCAACCTTGATGGCACGGGACAGACCCGTATCGAGACCGGCATCGGTTTCCTGGACCACATGCTGACCGCCCTTGGCCGTCACAGCATGTGCGATCTGGAGATTACCGCCAGGGGCGACCTGCATATCGACTACCACCACACGGTGGAAGATACCGGCATCGCACTGGGCAAGGCCTTTGCCAAGGCCATAGGCGACAAGCGTGGCATCCGCCGTTACGGCAGCGCCACCGTGCCGCTGGATGAGGCGCTGTGCGAAGCGGTGGTGGATATTTCCGGTCGTCCCTTTCTGGCGTGGTCCGTCACCTTCGGACGTGACAAGATCGGGGAAATGGATACCGAACTGTTCGAGGAATTCTTCCGCGCGTTTGCCATGAGCGCGCTGGTCACGCTACACATCATCCAGCGTACGGGGCATAACTGCCACCATATTGCCGAAGCGGCCTTCAAGGCGCTGGCCCGCGCACTGCGTACCGCAAGCGAGCCTGATCCCCGCGCGGGCGGCATCATTCCGTCCACCAAGGGCAGCCTGTGACATTCTACTCCGCCCTGCTGCCACCCGCCTGCACCACGGGGCCGGCCGCATGGCCGGTCATGGTGGCATGCCGCATGTCATGGCTGGTTCTGCTGTGCGGATGGGTCGGGCTGTTACTGCGCGGCTGCTGGGTCAGCGGGCTGGTCGCGGGGGGCGCGGCCATCCTGACCGGACGGCTGCTGCCGCTGCCCATTGCCCTGCCGGTGCTGGGCGGACTGCACCTTGTCCTTGCGCTGAACGCCCCGGAGCTACGGCAGTGGGAACTGCGCCTGCGCGGCTACCGGCCCGTGCGCGGCGTTTACGCCACCGATCCCAAGGCAGCCCTGCTGCGCTGGATGGATCATGACCGGTCCCGTCCCCTTTCCCCCGTATCATGAGGCATCCCATGCCCGCGCCATCTTCTACGCAATCCATCGTGGTGATCGACTATAACGGCGGCAACCTTGCCTCCGCCGCCCGTGCCCTGTCCCGCGCGGCACAGGACAGCGGCATTGATGCCACCGTTACCATCACCGCAGACCCGCAGGCAGTAATGCAGGCCGACAGGATCGTCCTGCCCGGGCAGGGCGCGTTCGCTGACTGCGCGGCGGGCCTGGCGGCACAGCCCGGACTGCATGACGCCATTGTGAATGCGACCGATAACGGCACGCCCTTCCTTGGCATATGTGTCGGCATGCAGCTTATGGCCGAACGCGGGCGCGAACATGGGGTGACACCGGGGTTCGGCTGGATTGCGGGTGAAATCGCCCTTATGGACGCACCCGGCCTGCGTCTGCCGCAGATGGGGTGGAACCAGCTGGAATTCACCCCCAATGCCCACCCGCTGACCGAAGGCCTGCCGGTGGAGGCCCATGGCTATTTCGTCCACTCCTTCGCCCTGCGCGGATATGACCCGGCCGACATGGTGGCGACCACCGATTACGGCGGCGCGGTGCCCGCCATCGTCGCGCGCGGCAACCGGGCGGGCACGCAGTTCCATGTGGAAAAAAGCCAGAAGGTCGGCCTGCGCATCCTGTCCAACTTCCTGCGCTGGATACCTGCGCCGGATCACACGCCATGACACGGCAGGCCCCGACGGCCGGCACCATCCATGCCGAACGCGTGCAGCAGATGCATGAAGACGACCTGCATGCCCTGTGCGACGCGACCAACGCCGCCATTCTGGACGGCGGCGGGTTTGGCTGGCTGGCCCCGCCGCCCCGTGAAACGCTGGAGCGGTATTTCCGTGGTGTCCTGCTGGTGCCCGAACGCCAGATGTTTGTCGCCCGGCTGGATGACATGATCGTGGGTTCGGCCCAGCTTGTGCGCCCGCCACGCAATAACGAAGCGCAGGCGATGAGTGCGACACTCATGCATTTCTATATCGCCCCCTACGCCCGCGGGCTGGGACTGGGCCGCCTGCTTCTGAACGAAGTGGAAAGCTGCGCGCGCAGCATGGGTTACCAGATCATCAACCTTGACGTGCGCGAAACCCAGACCGACGCGGTGCGCCTGTTCCGCAGCAGCGGATTCCACCACTGGGGCACCCATCCCAGCTACGCCCGCACGGATGGCCGCACCGTGCGCGGCCTGTTTTTCACCAAGCGCCTGCAGGATGACGAGCGGATAGTCCCCGCCCACCCGCAGGCGGCTTCAACCCCCATTCCTGCAGCAGGACATGCCCCCGTGACCGGACACAGCCTGACACTCTATCCCGCAATCGACCTCAAGGACGGCACATGCGTGCGCCTGCGCCGGGGGGAAATGGACAACGCCACCGTCTATTCCGATGATCCCGGCGCACAGGCGCGGGCATGGATCGATGCCGGGTGTTCATGGCTGCATGTCGTGGACCTGAACGGTGCCTTTGCCGGGCGTTCGGCCAATACCGAAGCGATCGAATCCATCATCGCCAATGCGTCGGTGCCGGTGCAGCTGGGTGGCGGGCTGCGTGACCTGGACAGCATCGGCAAATGGCTCAATGCCGGGATCAGCCGCGTCATCCTCGGGTCCATCGCAGTCAAAAACCCCGAACTGGTGCGCGAGGCCTGCCGCCTGTTCCCCGGCCGGATCGTGGCGGGCATTGACGCGCGCAGCGGACAGGTCGCGACCGAAGGCTGGGCCGAGACATCGGAAATGAAGGCCGTGGAACTGGGCCAGCGCATGCAGGATGTGGGCGTTGCCGCCGTCATTTTCACCGAAATCAGCCGTGATGGCATGCTGACCGGCATCGATATCGAACAGACCGCCGACATGGCCAATGCCCTGTCCATTCCCGTCATTGCCAGCGGGGGGGTGGGCAACCTTGACCACCTTGTGGCCCTGCGCGCCGCAACCGCGCAGGCGCCGGGTATCGAGGGCGTGATTGTGGGACGCGCGCTGTATGACGGGCGCATCGACCTGGGCGAAGCCCTGCGGGTCCTGGCCTGATGCTGAAGCTGCGCGTCATCCCCTGCCTGGACGTGAAGAACGGCCGGGTGGTCAAGGGCGTCAACTTCGTGTCCCTGCGCGACGCGGGCGACCCGGTGGAACAGGCGGCCGTGTATGACGCGGCGGGGGCGGATGAACTGACCTTCCTCGACATCACCGCCAGCAACGAAAACCGCGACACCATCCTTGATGTCGTCAGCCGCACGGCGGAACGTATCTTCCTGCCGCTGACGGTGGGGGGCGGCGTGCGCACCACGGATGACATGCGCCGCCTGCTGCTGGCGGGGGCAGATAAATGCGCCATGAATTCGGCCGCCGTCTCGCGCCCCGAACTGGTCAGCGAAGCCGCGCAGAAATTCGGCAGCCAGTGCGTGGTCGTCGCCATTGACGCGCGCAGTGACGGCCATGGATCATGGGAAGTCTATACCCATGGCGGCCGCACCCCCACCGGGCGCAACGTGATCGACTGGTGTCGCGAAGTGGCGGAACGGGGCGCAGGTGAAATCCTGCTGACCAGCATGGACCGCGATGGCACGGGCAAGGGATTCGACCTTGACCTGCTGCGCGCGGCCAACCAGGCAGTACGTATTCCCATCGTGGCCTCCGGCGGGGTGGGGGAACTGGCGCATTTTGTCGAAGGTGCGCGTGCGGGGGCCACCGGCCTGCTGGCCGCCAGCGTGTTTCATTTCGGCCAGTTCACCATCCCACAGGTCAAGCAGGCGCTGGCGGCAGCGGGCCTGCCGGTCCGCCTGAGCGACTGATTCCCCTTTCCCTGCCCATTCGGAGCATTGTGATGGCCAAGCCAGAAAAATCCCGCAAGAACGCCCCGGCAAAAGCCGCCGCCGCCAGCCTGAAGCTGGAAGCGGTAGGCCCTGCCACCCCCGAAGTGCTGGACCGCCTGTTTGACGTTGTGGAATCGCGGCGCGGCACGGACCCGTCGGTCAGCCATTCCGCCCGCCTGCTGGCGCGCGGCCGGCGCAAGATCGCGCAGAAATTTGGCGAGGAAGCCGTCGAATGCCTGATCGAGGCCGTAGCGGGCAACCGGGGCGAACTGGTCAGCGAAAGTGCAGACGTGCTGTACCACCTGATCGTGATGTGGGTGGATGCCGGGGTCAAACCGGCGGAAGTCTGGGCGGAACTGGCACGCCGCGAAGGCACCAGCGGCGTCGCGGAAAAGGCGTCGCGCCCACGCGACCCGCTGGCCTGATCCACCCGCAAACAGGAGAATACCCATGGCCGTCAACGGCACCGGACCCTATGACCCGCAGAACGTGTTCGCCCGTATCCTGCGTGGTGAACTGCCGTGTAAAAAAGTCTATGAGGACGAATACGCCCTCGCCTTCCATGACATCGCGCCCAAGGCACCGATCCATGTGCTGGTCATTCCCAAGGGACCGTTCGTCTCCTTTGCCGATTTCAGCAGCAACGGTACGGAGGCCGAAATCACCGGCTTCACCCGCGCGGTGGGCAAGGTCGCACGCGACCTGAAGCTGGAAGCCCCCGGCTACCGGCTGCTGTCCAATGTGGGCGTGGAAGCGGGACAGGAAGTGCCGCATTTCCATGTCCACCTGTTTGGCGGCAAGGCGCTGGGCGCCATGCTGCCGGGCTGAGTGGGGACAAGTTTCCGGGTGTCGCCTTTTTTTAAAAAGGCGACGTTCCCTGAAGCTTTCCGCAAAAAGCTTCACCAAAAACTTCCTTGATGATTACGGGATGTTTTCCGGTTGCACCTATAGGGACTGAAGTTCAAACAGCCCGCGATAGATACCGCCCTCACGCGCCATAAGGGTGTCGTGGGGACCGTCCTCGCACACCTGTCCGTGGCGGAAGACGATAATGCGGTCCAGCCCCATCACGGTGGACAGACGGTGGGCGATGACCAGCACCGTGCGCCCGGCCATCAACCGCTCCATCGCCTGCTGCACCAGCGTTTCGGAGTGCGAATCAAGGCTGGATGTCGCCTCGTCCATGATGACGATGCGGGCATGGCTCAGGAACGCGCGCGCAATGGCTATGCGCTGGCGCTCCCCACCCGACAGCTTGACCCCACGTTCGCCCACCATGGTGACATAACCGCGCGGCAGGCGGGCAATGAAGTCCGCCGCATTGGCCTGCCGGGCCGCATGTTCGATTTCCGCCAGCGTGGCATCAGGCCGGCCATAGGCGATGTTTTCCGCCAGCGAACGATGGAACAGCAATGGCTCCTGCGGCACGATGGCGATCTGCCCGCGCAGGCTGGACTGCGTGACGGCGGCGATATCCGTCCCGTCAATCGTAATCCGTCCCCCCTGTACATCATACAGCCGCTGCAACAGTCGCGTCAGCGTGGTCTTGCCCGAACCCGACGGGCCGACAAGGGCCACCTTGCTGCCCGGCGCGATATCAAGGTTCAGGTCATCAAACAGCAGCCTGCCGTGCTGGCGTTCATAGCCAAAGCCCACATGTTCGAACCGGATATGGCCCTGCGTCACCCGCAATGCCGTGGCGCCGGGGTGGTCGGCCACCGCGGGCTGCGTATGGAACAGGGTGACCAGTTCCTCCATTTCATTGACCGAACGCTGCACGACCGAAATCTGCTGGCCGATATCGCGCAGGTAGCCCTGGATCACGAACATCATCGTCAGCACATAGGCCACATCCCCCGGCCCCGCGCGGCCATGCATCCATAACAGCGCCACCCCCGCGATCAGCACCATGCGCATGAGCAGGGCGGCAAGATTCTGCAGGTTGGCGCTATTGGTCCCGCGCAGCCATGACCGCACCGTGCGCTGCCGCCAGCGGCCCGCAACCCATGCCAGCCGCGCGTCCTCCCGTGCTTCCGCCCCGCACGCCTTCACCACCGCATTGCACGTCACCGCATCGGACAGGGTCGCCCCCATGCGCGTATCCCACGCATTGGCCAGACGTGCGGACGGTGCGACATAACGCAGCGTCAGCATGACCGACAGCGCCACCAGCGCCGCCGACCCCACCGCCAGCACCAGTCCCATCAGCGGCCAGTGAAAGGCCAGCACGGCGGTTGTGGCGCACAGCACGATCCCCTCCGGCACCAGCATGAGCAGCAGCGTATCCCCCAGCGTATCGACCGCCCCCATGCCGCGCGTGATGCGCCGCACGGTTGACCCGGCGAAGTTGGAGGCATGCCATTCGCTGGAAAATCGCTGCACGCGGGCAAACACTTCCGTCACGATGCCGGTCATGACGCGCGATGTGAGATGGGTAATGCCGATATAGGCCGTACGCCGTGCAATGATGCCGCCCAGCCCCAGCACGGTGAGGCCGAGTACGTCCCATATGGCGTGATGGACCGCTGTCCGGGCCGCCGGATGGGACACGTCACTGACCAGCCAGCCCGCTACCAGCGGCATCATCACATCTGCCACGGTCGCTGCCGCAATCCCCACCAGCGTCCATGCCAGAAAGCCGGGATGCGCGCGCCACCTGCGCCAGACAAAGCCCAGCACGGCGGAAAACTCATGTTGTCCCGATGCCGGGCGGGGGAAAAAGGATGCCATTGCCAACACGTCATGATGCAGGGAACCATGCGGCCATGCGTTCAGGGCACATGCACCGCCGGGGCCGGAACGACTAGCCTTCGCAGCAGCCATGCGCAAGGACAATGGCTACTGCCTGTAGGCCAGGTGATTTACACTGCCCCCTGCAACGCCGCACAATGCCCGGCGATCCACCGCCTGCGAGTACCAGATGACAACAGCCAAGTCCCCGAAGAAACCCGCGTGCCGCGCCATGACACTGACGGAAGTGCGTGCCTTCATCACCCGGTTGGCCGCCGCCAACCCGAATGCCGAAAGCGAACTGGATTTCGTGGACGACTATACCCTGCTGGTTGCCGTGGTGCTGTCGGCGCAGGCGACCGATGCCTCGGTCAACAAAGCGACAAAGGCGCTGTTCCGTGACGCGCCTACGCCACGGGCCATGGTGGAACTGGGGGAAGAAAAGGTCGGCGCGCATATCCGCACCATCGGGCTGTGGCGGACCAAGGCGCGCAACGTCGTGGCCCTGTCGCAGCAGTTGCTTGAACGTTTTGACGGCAGGGTGCCCTATGACCGCGCGGCCCTTGAATCCCTGCCCGGCGTGGGCCGCAAGACGGCGAACGTGGTGATGAACGTGGCGTTTGGCGACAGCACCATGGCGGTCGATACCCACATATTCCGCATTGGCAACCGCACGGGTCTGGCGCCAGGGGCGACCCCGCGCGCGGTGGAGGACCAGCTTGTCCGCCGCATTCCCGCCGACATGCTGCGTCCCGCGCATCACTGGCTGATCCTGCACGGACGCTATGTCTGCAAGGCCCGCAAGCCCGAATGCTGGCACTGCCCCGCCTTTGACCCGTGCCAGTACCGCATGAAGGACGACCTGCGTGCGGTAGGCCCCGGATAGGGCGCCGCCGGTTTCCCCGCCGCCCGCACAAGCATGACGGCCTGTTTTAAAATGGCTGTTTGCAAAATAAAAATTCTTGGATGCTGCCTTTTTTCAAAACGGCGGCATTCTTCTGACGCTTTTTGAAAAAAGCTTCACCAAAAATTTCCTTATACAGGACCTGCCTTCCCCCAAGCGGCGGCGATGGCTCACGTGCAGCAGATGTCATGACCGGACAATGATGCGGTCACAACCACCCACGGCCTATTCCGCCCGGGCCATGGGCAAATCAGGCACACCCACCCCACCGGGCCGCATAACCCATGGCCGCGTCCCACGCGCCTGCCGGTCAGACAGCGCCCTGACACCACCCGCACGGTCGGGATACAGGGCGTACGCCCCATTTCGCCACATATCGAAACGCCCGATTACCCCCGCGCCGGGACACCCGCCCTGTGCCCACAGGTTCACCACCATACGGACATCGCGGCATAACCCGCGACCCGGCCCCCGCGCGGAAAGCAGTAGCAGGATATCCCCGTCCCGCTCCCGCACGCGGCACGCGCCAGCCCGACACGATAGCGGCCCCTGCCCCGCACCATCGGGCAACACGCCGGCTTCCAGCCCCGTCACACGCTGCCATTCGCGCAAAATGAACGGATCGGGGTGCGCACCGGGACCGGTCAGCAGCACATGCCCGCTCACAACGCCCGCCATGCGGGCATCCGGTGACACCATCACCACCGGTTGCGCCCCCCACCATGGTGACAGCAGCGCCAGCGCAACCGGCACGGATCCCAGCAACCGCCCCCGTCCACACCACAGGCACAGCCAGCACAACCCGGCAAAGAACAGCGCCAGCCCGCCATTGCCGATGGCAGGCACCCCGATATGCGCCACCGGCAGGCCGGCCACCTGCCGCGCCAGCCACGCCACCAGTCCGATCCCCCACCCCATGGGGACCAGCGCCAGCTTTTCCCACCCCAGCGGCATCAGCAAAAAGGACACCAGCCCCCACGGCATGATCCAGGCAGACATGAGCGGCACCGCCAGCAGGTTGGCCAGCACGAACCACGGCTGCACCGTGCCGAAATGCGCCATGCCGACGGGAATGCAGGCACTGCCCGCCAGCACGCTGGCCAGCAGCGGATGGGCAAGCCGCGCGCCCGTCCTGCGCCACCACGTCACGTCATGTTCCCATGCCGACAGGTGCAGGCGCAGCGCATCGAAACCGGCAATCAGCGCCATGACCGCCGCAGCCGACATCTGCAATGGCAGTTCGGCCACGTTTTCCGCATTCAGGCACAGCAGGATGGTCACGGCCACCGCCAGAGCCCGCATCGACATCACACGCCTGCCCACCATCAGCGCCACGACCGCAAGCCCCGCCATGAACAGGCTGCGCTGCGCCGGCAGGTGCGCACCGGTAATGATGACATATCCCCCACCGGCCAGCAGCGCGCAGACCGCCGCGATCTGCCGGCATGGCCAGAACAGCGCCGCGCGTTCGGACAGCGCCAGCCCCATGCGCACCCCCGCCATGACCAGTCCCATGACAATGGCAAGGTGCAACCCGGCAACAGCCAGCAGGTGGGCCAGCCCCGCATCGGCAAAGGCATCCCGCACGCCGGGTGCAATCGCCCCATCCGCCCCCACCAGCACGGTCGCGGCGATATCGCCACGGCTGCCCGGCAGGACCGTGCGAATCCGCGTGGCCATGGCCTGACGCAGGCTGGCAATACGCGTGGACAGGCCGGACAGGGCATGGCCATGCCGGCATGTCACCCCATCCAGCGCGCGCGCATTGCCCGCACGTCCGTCAAACCATGCGCGGCGCTGGGCGTCATAGCCCCCGGGCAGGGCGGGAAAAGCCGGGGGGGAGAGCATCACACGCGCCAGCAGTGTATCACCGGGCACGGGAACACATGCATCATCTGGCCGCAGCCGCAGCACCAGCACACGACGCAGCGGCGGCATGCCGGTATTGATGCCATCAAGGAAGCGGACATCCGCCAGTCGCACCCGCCATGCCTGCGTGCCATCACGCAGGGCCTGCGCGTCCGCATCCAGCACGCGCCCCGTCAGATGCACCGCCCGGCGGGGCAGGTCTGGAAAGGGCGGCATGTGATGCGCCTGCCCCCATGCCACCAGCGCCCCCGCAGTACACGCCCCCAGCACGCCACAGCCGATGCGCACCGGCAGCCCCGTGCCCCATAGCAGCCGCGCGGCAATACACCCCGCAACCACCATGACGCCCCCCCATGCCCAGATGGCCGATGGTTCCCATGACAGCGTGAAATACAGCGCCATGCCCGCCGCCAGCAGGACAGGCAGCCACAGCACGAAGCGGACATGCTGCCCCCACAGCCATGCACTGACCCCTGCACGTGTACGTGAAAGCCCGGCCCGGATGCAGTCGATATTGTGGCGTGGCAGGATAACCCCCGTAATGATCCGCACCCATGCTTGCGGCCATGCCCATGCGTGGCCGGAATACACACCCTAACGGTCCCGATGGCACACAGGCCAGACTGCCCCCTGTCAGCAGGGCGAAAACATGCTAAAGAACCGGCTCATGACTGTCCGTACGCGTTTCGCTCCCAGCCCCACCGGCCTGCTGCATATCGGCAACGCCCGTGCCGCCCTTTTCAATTTCCTCTATGCCCGCCACCACGGCGGTCAGTTCCTGCTCAGGATCGAGGATACCGACCGAGAACGCTCGACCCAGCAGGCGGTCGATGTGCTGTTCGACGGGCTGGCGTGGATGGATATCCACTCAGACGAAAAGCCGGTGTTCCAGTCCACCCGGCAGGCCCGTCATACCGAAGTGGCCCACGCGCTGCTGGAAAAGGGGCTGGCCTACCGCTGCTACTGCACGGCGGATGAACTGAAGGAAATGCGTGAAAAGGCGATGGCCGAAGGCCGTCCCCCCCGCTACAACGGCATGTGGCGCGACCGCGACCCGTCCGAAGCCCCCGCCAACACCCCCTATACCATCCGCATCAAGGCCCCGCGTGAGGGTGAGACCACCATCCATGACCTGGTGCAGGGCGACGTGCGCGTGGCCAATGCCGAACTTGATGACATGATCATCCTGCGCGCTGACGGCACCCCCGTCTACCAGCTTGCGGTGGTGGTGGATGACCATGACATGGACATCACCCACGTCATCCGCGGCGATGACCACCTGACCAACACCTTCCGCCAGGCCATGATCTATCGCGCCATGGGCTGGGACCTGCCGCATTTCGCGCATCTGCCGCTGATCCACGGGCCGGACGGGGCCAAGCTGTCCAAGCGGCACGGGGCGCAGTCGGTCGTGGAATTCCGGGAAATGGGCTACCTGCCCGAAGCCCTGAACAACTACCTGCTGCGCCTTGGCTGGGGCCACGGCGATGCCGAGATCCTGTCGCGGGAAGAACAGATCAAGCTGTTCGACCTTGATGGCGTGGGCCGTTCACCCTCGCGCATGGATTACGCCAAGCTGCTGTACATCAACGGCGTATGGCTGCGTCAGGCCGATGACACGCGCCTGACCAATGACGTGATGGAGCGTCTGGGCAAGATGGAGGGGGTCGATACCTCCGACGCCACGCGGGCGAAGGTGCTGGCGCTTATGCCGGGGCTGAAGGAACGGGCGAAGACGCTGGTGGAACTGGCGGACAACGCTGCCTTCCTTGGCCGTTCGCTACCGCTTGATTTCACCCCCAAGGCCGAAAAGCAGCTGACGCCTGAAAACCGCGTCATGCTGGGCAGGCTGGCCGAAGCCCTGAAGGCGACCGGGCCGTTTGACAGGGAAGCCATCGACGCAACCCTGCGCCAGTTTGCCGAAACGCATGAAATGAAGCTGGGCAAGGTGGCGCAACCCCTGCGCGCCGCCGTGACCGGCAGCACCATGTCACCCGGCATTGATGATACGCTGGCCGCCCTTGGCCGGGACGAGGTACTGGCGCGCATCAACGCGGTTGCCGCCCATGAGTGAGCGCGGCAGCCATGGCAGCAATGTCTTCCTGACCCACCCGGGCCGCCACCTGCTGGGCGTGCAGGGCATGCATCCCGTTCGGATCACGCCCATCCTTGATCTGGCGGAACATTACGCCCTGCTCAACCGGTCGCGCAAAACCCCGCGCGACCTGCTGCGCGGGCGCACGCTGATCAACCTGTTTTTCGAGGACAGCACCCGCACCCGCACCTCGTTCGAACTGGCGGGCAAGCGGCTGGGCGCGGATGTGGTGAACATGACGGTCGCCAGTTCCTCGGTCAACAAGGGGGAGACGCTGCTGGATACGGCCGCGACCCTGAACGCCATGCATACCGACCTGCTGGTCGTGCGTCATTCGCAGTCCGGCGCCCCCGCCCTGCTGGCGCAGAAGGTGCAGGCCAGCGTGGTCAATGCCGGTGACGGCACGCATGAACACCCGACACAGGCGCTGCTGGATGCGCTGACCATTCGCCGCCATTTCGGCGTGTTCGAAGGGCTGACCGTCGCCATCTGTGGCGATGTCAGCCATAGCCGTGTCGCACGGTCCAACATCCACCTGCTGACCGCCATGGGTTGCCAGGTGCGCGTTGTAGGACCGCCGACCCTGGTGCCCGGTGCAATCGGGGCGCTGGGGGTCAGCATCCACCACACGATGGAAGACGGACTGCGCGGGGTGGACGTGGTGATGATGCTGCGCGTGCAGCGCGAGCGCATGAAGGGCACGCAGGTGCCCAGCGCGCGTGAATATTTCCGTTTCTACGGGCTGGATAACAAGCGTCTGGCGCTGGCGAAGCCGCATGCGCTGGTCATGCATCCCGGCCCGATGAACCGGGGCGTGGAAATTGACAGCCGTGTTGCCGATTCCGACCAGAGCGTGATCCGCGAACAGGTGGAAATGGGGGTTGCCGTGCGCATGGCGGTTCTGG
This sequence comes from Komagataeibacter ossonobensis, assembly GCF_057359305.1. Taxonomy (NCBI): domain Bacteria; kingdom Pseudomonadati; phylum Pseudomonadota; class Alphaproteobacteria; order Acetobacterales; family Acetobacteraceae; genus Komagataeibacter; species Komagataeibacter ossonobensis. Next base: position 34,041 of record NZ_JBXAYQ010000026.1, on the reverse strand, counting down.
ACATCCTCTCACGTGGGGGAGATGGCGCATGAAGCCGTTCCTGTTTGAAAACGTCCGCCTGATCGATCCCGCAAGCGCCCTTGACCGTCCCGGCCGCCTGCTGGTGCATGGCGGCGTGATTGCCGGCACCGACCTGCCGCAGGCCGAAGGCGCGCCGGAAGGGGCCGAGGTTGTTGATGGCGGTGGCCAGCTTGTGCTGTGCCCCGGTCTGGTGGACATGCGGGTGACGATTGGCGAACCCGGCTATGAATACCGTGAAACGGTGCTGTCCGCCGCAAAGGCCGCGGTGGCCGGTGGCATCACCACCATCGCCGTGCTGCCCAATACCAGCCCGACCATAGACAACCCCGCCCTTGCCCGCCTGCTGCGCGCGCGCGGCGTGGAAACGGGCATGATCGACATCCTGCCCTATGGCGCGCTGACGCGGGAATGCGCGGGCACGGAAATGGCGGAAATCGGCCTGCTGGCCGAAGCAGGCGCCATTGCCTTTACCGACGGTCCCCGCGCCATTGCCGACAGCCGGACCATGCGGCAGATGCTGACCTATGCCCGGGGATTCGACGCGCTGATCGTCCAGCACCCCGAAGACCCGTCACTGGCGCGCGGGGGTTGTGCGACCGATGGCGAACTGGCGACCCGCCTTGGCCTGCCAGGCATTCCTGCGGCGGCGGAGGCGATCCTGATCGCACGTGACCTCCGCCTTGCACGCATGACGGGCGGGCGGCTGCATTTTGGCCATGTCTCCACCGCCGAGGGGCTGGACCTGATCCGCGCGGCCAAGGCCGATGGCATCAGGGTGACATGCGATACCGCGCCACCGTATTTCGACCTGAATGAAACCGTGATCGGGGACTTCCGCACCTATGCCAAGCTGTCGCCGCCGCTACGTGCGGAAGCGGACCGGCAGGCGGTGTGCGCGGCGCTGGCCGATGGCACGATCGATGCCATCGCGTCCGACCACATGCCATGCGACGCGGATGACAAGCGCCAGCCCTTTGCCGTGGCCGCCGCCGGGGGAACGGGACTGTGCACGCTGCTGGCCGTAACCCTGGCGCAGGTACATGCAGGCAATATCGGCATGATGGACGCCCTGGGCCTGCTGACCCATCGGCCTGCTAGCGTGCTGCGCAGCGGGGCCGGGACACTGGCTGCGGGCCAGCCTGCCGACCTGTGCCTGTTCAACCCCGATACGGGCTGGATCGTGCGGGCAGGCGAACTGCCGGGCAAGGCCCAGAATACCCCCTTTGACGGCCGCGCGCTGGAAGGCCGCGTGCTGGGCACATGGAAGAACGGGCAACGCGTCTTCGGGGCCACCGCCGCATGATATACGGCATCCCCACCTATGACATGCCGCTTATGGCGGCAGTCGCATTCCTGTCCTACCTGATCGGCAGCATTCCCTTCGGGCTGGTGCTGACGGCGCTGTCGGGCAATGGGGACATCCGCAAGATCGGGTCGGGCAATATCGGGGCCACCAATGTGCTGCGCACCGGGCGCAAGGGGCTGGCGGCGGGCACGCTGGCGCTGGATGGCACGAAGGGGGCATTCGCGGTTTTCTGCGCCTTCGTGCTGTGTCCGTTCCATACGCTGGCCGCCGAATCCCTTGCCGCCATCTTTGCCGTGGCGGGACACTGCTTTCCCGTGTGGCTGAAATTCCGTGGTGGCAAGGGGGTCGCGACCGGTCTGGGCTGCATACTGGCGCTCATGCCCGGCGTGGGCTTATGCTGCTGCGCGCTGTGGCTGATCTTCGCCAGGGTCACGCGCATTTCATCAGCGGGCGCGATCATTGCCTTTGCGGCGCTGCCGCTGCTCATGATCCGGCCGGGACGGATCGACTTTTCTTCCCCCGCCTATGTCGCGGGCTGCCTGATCGCGGTGATGATCCTGATCCGCCATCATGCCAATATCACCCGCTTGCTGAAGGGCACGGAGCCAAGGATCGGCCAGAAAAACGCATGAGCGTGCCCGATGCCGAAACGGTGCTGGCCTGCCTGCGGCTGGCGCGGACGGACGGCATCGGCCCGGTCAGCTACCGCCGTCTGGTCCGCACGCATGGCAGCGTACATGCCGCACTCGACATGCTGGAACGCGGGGCTACCCGCATAAGCCGCAGCGTCGGCCCGGTCTGCCCGCGTGATGAAGCATTGCGCGAAATCGACCGCCTGCAGGCCATGGGCGCGCACCTGCTGGTGCAGGGGCAACCCGGCTATCCGCCCCTGCTGGCCGGCCTGCATGACGCGCCGCCGGTCTTGAGCGTGCTGGGTGACCCGGCGCTGCTGGCGAATCGCATGGTTGGTATCGTGGGGGGGCGTAATGCGTCATCGGGCGGGATCCGCATGGCAGAAAGCCTGGCCGCATTGCTGGCCGCCCACGGCGTGGACACCGTATCGGGGCTGGCGCGCGGGATCGATGCCGCCGCCCATCGCGGCGCCATGACGGCGGGCCGCACGGTGGCGGCCATTGCGGGGGGACTGGACTGCCCCTATCCGCCTGAACATGCCGCCCTGCAGGACCAGATCGCGCGCACTGGCGCGGTTGTAACCGAAGCGCCATTGGGCACGGTACCACAGGCACGGCATTTCCCGCGTCGCAACCGGCTGATTGCGGGTCTGGGGCTGGGTTGCGTCGTGATCGAGGCGGCACTGCGTTCAGGCAGCCTGATTACCGCCCGCATGGCGCTGGAATATGACCGCACCATATTTGCCGTGCCAGGATCGCCGCTGGATCCGCGCTGCCATGGCAGCAACGACCTGTTGCGCCAGGGCGCGGTGCTGACGGAAAACGAACGCGATATCCTGCGTGAACTCCCTGAATTCGTGGAAGAAACCACACTCTTCCCCCTGCAGGCGCCACCATCCGTTGCTGCGGCGCGTGATGTCGCCCCGCGTCATGAATCCCGGCCACGGGCCATGCCCGCGCCACCGCCTGCCACCCCCCCGGCGGGGGCGGGTGACCTTCATGAAATGATAGAGGGTTTTCTATCTTTCACGCCATCACCTGTTGACGATCTTGTACGGCGCTGCCAGTTCTCGACAGCAGCAGTCCTGACCGTCCTGTCGGAAATGGAGATTGCGGGCACGATCGAATTCCTTGCGGGGGATATGGTCGTGCGGCGTCCACCCCCCGCCTGACAGCCGGGATTATACAAGGTTTTAGAATCGTGATCCGGAGACAGAATGACTGACGTCGTGGTGGTCGAATCGCCAGCCAAGGCGAAAACGATCAATAAGTATCTGGGTGATAACTACACGGTTCTTGCCTCGTTCGGGCACGTGCGCGACCTGCCGCCCAAGGATGGCAGCGTCAGGCCCGACGAAGGCTTTGCCATGGTGTGGGAAACCGACGAGCGCGGCAGCCGCCAGATCGCGGCCATCGCCAAGGCGCTGCGTGGGGCCAAGCACCTCTACCTCGCCACTGACCCTGACCGTGAGGGGGAAGCCATTTCGTGGCACGTACGTGCGATCCTGGAGGAGAAGAACCTCCTCAAGGGGATCGACGTGCAGCGCGTCACCTTCAATGAAATCACCAAAAGCGCCATCAAGACCGCGATGGCGCACCCGCGCGGGCTCGATTTTCCGCTGATCGAGGCATACCTTGCCCGGCGCGCGCTGGACTACCTTGTGGGGTTCACGCTGTCGCCGGTGCTGTGGCGCAAGCTGCCCGGATCACGCAGCGCGGGCCGGGTGCAGTCGGTCGCCCTGCGCCTGATCTGTGAGCGCGAGGCGGAGATCGAGGTCTTCAAGCCGCGCGAATACTGGTCGGTCATCGCCCGCATGACCACGCCGGGCGGGGCTGCGTTTTCCGCGCGCCTGACCCATCTGGACGGGCACAAGCTGGACCAGTTCGACCTGAACAACGAAGCCCGCGCCATGGACGCCAGGGCGGCAGTGGAAGCAGGCGACTTCAGCGTTGATAAGGTTGAACGCCGCAAGGTCCGCCGCAACCCGCCGCCGCCCTTCACCACATCGACCATGCAGCAGGAAGCATCGCGCAAGCTGGGCATGGGCGCGCAGGTGGCCATGCGTACGGCCCAGCAGCTGTACGAAGGCATTGATATCGGTGGTGAGACGGTCGGCCTGATCACCTACATGCGAACCGACGGCGTGCAGATGGCGGGCGAGGCCATCAGCGCCATCCGCAGCCATATCGGCCACAGCTTTGGCGAGCAGTACGTGCCCGAAAAGGCCCGTATGTATTCCACCAAGGCCAAGAACGCGCAGGAAGCGCATGAAGCCATCCGCCCGACCGACGTGCGCCGCACGCCCGCGGACATGGCCCGCTACCTCTCACCCGAACAGAAGAAGCTGTATGACCTGGTGTGGAAGCGCTCGGTCGCCAGCCAGATGCAGTCGGCCGAACTCGATCAGGTGGCGGTCGATATCGTGGACCGCCAGCAGCGCGTGACCCTGCGCGCCACCGGGTCCATGATCGCATTCGACGGTTTCCTGCGCCTGTACAGCGAAGGTCGCGACGATTCTCCCGCAAAGGCGGATGATGATCAGGACCGCATGCTGCCCGCCATGAAGGAACGCGACGCCATCGGGCGGGGCGAGGTCGCGGCGGAACAGCACTTTACCCAGCCGCCGCCACGTTATTCGGAAGCATCGCTGGTGAAGAAGATGGAGGAAATCGGCATTGGCCGCCCCTCCACCTACGCTTCCATCCTGACCGTGCTGCGCGACCGCAACTATGTGCAGCTGGAAAACCGGCGATTCGTGCCCGAGGATCGCGGGCGGCTGGTTACGGCCTTCCTCACATCCTTCTTTGAACGCTATGTCGATACGCAGTTCACGGCGGGGCTGGAGGAACAGCTTGATGACATTTCCGGCGGGCGCGCCAACTGGCGCGATGTCATGTCCGCGTTCTGGTCCGATTTCTCCCACGCGGTGGACCAGACCAAGGACCTGAAGATATCCGACGTCATCACGGCGCTGGATGCGGACCTCGCCCCCTATTTCTTCCCGCAGCGCGAGGACGGTCAGGACCCACGCGTGTGCACCGCCTGCGGTACGGGGCGTCTGGGGCTGAAGCTGGGGCGTTATGGCGCGTTTATTGGCTGTTCCAACTATCCCACATGCCAGTACACCCGCAAACTGGTGGTTGACCCGTCAAAGGAAGGCGAGGACGCGGCATCACTGAAGGACGGCATGCGCGTGCTGGGCAATGCCCCCACGGGGGAGGAAGTGACCGTACGCCGTGGTCCGTGGGGGCTGTATGTGCAGCAGGGCGAACCCGACCCCGAGGACAAGAAGGCCAAGCCGAAGCGCGCCACCATCCCGCGCGGGCTGGATGGCGACAAGATTACGCTGGAACAGGCCGTGGGCCTGCTGTCCCTGCCGCGCATCGTGGGCATCCACCCCGAACTGGGTGAGCCGATCGAGGCCGGTCTGGGCCGCTTCGGGCCGTATGTGAAAATGGGTGCGGTGTATGGGTCGCTGGACAAGGATGATGATGTCCTGACCGTGGGCCTGAACCGCGCGGTGGACGCGCTGGCGAAGAAACTGGCCTCCATCCGCACCATTGGTCCCCACCCCAAGGATGGCGAGCCGGTCATGGTACGCAAGGGCCGCTTTGGTCCCTATGTGCAGCATGGTTCGATCGTGGCGACCGTGCCGCGTGGTCAGGACATGAATGATGTCACGATGGACGAAGCGCTGACGCTGCTGACCGAAAAGGGCAAGCCGCTGAAGGCCAAGGGCAAGAAGGCGACCACCACCCGCAAGCCCGCCGCCCGCAAGACAAAGGCCAAGGCGGCGGAAGGCGAGGACGGCAAGGAAGCCGCGCCAAAGAAAAAGGCAGCACCCAAAAAGACGGCAGCCAAGCCGGCCACCAAGACGACCACGCGCAAGACCACGACCCGCAAGAAGGCCACCCCGGCCAAGACCGAAAGCGAGAGCGACTGATCATGAAACGGCAGCGTCCAGCAACTTCCGAGATGCCGGACCCCCTGCCCACGGGCACGCCACAGGTCCGTGCGGGCGGACTGCCGGATCGTGAACAGCTTCGCGCGTTTATCGAAAACGCAACAGGGCGGATCGGCAAGCGCGAGATCAGCCGGGAATTCGGGCTGGGCCCCGAACACAAACAGGCCCTGCGCCAGATGCTGCGCGACATGGCGCTGGATGGCACGCTGGCGCCCGCGGGCGCGCGGCGCTTCCGCGTTTCGGACCGGCTGCCTGAATCCATAGTCGTGCAGGTGACCGGCACGGATTCGGATGGCGACCCCATCGCGCGGCCCGTGCAGTGGGATGGGGAAGGCAGCGCGCCGGTCGTCTTCATGCATCCCGAACTACGTGGCCGGGCCGCCCTGGCACCGGGTGAACGCGTGGTCGCCCGCCTGCGCCGTATCGGACCGGGCAAGTATGAAGGCCGCACGCTGCGCCGCCTGACCGATGCGCCGATGCAGGTCGTGGGCCTGTTCCGCACCCTGGATACGACCGATCCCATGGCGTCCGCACCTGCCCGCTATCGCCCGGCGGGCATCCTGACCCCGGCCGACCGGCGTGCGAAGGCGCAATGGGTCATTCCCATGGGTGAGGACGCGGATACGCCTGATAACGAAATCGTCATCGCCACCCCCCTGCCCCAGTCCGGACCGGGGCTGCATCCCGCGCGGATCATCGAACGCCTTGGCCCGCAGGGGGACGCCCGGACCATAAGCATGATCGCGGTGGCCATGCTGGGAATTCCGCATGTCTTCCCCGCCGAGGCACTGGCGCAGGCCAAGGCCGCCCGCGGCGTGGCGGCCCAGGGCCGCACCGACCTGCGTGACATGCCGCTGGTCACCATAGACGGCGCGGATGCACGGGATTTTGATGACGCGGTCTATGCCGAACCTGATGGCGAGGGTTTCCGCATTACCGTCGCCATAGCGGATGTCGCATGGTACGTGCGCCCGAACAGCGCACTGGACCGGGAAGCACGGCTGCGGGGCAATTCGGTCTACTTTCCCGACCGGGTCATTCCCATGCTGCCCGAGGACCTGTCCAACGGATGGTGTTCGCTGCGACCAGGAGAAGACCGGGGCTGCATTTTCGTCACCATGGATGTGGCCGCCAGCGGCGCCATCAGCAACGCCCGATTCGGGCGCGGCATCATGCGCAGCGCCGCCCGCCTGACCTATGAACAGGTGCAGGCCGCGCGTGACGGTGTGCCCGATGCCATCATCGCTGCCCTGCCCGAAGGGTTGCTGGACAGCCTGTTCGGGGCATGGCGGTGCCTGTCCGCGGCACGGGCGCAACGTGGCACGCTGGACCTTGAACTGCCCGAACGGCTGGTGCGTCTGGATGACCATGGACAGATCGCAGCCATCCAGCCGCGCATCCGCCTCGACAGCCACCGTCTGGTTGAGGAATTCATGATCGCGGCCAATGTCGCCGCCGCCCGCTGTCTGGAGGGACGGCATCTGCCCTGCCTGTACCGGATCCACGCGCCCCCCACGCCCGAACGGCTGGAAAGCCTGCGCCGCACGCTGGACACGATGGGGCTGAAACTGCCGCCGGTGGGCAGCCTGCGCGCCGCTGACCTTGACCACGTACTGCGGCAGGTGCGCGATACGGATCAGGCCGGACTGGTGAACGAACTGATCCTGCGCGCGCAGAACCAGGCGGAATACAGCCCCGAACCGGTCGGGCATTTTGGCCTGTCCCTTGCGGCCTATGCCCATTTCACCAGTCCGATCCGCCGTTATGCCGACCTGCTGACCCACCGCGCCCTGCTGGTGGCCATCGGGCTGGAACCCGGCCCCGCCCCCAGCCATGACGAGCTGGAGGAAGCCGGGCTTGCCATAACCCGCACCGAACGCCGCGCGGCACAGGCCGAACGCGAAACGCTGGAACGCTACGCCGCCACATGGTTGTACGCCCGCGTGGGCACGGTCATGGACGCGCATATATCCAGCCTGTCGCGATTCGGCATTTTCACCGTACTGGATGCAACCGGCACCTCCGCACTGCTGCCCATGTCTGCCCTGCCGGAAGATCAGTGGCATCATGACGAAAAAACGCAGACATTGAGCGGACGCGATACGACCACGGTATTCCGCCCCGGTCAGGCCCTGCGCGTACGGATAGAAGAAGCATGCGCCATCCGGGGGACAGTCCTGCTGGCACTGCCCGACACCCCGCCCATCCACCGCAGGCGGCGGACATGAAACGCTGCCGGTTTCCGGTCATCATCCTGCGCCCGCAGTCCAGGGGGCGGGAGAGCATGGGCACGTGGCGCCGCCGCATCTTCACGCTGGGGCATATCCCGCGCGATACCATCGTCCTGCTGCTGGTCATTGTCCGGCTGACCACGGCCGCCTGTGCCGATGACATGCCCACGACCCCGCGCACCCCCACGCCCCAGCCACCCATGCATGAAGACAGCGTGGATACGATCGACGGCGCCAGCATGGACCTTGGGGTCATCTCCTCGGTCATCCAGGCGAGTCTGTCCTTCCTGCAGCCCCGCACGCTGGACAGCCATGAAATTCGTGATTTCGCACTGTGGGGCCTGAACGGGCTGAGCGCGCTGGACCCGTCGCTGAGCATCGAGGAACAGCACGGTTTCCTGCAACTGGCCGCAACGCAGAAAACCGTCCTCGCCCTGCCCGTCCCCACGGCGGACGACGTACCGGGATGGAGTGCTGCCATCACCCGCATACTGGATGTGGCATGGCACAATTCCCCCGCCATGCGCAGCACGGGGCAGGATGGCGTGCTGCAGGGATTTTTTGATGAACTGTTCAACCACCTTGACCCGTATTCACGCTACGTCCCGCCCGGGGCGGCCGTATCGGACCGCAGCACCCGCACCGGGGGTGAGGGTACGGCGGGCCTGACGCTGGGGCTGGACCATCACACCATCATCATCACCGCCGTCAACGCGAATGGACCCGCATGGCCCACTACCCTTGCGGCGGGGCAGATCGTGCGCGCGATCAATGGACGACCAACCGAGTCCCGCAGCCTTGATACCGTGACCTCATGGCTCAACGGTCCCAATGGCAGCCTTGTGCGCATCATGGTGGAGTCGAAGGGACGGCGGAGCACGGTCACGCTGCACCGGGCGTCCACCCCGCCCGAAACCGTATTTGCCTATACCAGCGGCAAGCATGTCGTCCTGCATATCACCGCCTTTTCCGCCAACACGGCGGAGGAGATGAGCCAGTATCTGGACGAAGCCATGAACGTGCCCGGCATTTCAGGCCTGATCATCGACCTGCGCGGCAACCGGGGCGGCGTGCTGCAGCAGGCGGTCACGACATCTGCCCTGATGCTGGACCATGGTGTAGCGGCCATAACACAAGGGCGTGACCCGCAGGCCAACCACGTCTGGGCGGTGCAGGGGGGCGACATGACCAATGGCCTGCCCATCATCATCCTGGTCGATGGCCGGACCGCCAGCGCCGCCGAGATACTGGCCGCGGCCCTGGCTGACCAGAAGCGCGGCGTGGTCATAGGCAGCGCCACGCTGGGCAAGGGGCTGGTGCAGACCATTGGCCAGATGCCCAACGGGGCGGAACTGTTCGTGACATGGAGTCGCGTACTCGCACCGCTGGGCTGGCCGCTGCAGGGGCTGGGCGTCATGCCTCAGGTCTGCACCAGTCTTGGGGAAAGCGAACTGGAACGTCAGTTGCAGGATCTGGCCGAAGGCGCGGCCGACAGCCGGGAATGGATCGCGGCCGCCCGCCAGATCCGCTATCCCGTGGACCTGGCGCGCATCCTGACCATCCGCAAGGCCTGCCCCGCCGCGATCGGCACCGACGGTGACCTTGACGCCGCCCATTCCCTGCTGGACAACCCGGTCGAATACCATGCCGCCCTGGCCACCATACCCGAAGAAGGGGCGACACCCGCTGGTGGCGGCTAAGCCACAGCCATGCGGGAAACCGTGCTATTCCTGCATACCTCCCGCTGTTTTTCTGCATTACCGGAGAAGTCCGTTCCAATGGAAGAAGCACGTCTGAAAACCGGCATCTGGGTCAAGGCAATGCTGCGCCAGGCTGGACAAAAGGGAAATCCGGGCATGGTGCTGCACCATGGTGATGATGATGCGGGGGGCGTTCTGGTCGTGCTGCTGGGCCGGGGTGGACAGATGTCCGTGCTGGCCCGGACCCTTACCCCCGATGGACGGCAGGCATGGTTCCGCGCTACAGGGGATGCGGCTGTAGATCAGGCCAGTGTGGATGCCTATGTTACAAGGCAGATGGAACGGGACCCGGATTTATGGGTTCTTGAATTCGAGACACCGGATCTGACGCCACCGTTTGAAGCAAAGTTGATATGAAAGACGTGTTTCCACAGGTTTGAAAAAATAATGAAACCGGACCAGACAGGGGTGTGGCATCTTGCACACAGTCAGGTGCGCCAGTTGGCGCGATGGCCCAAAGCAGCCGATTAAGGTGGCGGCAATGGATTGTCAGGGCTGGTTTCTTTCAGCAAAAGAATGCTGATGCTGATCATTCCAGGGAATTGGGCACGTACACCCGACCGGGCCGACATGCCGGAACAGGCCCGTCGAAGGGAGAAGAAGAGTATGAATCTGCGGGACGGATTGCTTGCAGGGTCTTTATTGGCTGCCTCGGTTACCCTGGGATCCGTACTGGTCTCCGCCCCGGTATTCGCCCAGCCTGTTCAGGGCCTGTATATTTCAGGCGCTGGCGGTGCGAGCTTCAACCAGGGACAGGTCATACGTCATTCCTCCGCGCGGGACGAGTTCAAGACAGGCGGCACGGGCATCGGCAGCCTTGGCTGGGGTCTGGGCAACGGATTCCGTGTCGAACTGGAAGGGTTCTACCGCAGCAACGACATGAAGACGGTGGGCGGCAACGCCGCCTATAATGCCCGTGCGGATGGCCGGCAGCAGACATCAGGGCTTATGGCCAATGCCCTGTTCGACCTTGATATCGGCAAAAGCTGGCTGTTCCCGTATTTCGGCGCGGGTATCGGTTACGGCTGGCAGAACATGAACAGCACCATTACCGGCAACGTAGGCGGGCAGAACTACAGCCAGCACGTTGGGGGCACATACGGCAACTTCGCCTATCAGGGCATTTTCGGCCTGTCCTTCCCCATGCCGTTTGCCGTGGGCCTGTCGGCTACAGCGGAATACCGGTTCTGGACCATGCTTGGCCCGCAGTCGCATCATTCCATTGTCAGCGGCAGTGCCGCGGCCCTGTCGGCCATGAACAGCGATTACGGCTTCCGCAACGGCAACCGTGACAGCCGGACCGACTTCAACCATTCACTGATGCTGGGTCTGCGGTACGAGTTCAATCCCGCGCCGCCGCCGCCACCCGCGCCCACCACCGTCGCCGCACCGGCGCCAGCGGAAAACCGGACCTATCTGGTGTTTTTTGACTGGGATCGCAGCGACCTGACCGACCGTGCCCGTTCCATCGTGGCGGTCGCCGCACAGGCATCGACAAATACCCAGACCACCCGGATCGAGGTCAACGGTTACACCGACAATTCGGCAAGCCATCCCGGCCCGCAGGGTGAAAAATATAACCAGGTGCTGTCGCTCAAGCGGGCGCAGGTCATCAAGGCCGAGCTGGTACGTGACGGTGTGCCGGGACCGGCCATCGACATCCATGGCTATGGCGACAGCAACCCGCTGGTCCAGACCGCAGCCAACACGCGCGAAGCACAGAATCGCCGCGTCGAGATCATCCTGCACTGATCCCGGCCATATTCCGGCCGATTATGGAAAAGAAAAAAGCGGCACCCGTCAGGGTAGCCGCTTTTTCCATATGCGCAGGCCGTCAGGCCACGCGAATGGGCTGGATCAGACCAGCCCGGTAAAAAGTGACGTGGACAGGTAGCGTTCGGCAAAGGACGGTGCGATGGTCACGATGGTCTTGCCCGCGTTTTCCGGTCGTCCGGCCAATTGTACGGCCGCATGCAGCGCAGCGCCTGAGGAAATGCCCACCGGCACCCCATCCAGCCGCGCGCACCGGCGGGCCGCCGCGATGGCCTCCCGCTCCGATACGGGAATCACACCATCAAGGGCCGCGAGGTCCAGTGTCCGGGGACAGAATCCCGGCCCGATACCCTGAATGCCATGCGGCCCCGGTTCGTCACCGTTCAGGATGGCGCTTTCCATCGGTTCGACACCAAAGACCTGCAGGCTTTTCTTGCGTGGCTTCAGGCCATGGGCGATGCCACTGGCCGTGCCGCCCGTACCCAGCCCGGCCACAACGATATCGACCTCGCCCGCGGTATCGGTCCAGATTTCCTCTGCCGTGGTCGCGGCGTGGACAGCGGGGTTGGCGGGATTGTCAAACTGACGCGGCATCCATGCATTTGGTGTCTTTTCAAGGATTTCCTCGGCACGCGCGATGGCTCCCGCCATGCCCAGGCGCGACGGTGTCAGTTCCAGCTGCGCATTCAGCAGACGCAGCATCTTGCGCCGTTCGATCGATGCGCCTTCGGGCATGGTCACAATCAGACGATATCCCCGGGCGGCGGCGACGAACGCCAGTGAAATGCCCGTATTGCCCGAAGTCGGTTCCACCAGCGTGGTCTTGCCCGGATGGATCTCACCCCGGCTTTCCGCATCCTCGACCATGGCCGCGCCAATGCGGTCCTTGACCGAACCGAGTGGATTGAAAAATTCCAGCTTCATCAGAACCCGGCTCTGTAATCCATCCTCACGGGTCAGATGCGGCAGCGCCACCAGTGGCGTTCCCCCCACGGTATCGACAATGGAATCATAGACCCTGCCACGAGGTGCTGCAAAACCATACGTGCGATCTGGCGGGGTGGTCTTTTTCATTCGTTATCACTCCTTGTTGCGGAAATGGCCTATTCACGCATACAGTCTGTACATAATCCACCATCCTCCTTAACAGAAGCGTGGATCAATCGGGGGATTGCTGGTAAATGAAGCGGGCTGGTTTCCAAATCCATTCAAAGCGAGGCTGAACGATATGCTGCTCCGGCGGGACAGGACCATGATCGCAATCCTGATCATGCTTGATGTGGCCTTTCACGCAGGGCGCAACGGTACCATCAGTGCGGCCGATATTGCGGAACGCGCGGGTCTGGCCCGGCGGGGGATCGAGCCGCTGCTGCAGACCCTGTCACGGTCCGGCCTGCTGGAAAGCGTGCGCGGACCGCGCGGCGGCTACCGGCTGGGGCGCCCCCGGCGTGATATCCTGCTGTCGGATATCCTGTCCGTCATCACGGCGGAAGACAATACGGATGATGGCCCGATCGGCGGACTGTTCCAGAAGGTGGTCGAACCCTGCTGGCAGGAATTCGACACCATGCTGGATGAGGAATGTCGCAAGATCAGTCTGGATGACCTGGTGCGCCGGGCCGAACATGCCGGCATGCGCCGCCCGCTGCCCGAACCCATCACCTTTTCCATCTGATACGGACCGGGATACGCAATGATGCGTGTCCCGACCCGGTTCAGGGCCGGGATTCGGCCTTATCTTACGGCAGGGGCCGTGACGTTGGCCGTCACGTCCATGTATTCACGCGGCTGCTTTTCACCCGTGATCAGCACGACGCGGAACTTGTCCTCGCCGGAATAGGCGGTGTTGGGCGTGTACGTCACGTAAGTGTGATCGTTGTAGTTGTAGATGAACGCCTTGCCATGCTCAGGTGCCGGAGACACACCAAACGAGGCATAGGGGTGGCCGGCGGAGGCACGCGTCTCGATCGCGCAGTACCCGTCATCGCTACGCACCTGCATGCTGGCGGACTTTGTGTCCTTGCCCGCAGCGGCGGGGCCGGTCACCTGACACTGGCCCGATGCCTTCATGTAATTGTAGGGATTGGGGGTTCCGCCGATACCACCAAGGTTCACGGCCGGTTTGTTGTCACATCCGGCGAGCAGAATGCCCGTCGTCATCATGATTGCAGACAGTCGCAGTCGCACTCGTCAGCTCCGCTGTATTTGATACATACCCGTTATCAGGACAGTTTCGCCCGCGCCGTCCCGTAACGGTCTGGATCGGCACAACGGCTAACCGCTTTGGCATATGCTCTAGAGCAACGCACCCCGGCGGGAAAGACCCGTTGGTCCTTTTACGCAAGCGGACAAGCCCTGCCCGTGTGGCATACCCGCCCCCGGGGGCGCTGTCATCCCACGCGGGCACCATAACGCATCTTTTTGAACATGGGGTGATATCCCTCCCTTTTGGCGACTGCCGGTTTGCGCTATAGACCTGATCCGGATTTCATTCCTGCCGGAATATGCGGGGTCCGTGCATTCCCCGTTGGCAACTGCCCCAATATCTGGAGAACCCGTCCTGATGTCCATGTCGATCTGGCGCGCTGGCGCTGCTGCCCTTGCCCTTATGGGGCTGGTTAATGGTGGGCAGGCACTGGCTGCCGGCCCCTGCTCACCCTCCCCCGCGCATGAGGCGTTTGATGTGCAGGGCCTGAAAAGCGAGCTTATGGTGACGGCCCTGTCATGCGGCGCGCAGGACAAATACAACAGCTTTGTCATGAAATTCCGCACCAAGCTGGCCGCCGAGGAGCATGTGCTCAACAGCTATTTCAACAGCACCTACGGCCGCAATTCACAGCGCCAGCATGATGACTACATCACGCAGCTTGCGAATGTGCAGTCCGAACGTGGTCTGAAATCCGGCACCGCCTTCTGCCAGCAGCGCATGTCCATGTTCGAGGAAGTGCAGGTACTCGACAGTACTGCCGACCTGTCCAACTATGCCCAGGCGAAGGACATCCTCCAGCCCTCGTCCTACCTGACCTGCACGGCGCCCAACCGCCCGGCCGCCAGCACACGCAGCCGCACCCCGGCCCGCCGCACGGTCCGCAGCTAGGCTGTCGCCCCGTTACGGGCACATGAAGAAAAATATGGCCGGACCCGTGTCCGGCCTTTTTCATGCCCGCAAGAGCAGGCATAGTCGATGCCGCGTGCAGGGCCTTACGGCTTGACAGGACGCGATCTGACAGAACAAAAGAACGCTTCATGAACGACGATCTTTTTTCCGCACCTGCAGGCCCCGCAAAGCCCACCCGACGCAAGGTTTCCGCTGCCCCCATGCCTGATAACGCCAAAAACGGCCCCGATACCTATGACGCCAGCGCCATTGAAGTGCTGGAAGGGCTGGAGCCAGTGCGCCGCCGCCCGGGCATGTATATCGGCGGCACGGACGAGACGGCGTACCATCACCTCGCCTCCGAAATCCTCGATAATGCGATGGATGAGGCCGTGGCCGGCCACGCCACCACCATTGACGTGACACTGGAAGCCGGGGACTGCCTGACCATACGCGACAACGGACGCGGCATTCCGGTGGACCCGCACCCGCGTTTTCCCGACCGTTCGGCGCTGGAAGTCATCCTGACCACGCTGCACGCGGGCGGCAAGTTTTCGGGCAAGGCCTATGCCACGTCGGGCGGCCTGCATGGCGTGGGGTCGTCAGTGGTCAACGCGCTGGCGTCGCGCATGGAAGTCGAGATCGCCCGTGACCGCGAACTGTGGCGGCAGGTCTATGAACGCGGCCACCCGCTGAGCGGCGTTGAAAAGATCGGCCCGATCAACAACCGGCGCGGCACGCAGATCCGCTTTACCCCCGACCCGCAGATTTTCGGGCGGCTGCATTTCTCGCCCGTTCGCCTGTACCGGCTGTGCCGGTCAAAGGCGTTCCTGTTCCGGGGCGTGACCATCCGCTGGTCATGCGATCCGTCCCTGATAAAGAATGACGAAGTCCCGGCGGAAGTTGTCCTGCACTTCCCCGGCGGCCTGGCCGACAGCCTGCGTGACGAACTGGGTGACAAGGCGGCCTTGCTGACCGACCTGTGGTCGGGGGATGCAGACCTGCCGACCGGCCCCGACGGGGCGGATACGGGCCGCATGGAATGGGCCATCGCCTTTTTGGAACAGGGCACGGCGGCCCTTGCGTCCTACTGCAACACCATTCCCACGCCCAATGGCGGCACGCACGAGACGGGTTTCCGCAACGCGCTGCTCAAGGGCCTGCGCAACTGGGGTGAACAGCGCGCCAACAAGCGCGCGGCCAGCATCAATGCCGATGATATCCTTGGCTGCATTGCCGCCAAGCTGTCGGTCTTCATCCGTGACCCGCAGTTTCAGGGCCAGACCAAGGAAAAGCTGACCAGCAGCGAGGCCAGCAAGCTGGTTGAAACCGCGCTGCGTGACCGGTTCGACCACTGGCTGGCGGGTAACCCGCAACAGGCGGACAACCTGCTGGCCTTTGTGGTCGAACGCGCCGAGGAACGCCTGCGCCGCAAGGAGCAGAAGGAAACCCCGCGTAAAAGTGCAACCCGCCGCCTGCGCCTGCCGGGCAAGCTGACGGACTGCACACGTGAAAACGCGGCCGAAACCGAGATCTTCCTGGTGGAAGGCGACTCGGCCGGTGGCTCCGCCAAGCAGGCCCGCAACCGTGAGACGCAGGCCGTGCTGCCGTTGCGTGGCAAGATCCTGAACGTTGCCAGCGCCTCGACCGAAAAGCTGCGGGGCAACCAGGAACTGCGTGACCTGGTGGAAGCGCTGGGCTGCGGCATGGGGGAACGCTTTGACGCGACCAAGCTGCGTTATGGCCGCATCATCATCATGACGGATGCGGATGTGGACGGGGCGCATATCGCCTCGCTGCTCATGACGTTCTTCTATCGCGAACTGCCCGGCCTGATCCGGGACGGACACCTGTATCTGGCCCAGCCGCCGCTGTATCGCCTGACACAGGGTGGCAAGAGCGTGTACGCCATGGATGACGCCGACCGTGAGCGGAAGATGAAGAAGGACTTCAAGCCCAACAGCAAGATCGAGGTCTCACGCTTCAAGGGCCTTGGTGAAATGCCGCCGGGCGACCTGAAACAGACCACCATGGACCCCAGACACCGCACCCTGCTGAAGGTCATCACCCCGCCCGAGGACAGGGCGCTGACGCTGGAGCGCGTGGAACACCTGATGGGCCGGAAAGCTGAACTGCGCTTCCGCTTCATTCAGGAACATGCCCGTCAGGTCGATAACCTCGACGTCTGAGACAGCCGAAACAGTAAAGGCCCGGTCACCCCTGCAACAGGATGACCGGGCCTTTTTTACAGGAAGTTTTTGGTGGAGCTTTTTCAAAAAGCTTCAGGAAACGCTGCCTTTTTGAAAAAAGGCAGCAACCAGAAACTTCTATTATTCCCAGTCAGTTTCAACCTGCGCCCTTAAGCGGAACGATCTGCTGCGGATCAATCGTGGCGACAGTCGTTATTGGATGCAGCAGGCTGGTCACGGCCGGGTCAAACACCCGTAGGAACGATCCCGGATGCACCCCCATCCAGATGGTCACGACAGCCAGCGGCACCAGCACGGCCAGTTCCTGTCCCGTCAGGTCACGCAGCAGGGCGACAACGCCCCCCCGGTCCGCCCCGAACAGCACCCGGCGATACAGCACCAGCATATAGACCGCGCCCAGGATCATGCTGGTCCCACCCAGGAATGCCAGCCAGAACGATACATGCAGCGCACCGACCATGACCAGGAATTCCCCCACGAACGCGCCCGTGCCCGGTAGGCCGATATTGGCCATGACAAACAGCATGGCCAGCGTGGCCAGGACCGGCATTTTATGCGCCACCCCGGAAAACGCGCTGATTTCACGCGTTTCAGCCCGCCACGACACGGCGGAAACACAGAAGAACAGCGCCGCAATGACGATGCCATGCGACAGCATCTGGAAAATTGCGCCATCAATTCCCTCAGGCGTCATGGTGAACAGCCCGATGGCGATAACCCCCATATGCGAAAACGAGGAATAGGCAATCACCCGCTTCATGTCCGTCTGCGCCAGCGCGATCATCGCGGCATAGATCACCGCAATCACCCCCAGCGTCAGCACTACCGGCGCGAACATCCGTGCGGCATCGGGAAACATCATCACGCCAAAGCGCAGCAGACCATAAGCTCCCGCCTTGGACAGCACGCCCGACAGCATGACGGATGCAGGGGTCGGGGCCTCGGTATAGGCATCGGGCAGCCATGCATGTAGCGGGAACAGCGGCAGTTTGACGCCAAAGGCGATGATGAAGCCCGCCAGCAGCCAGCACTGCATGGCATGACCGAATCCATGATGCTGCAGCGCCACGATATCGGTCGTGCCCGCCGCATTCCACATGGCCAGCAACGCCAGCAGCATGAACAGCGACCCGCCGAAGGTGAACAGGAAAAACTGCAGCGACGCCCACACCCGCTTCGGGCCACCCCACACCCCGATCATAAGGCTGGCGGGCAACAGCGTCGCTTCATAAAACAGATAGAACAGCACCAGATCCAACGCCGAAAACAGCCCGATCAGCGTTGTTTCCAGCACCAGCATGGCGATCATGTAATCCCGCACCCGTCCCGTCACCTGCCGCCAGCCACCGATAATGGAAAGCGGGGTCAGGAACGCGGACAGCAGCACGAACATGAGACTGATGCCATCAAGCCCGGCATGGTAGGAAATGCCGGCGCTGCTGGCCCAGCCTACCTGCTGTTCAAACTGGATGCCGGGCCGGGCGGGGTCGAATTCGGCCCACATGATCACGGCCAGCGCAAAGACGATGCCGCTGGTCCACAGCGCCACCCATCGGGCAGCGGTCTCGACCGTCTGGGTCGTGCCGCGCGTCAGCAATATGGCCAAAGCCCCGGCAAGGGGCAGATACGTTACAAGGGACAGCAGGATCGGATGCACATTCGGTCTCACATCATCCATGGATAATGGCTGACCCTAGGGGCGTTGCGCCCCGGGAATCCAGTAAGCGCCCGCTCACATTATGCAGAGGCCATGCCCCGTTTTCCATTCAGCCATGCCGTAACGGACATGCGCACGCACTGACCCACAGGGGGTCACCTGCGGCCGAACAAGCGCTCCAGATCAGCTTTTTCCAGCTTCAGCCAGGTCGGCCGCCCATGGGAACAGGTGCCTGAACGGGGGGTGCGTTCCATGTCCCGCAGCAGGGCGTTCATTTCCTCGTGTGTCAGCTTCCGGCCTGCCCTTACGCTGCCATGACAGGCCATACGCGCGATGATCGCGTCCATGCGCGCATCCAGCGCATCGGCCTGCGCGGGGTTGGCCAGATCGTCGGCTTCCAGTTCTTCCGCCAGATCGCGCAGCATGCCCACCGGGTCTTCCTTGCCCAGAAGGGCGGGCATGGTCCGGACCAGGACGGCCGTGCCGCCAAAGGGTTCGATCTCGATTCCCAGCCGGCCCAGTGCCGCACTGAATGACAGCAGGACCCCCACCTGCCGCGCGGGCAGGTCCACCACCTCAGGCAGCAGCAGGCGCTGGGCGCGGATTTCACCACCCAGATACTGCTGGCGCAGGATTTCGTGGGTCAGGCGTTCATGGGCCGCATGCTGGTCCACCAGCACCAGCGCGCCATCCGCCGTCTGCGATACGATATAGGTACCCAGAACCTGCGCCACCGCCGCACCCAGCGGGTGGTCGATGGCAGGCATCATGTCTGCCGCAGGCTGTCCCGGCCCCTCTGGCACGACCTTGCGTGCGGCAGGCGGGGCAGATAGCGGCAATGTCGATTCGGCAAACCCCATCGGCAGACCCGGATCAGGCGCTGCAGGTGCATCGATGGGGGCAGCCAGACGGGTGGAGGCGCCTGCGGCATTGGCGCTGCGTTCAGGCGGATACCAGATCCGCGCGGGCGATGGCCCGCGTGACTGCAACAGGTCGGGCCTGACCCCCGCCACCCCGGCCCCGGTGCCCAGCGCGCGGCCCAGCGAACCGATCACCAGCGCCCGCACCGCAGCCGAGTCGGCATAACGCAACTCCGTCTTGGCCGGATGCACGTTCACATCCACCTGTTCAGGCGGGATTTCCAGCGACAGCGCCACGACGGCATGCCGCCCGTGTTCCATGACATTGCGATAGGCCACCCGCACCGCCGTGCGCAGGACCGGGTCCACCACAGGACGGCCATTGACCATCAGCATCTGCCCGTTGGCCGTGGCGCGATGCACGGATGGCGCGCAGATGAAACCGCTCAGTTTCAGGTCACCGCGCTGCCCTTCCACCGGCAGCAGGCCATCGGCATGCCCCGACTCCAGAATGGCGGCTACGCGTGCGGCCATGTCCTGCACCGGCAGGTCAAGGATCACGCGCTGGTCGAATTCCAGCCGGAAGGCGACATGCGGGGCGGACAGGGCCAGACGGCGCACCACGTTTTCGGCATGGCTGGCCTCGACGCGTGGGCTTTTGAGGAATTTGCGCCGCGCGGGTGTGGCAAAGAACATGTCTTCCACCAGCACGCGCGTGCCGGGCGGCCCGGCGCAGGGCTCGACTTCCCCCACCACGCCGCCTTCCACACGGATCGCCCATGCCGAATCGCTGTCGTGCAGGCGGGACATGACCGTAAGCCGCGCGGCGGCCCCGATCGAGGGCAGGGCTTCCCCCCGGAAACCAAGCGTGGAAATACGCACCAGCGTCTCATCTCGCAGCTTGGACGTGCAATGCCGCTCCACCGCAAGCCGCAGATCGCCAGACGACATGCCACAGCCATCATCCACGACCTCGATCCGGTCGATGCCGCCACGGTCCAGACGGATCTGGATCCGGCACGCGCCGGAATCGATGGCGTTTTCCACCAGTTCCTTCAGGGCCGCAGCCGGACGTTCAATCACCTCGCCTGCGGCGATGCGGTTGACGACCTGCTCCGACAGGCGACGGATGACCGGCTGGCCATTACCAGAAGACATGATTCATACCACGGACCGGATTGCACGCATCTGGCCACATGCCGCGCACCCGGTGGGTGCGCGCCCAGGCCATTTATTTCTTGGGACCGCTGACGGTTGGGGTCGCACCCTGCGTCAGGTTGCGCCCAAGGGCCGAATCCTCACGCAGGCGGGCATTCTCCGCCTTGCCATTCACAAGGTTACCGGCCCCCCCGCCATGCCAGAACATCAGCTTGTCAACAAAACTGGTGTCGGCACGACCCATCTCACCCTTGTCCTCCGCATTGGAAGCAACCTGGGCTTCACCCACCAGCGCGGTCTGGCCTGCGCTGTCAGTGCCATCAGCGCCCTGCAGCGCCACATTGGGGGACAGCGTTTCCAGCGCCTGCATGCGCGGGTTGGTATCCTGCGCACGCTGGATGGCGTTGCTGTTGGGCGCGCCCAGTTCATCGGACGGTGGCATGGACAGCGGCGCACGGGTGGTGACCGTGTATTCGTCCGGCAGGCTCCGCTCCAGCCCGAAGGCGCGCGAAACATCGGCACCGGTGCAGCCTGACAACAGGAAGGCGCCCGAGACAAGCATTGCACAGGAAAGGGGTCTGAAAGCAGAAATCGCCATATCTCGCCTATTACCGTTAGTGGAACGGTTCGGCAAGCATGTGCAGGCCGCGCCTCCCCTAGTTTGCATCGCGATTACGCATATTGTCGATAATCAGGATCGCAACACCGCAATCAATCATGGCATCGGCGATGTTGAACACCGGCCATGACCAGCCAAAAGCATGGGCGTCAATGAAATCAACCACCGCGCCAAAGCGCAACCGGTCAATGACATTGCCGATCGCCCCCCCCATGATCATGCCCAGCGCAACCGCCACCCACCGGCGCGGCGTGCGTGCAAGCCATACCGCCAGCCCCGCCACGATCGCCAGCGCCGCAACAGAAAAGATGATGCGCCCGGCCGCACCGGCACCGCCCAGCATGCCGAACGTGATGGCATGGTTCCACACCATCGTCAGGTTCAGCACCGGCAGCAGCGGCACGCTTTCACGCGCGGGCAGGTCATAGATATCGAGTATCCAGAACTTGCTGGCCTGGTCGGCCACCAGCGCGCCCAGCAGGCACGCGCCGCCCAGAACACGGTTGTTCATGAAGGTTACGCCCCGTCCCGCACCACATCGACACAGCGCAGGCACAGTTCGGGGTGGGCCTTGTCCTGTCCCACTTCCTCCAGCACCTTCCAGCAGCGCGCACATTTATGCCCCGCCGCGACACTGATGGTGGGAATGCCATGCGGCACGCCCTCCTGTGCCCCGTCCTCGTCCAGATAGATCGAACCGGCCCCCGCGATCACGTTCACATCCGCCTGCGAGACGATGGTCAGTTCCGCCCAGTCCACGCCGTCGAACCGTGCGGCTTCTGCTTCCGACAGCGGCAGGTCGAGTGCCGCCTGAAGCGATGACTTGACCATGCCGTCACGACGCGCGGTCTCGATTTCGGTCGTAATGACCCGACGCACCGCGCGCAGCATGGCCCAGCGGTCCCCCAGTTCCGGATCATGCCACTGCGTCGGCAGTTCGGGGAACGGCTGCAGGTGGATGCTTTCGGTATTGCCGGGACGGGCCAGCCATGCCTCCTCCGCCGTGAAGACCAGCACGGGGGCAAGCCACGCGCACAGGCAGCGGTGCAACTGGTCCAGCACCGTGCGCGCCGCGCGGCGCTTCAGGCTGGATGCGCCATCACAGTAGATGGTGTCCTTGCGCACGTCGAAATAGAAGGCCGACAGGTCGGCGGCACAGAAGCCATGCAGCGCGGGATAGACACCCACCCATTCATGCGTTTCCACCGCACGCGCCACAAGGCTGCCCAGTTCGGACATACGGTGCAGGACCCAGCGTTCAAGTTCGGGCAGTTCCCCGAAGGGCACGCGCTCGGCTTCGGTAAAGCCGTCCAGCGCACCCAGCAGCCAGCGCAGCGTATTGCGCAGGCGGCGATAGAGTTCGCCCTGCTGCTTGAGGATTTCCTTACCGATGCGCAGGTCATCATTCGTATCGGAGTTCATGACCCACAGACGCAGGATATCGGCCCCAAGGCTGTCATTCACGTCCTGTGGCGCGATGACGTTTCCCAGGGACTTGGACATCTTGCGGCCCTGCTCATCCAGCACGAAACCGTTGGTGACCAGCGCCTTGTACGGCGCAATGCCGCGCGTGCCGACACTTTCGAGCAGCGAGGACTGGAACCAGCCACGATGCTGGTCGGACCCTTCCAGATACAGGTCGGCGGGGAACGGCATGTCGCCATGCCCCAGCACGAAGGCATGGGTCGAACCGCTTTCGAACCACACATCGACAATATCGAACACCTGTTCGTAATCGTCGGGGTTGCGGCCCTCACCCAGGAAGCGCGCGGCGGGGGAACTGTACCACGCATCGGCCCCTTCCGCGCGGAAGGCGGTGACGATGCGCTCCATCACCGCGGCATCGCGCAGGACCTCGCCCGTGCGTTTTTCCACGAATACGGCAATCGGCACACCCCACGCACGCTGGCGGCTTATGCACCAGTCGGGACGGCCCGCCACCATGGATGTCAGGCGGTTGCGCGACTGCGCGGGCACGAACGTCACCTTTTCCAGCGCCGTCAGTGCGCGTTCACGCAGGTGGCCTTCGCCATCCATGCTGATGAACCACTGCGGGGTGGCGCGATAGATGATCGGCGCGCGCGAACGCCATGAATGGGGATAGGAATGAACCAGCACGGCCCGCGCCACCAGACCACACGGTGCCGTGCCCGCCGCCACGGCGCGCTGCATGGCTTCCAGCAGGGCCTGGCAAACCGGTTCGGCCGCCTTGAACACATGGCCACCGGCAAACAGCGGCACCCAGTCGGCATACCGGCCATCCCCCAGCACCATTTCGGTGATTTCCAGCCCATAGGCGCGGCCAAGGTTGAAGTCGTCCTCGCCATGGGCGGGGGCGGTATGGACCAGGCCCGTGCCCGCTTCGGTCGTGACATGCGCGCCGGGCAGCAGCGGCACGTCGAAATCATAACCCTGCCCCCGCAGCGGATGGGCGCAGATGGCGCCTTCCAGCGCGCTGCCCGGCAGGGTGTAGAGCACATGATGGGCGGTAACGTCCGCTGCCTCGCAGAAAGGCGCGATCAGGTCCTCGGCCACCAGCACGCGGGCTTCAGGTTCCAGCGTCGCATTGTCGCCCACGCCATCAACGCGCACCACGGCATAGGTGATGTCGGGGCCATAGGCGATAGCGCGGTTGGCAGGAATGGTCCACGGCGTGGTGGTCCAGATCACGGCCGCCACGTCCTTCAGCGCCTTCGCCGGCGTAGGGTCGGTCACGAAGGGGAAGGCCACGTGGATGGCGGTGGATTCGTGGTCGCGGTATTCGATCTCGGCTTCGGCCAGCGCGGTTTTTTCAACCGGGCTCCACATGACCGGGCGCAGGCCACGATACAGCAGGCCGTTGAGTAGGAATTTGCCAATTTCCCCCGCGATGGCCGCCTCGGACGAAAAATCCATGGTGGCGTAGCGGTTGGCCCATTCCGCCTGCACGCCCAGACGGCGGAACTCACTGGCCTGCGTATCCAGCCATTTCTGGGCATAAGCACGGCATTCGGCACGGAACTGCAGGACCGGCACGCTGTCCTTGTCCTGCCCGCGCTTGCGGTATTCTTCCTCGATCTTCCATTCGATCGGCAGGCCGTGACAGTCCCAGCCCGGCACGTAATGGATACCGTAGCCCGACATGCGGTGGGCGCGGTTGATGACGTCCTTTAGGATCTTGTTCAGCGCGTGGCCGATATGCAGGTGCCCGTTGGCGTAGGGCGGGCCATCATGCAGCATGAACACGTCACGGCCGCGCGCCTGTTCAAACAGGCGGTCATCGAGCTTCTCGCTCTCCCATCCCGCCAGAATCTCCGGCTCCCGCCTGGGCAGGTTGCCCCGCATGGGAAAGGAAGAGGTCGGCAGGAAGACCGTCTCCCGGTAGAGATCCTGTGGTTTTGACTCGGACATGGCCTGTTCTGTTCTTCTGGCAAGGGGAAGTGCATGCGCAACCGGGCGGCCCGCATGCTGGGCAACGTTATGGGGACCGCGACGGCGCGGGGTCAAGTTCTGGCGGATACGGGCGCGAATTCGTGGGTGGACAGGTACGCCATCGCCTGCGTGCAATCGCGCGCAATCTGTTCTTTCAGCGCATCCAGACCGTCAAACCGGCGTTCGGCCCGCAGCAGGGTATGCAGCGCCACCGACAGGGTCTGGCCATACAGGTCACCTGAAAAGCCCAGCAGGTGGACCTCCAGCCGACTTTCCTGCCCGTCATTGATGGTTGGCCTGCGGCCGATATTGGCAACGCCGGGATAGACGCTGCCATCGGCCATGCGCACGCTTACGGCATAGACCCCGCGCGCCGGTTCCAGATGGCGGCCCAGCGCGATGTTGGCGGTGGGAAAGCCCAGCAGGCGGCCACGCTTGTCCCCATGCTGGACCACGCCACGAATCGACCACGGGCGGCCCAGTTCCTCCGCCGCGCGTTCGGGGTAGCCGTCCTGCAGCAGCCGGCGGATGCGGCTGGACGAATACGGACCCAGCGCATCGGACAGCGGCGGCACGACGCTCAGCCCGATCCCCAGTTCGGCAGTGCGCTCGGTCAGGAAGGCGACATTGCCGCGCCTGCGGTGGCCAAAGGCGAAATCCATGCCGCAGGCGACATGATGCAGCCCCAGCCCTTCATGCAGGACGCAGGTGACAAAATCCTCGGCACTCATGGCGCTGAATTCACGGTCGAACGCGATCTGGAACACATGCTGGACACCAAGGGCGGACAGCGCGGCAAAACGTTCCTGCGACAGTGTCAGGCGAAAGGGCGGATCCTGCGGGCGGAACAGTTCACGCGGGTGGGGTTCGAACGTCACGACGGCCAGCCTGCGGTCAGGACGGGCCGTATGCAGGGCCTGTATCAGATGGGCATGGCCCAGATGCACGCCATCGAAATTGCCCAGCGCCGCCACGGCGCCGCGCGCGGTATCGGGAATATCGCGCCAGTCAGTATGCAGGTGCGCCTTCATGCCTGCACCGCGCGGGGCAGGCCAAAGCGTTCGGCCGCTTCATCCAGCGTCGCGGCCACGGGATGCGTGGTGCCGGGCTGCGTACCATCCTGCGGGCGCACGATCTGGCAGGTACGCAGGCCCGCCTGCGCCGCCGCATCCAGTTCGGCCACCACATCGGACAGGAACAGCACATCGCCCGCCTGCCACTGCGCGTCCTGCAGGATTTTGGTATAGCTTCGCGCATCGCGCTTGCCGCCCATCTGCAGGTCGTAAAAGCCGACGAACACGCTGCTCAGGTCGCCATCGGTCGTATGGCCATAAATCAGCTTCTGGGCCGCGACCGAGCCGGATGAATAGACCGCCAGCGCCAGCCCGGCCGCCGCCCAGCAGCGCAGCGCCGGTGTGACATCAGGATACAGCGTGGCCTTGAGCACGCCATCGGCATAGCCCTGCGCCCAGACCATGCCCTGCAGCGCCTTCAGGGGGGCGACCTTGGCATCGGCATCCATCCAGGATTCAAGCTGGCGCAGGGGCGGCACGCCGGGGGTAAGACGGGCGATTTCTTCCACCTGCGCACGCACGGCCGGGTCATCCGCCCGTTTGCGCAGCAGTTCGGGCAGCGCCTTGCGGGCATAGGGGAACAATGTGTCATGGACGAAGGAAACCGGTATGGTCGTTCCCTCAATATCCAGCAGCACCGCACGTACTGGCGGCTGCGTGGCCTGGGTCACGTTCTCATCTCCCTCAGTGCGGGTCAGGCTTCAACGGGGAAGCGGGCCGCGATGTCACTGCCTGTATATTGCGCGATCCACCCATCGGGGTTGGTGAAAACGCGCAGGGTTACGAAATCCGGTGCCTCCCCGCCATCAAACCAGTGGGGAATGCCAGCAGGCACCGAAATCAGGTCCCCCGCCGTGCAGCGCACGTCATATACGCGCCCGCCCACATGTAGGATGAAATCCCCCTGCCCGTGAACGAAAAAGCGGACCTCGTCCTCGCTATGGACATGTTCGGACAGGTATTTGCCGCGCGCCTGCGCCCAGCCCTGTGTCTCGGGGCCAACACGCAGCACATCGGCCGAACCCGCACCCGTCTCGCCCATCAGCTGGTCCAGATAGGGACGGTAGGCATCCAGCACCTCGGCTTCGGGTGCCGTGCGCGGGGGGACGACGGGGCTGTCCCAGCGTTCGAAGCGCACGTTGATCGCCGAAAGTTCGGATGCGATCCGCTTCGGGTCGGTCAGGTGGATGATGGGCGTGCCGGGATTGTTATCGGCATAGACATTCAGGCTGCTCATCGGAACTTCCTTTCTTCCAGTTCGCAGGCCAGCAGGAATTCCAGCCCTTCCAGCCGGGCTAGCGCGGTATCCATGTCCGCCCCCCACACATACACCCCGTGGCCACGGATGATGTAGCCCGCGCACATGCCATCCAGATGGGGTGCGACGATACCGGACAGGCGGGCAATGTCCTGGTCATTATCGAATATGGGCACGTGTAACTGTGCCGCATGGGTTTTCTGGCCCGCGAAAACCTTCTGGACTTCGTAATTTTCCAGCACCAGCGCGTCCCCCCCCAGCCGCGACAGCACGGTGGAGGCGACGGAATGGCCATGCAGCACCGCGCCCGCCTTCGGGTCATGGGCATAGATCTGGCAGTGCAGCAGGGTTTCGGCGCTGGGCCGGTCGCCTGTGGCAAGCGGCCTGCCCGCCGCATCGACGCATATGACCCCGTCCGCCCCCAGCTGCCCTTTGTGGCCGCCCGACCGCGTGATGGCCAGATTGCCGTCGGGCAGGCGGATGCTGATATTGCCCGCCGTGGCGGGTACCCAGCCGAAACGGTCCATGCGCCGCCCCGCCGCCATGATCTGTTCCACCGCACGGCAGTACGCCCCGGCCGGAAACACTGCTTTATCCATTACGCCGCCCATCCACGCGCCACCGGCGCGCGGCCCATCATCATTTCACGTTGTTGGTCGAATGCTGCGGCGCTTCGGTAAAGGAGGCGTCCTTTTCCTTGCCCGGCCCCTGGATA
Source organism: Komagataeibacter ossonobensis (assembly GCF_057359305.1). Lineage (NCBI taxonomy): Bacteria > Pseudomonadati > Pseudomonadota > Alphaproteobacteria > Acetobacterales > Acetobacteraceae > Komagataeibacter > Komagataeibacter ossonobensis. The sequence goes on along the minus strand of NZ_JBXAYQ010000026.1, from coordinate 6,295 downwards.
TGGCCGGTGGGCACCGGCTCCTCCGGGGTGTCATCCGCCATGTTCTTCTTGAACGACTTGATCCCGCGCGCCATGTCACCCATGAGCGAACTGATCTTGCCACCGCCGCCAAACAGTACCAGCACCACCACCAGCACGATCAGCCAATGTCCCCAGCTCAAGCTACCCATCGCATCCCTCGATCCGCGTCCATGACGCAAAATACCGTATTTCCCATCCGCCATCCCATATGGCGGCGGCCTGCCCTTCCCCGCCTATGTGAGGGGAGAGGCGGTGATATGCAAGCACCCCCACCGGTTCCCGGTCAGCCTGCCGGCAGGATAAACCCGTAAGCAGGATAGACGGTTTTGCCCATGTCGTGAATGGGGGACCACCAGACCTTTACCCGCGACCAGTCATTGCGGGCCGACACATCGATCACCGGTTCGCCCCGGCCGACGCGCCCGGGCACCCAGTTGGCCTGGTCCACCAGCACCTCACGCGGGCTGCGCACCGAACGCACGACCGATACATGCCCGTCAGGCAGGCGGCCCGTGGCGCGGAACACCAGCACGGCCCCCGCCCGTGGCGCATGGGTGCGTGGATAATGGCCCTGCGCCTGTCCCCACCATGACGCGGCCGCCCCACTCAGCTGCACATGCGTGACCTGCCTTGCATAGGGCGCGCACTGCACCGCCCCGTGCCAGCCATGCCCGCTGCCGCCGCCCGCGCATGCCGCAAGCGACAGCAGGCTGCCCATGGCAGCAATCCGTGCCAGCACCTGCTTCATGCCATCCTCATGCGCATGATCCTGTCCTCCGCCTCCCCCAGTTCCATGTCCAGCGCCCTGCGCGCCGTATCATGGGTGAAACCTGCCCGCGCCATGGCATCCATGGCGCGGCGGTAGCGTTTATCCGCCTCGGCTTCGTCCGCATCGGGGCGCACGAAGGGGCCGGCGCGACGCTTGCGGGCAAAGACAAGGGCTGCGGCCAGTTCGGTTTCCCGCCCTTCACCGTCCCGCGGGCCAAGGGCTTCATCCACCGCGTGGCTCACCGTAGCCTCATCCACGCCACGCACGCCCAGATGGGCCGCGACCATGCGGCGCGAGCGGCCCGCGCGGGTAAGGGAGCGGGCGCGGAATTCGGAAAAACGGGCGTCATCGACAGCACCCAGCCCCTCCATATCCGTCACGATACCGGCAATGGCGCCGCGTGCGGGCTGCACGGCGCGGGTCGCGTCCCCTTCATCCATGCCGCTGCTGACCGCGCGGCGCACCCAGCGGTCGATATGACGCGCAAGCACCCGTTCCACACCCACGCGGGTCGCGGAAAAGCGTGCAAGATAGGCAAGTGCCACCTCACGCAGCCGGGCTGCATCCGGCACGGGGGCAAGCGGTCGGGGGGCGGAACGGGAAGGACGGGCGACCATGTCCCCTACTGTGCCACAGCCATGCGCCCACGCCCATCATTATGCGCGAATGTATGGCTGCCATGGCCATGACGGGGGCGGAAATGGCGCGAAGGTTGCATTTCACACAGGCGGGTCATATTCTTTCTTTTTCCGGCCCGACAGACGGATGCAGGACGGCGCGTTGGATCGCCACCCCCGTTGGTGGCCGGAGAAATCGGAAAACGGAATATGCCCACCCCCATGGCGGTGGGCCGTTTTCGTTTCTGAACCCCGATCCTTTTTCTTTGACCTGAAATCACAAGGCTGTTCCATGATTTCCGCCCTGATGCCGAATTACAATCGCGCCGACCTCGCTTTCGAGCGCGGCGAAGGTGCCTGGCTGTACACGGTGGACGGGCGACGATTCCTCGATTTCGGGTCCGGTATCGCCACCTCCTCGGTCGGGCACAACAACCCGCACCTTGTCGGCGCCATCACACAGCAGGCGCAGCGCGTGATGCACGTGTCCAACCTGTACCGCGTGCCGCAGGCCGAGCTTCTGGCACAGCGGCTGGTGGCCAACACCTTTGCCGACAGCGCCTTCTTCTGCAATTCCGGCGCGGAAGCCAACGAAGGCATGATCAAGATGATCCGCCGCGCTCAGGCGAAGTCCGGCCACCCCGAACGCACGCGCATCATCTGCTTCAACGGCGCGTTCCACGGGCGCACGCTGGCGACGCTGTCGGCCACGGGCAATCCCAAATACCTCGACGGGTTCGGTCCGCGGGTGGAGGGATTCGACCATGTGCCGCTCAACAACATGAATGCCGTGCGCGACGCCATCGGGGCGGAAACGGCCGGCATCATGATCGAGCCGGTACAGGGCGAAAGCGGCATCCATGTCGCCACCCCGCGCTTCATGCGCGAACTGCGCGCGGTATGTGACGAGTACGGCCTGTTCCTCGGCGTGGATGAAGTCCAGTGCGGCATGGGGCGCACGGGCCGCCTGTTCGCCTATGAATGGTCCGATATCACGCCTGACATCCTGTCCACCGCCAAGGGCATTGCCGGCGGCTTTCCCATGGGCGCGGTGCTGACCACCGAAACCATCGCGAAGCACATGACGCCGGGCAGCCACGGCACGACCTTTGGCGGCAGCCCGCTGGCATGCTCGGCGGCAAATGCGGTGCTGGACATCCTGCTTGCCTCCGGTTTCCTTGAAGGGGTACGCGCACGGGCGGCACAGCTGGATGCGGGCATTGACCAGCTATGCGCAACCTATCCGGATGTCTTTGCCAGCCGTCGCGGGCTTGGGCTGCTGATCGGCCTGAAGTGCAGCGCCGATGTGGCGCTGGTGCAGAATGCCGCCATTCTTGAAGGCATGCTGAGTGTCACGGCGGGCGATAACGTGCTGCGCATGCTGCCCCCCCTGACCGTGACCGAAGCCGACTGTGCCGATGCCCTGTCCATGCTGGACCGTGTGGCCGTGCGGGTACGCGCCCATGTCGCCGCCGCCAAGCCGGAGAACGTGGCATGAACGCGCTGCAGGCCCCCACCCACGTGACCCCGCGCCATTTCCTTGACCTGCGTGACCTTGACCCCGCGACGCTGCGGGCGATCCTGGATGTCGCGGCCGGGATCAAGCGCATGCAGCACCATCGCGCCCGCCCGCTGCACCCGGCCCTGCCGGTGCACGGACGCGCGCTTGGTCTCATGCTGTCCAAGCCATCCACGCGTACCCGCGTCTCGTTTGAAGTGGGGATGCAGCAGCTGGGCGGGAACGTGATCCTGCTCTCACCCGCCGACATGCAGTTGGGCCGGGGGGAAAGCATTGCCGACACCGCCCGCGTGCTGTCGCGTTTTGTTGATGCCATCGTGCTGCGCACCGGCAGGACGGAAAACCTGCGCCAGCTTGCACGGTGGAGCAGCGTTCCCGTCATCAACGGCCTGACGCCGGATTCGCATCCGGTGCAGATCATGGCCGACATCATGACGTTCGAGGAGCATCGCGGTCCGATTAAGGGACGCACGCTGGCATGGGTGGGCGATGGCAACAATGTCGCCACCTCCTTCATCGAGGCGGCGGCCCTGTTCGGCTTCCGCCTGCGTCTGGCCACCCCCGCGACGCACGCGCCATCGGTCGCTGCCGTGGCGTGGGCGCGCGAACAGGGGGCGGACATCACTGTCACGACCGACCCCGTGGCAGCGGTCAGGGGGGCGGATGCGGTCATTACCGATACGTGGGTCAGCATGTCCGACAAGGAATCGGCACAGCGCATCAGCGCGTTCGAGCCATACCGTGTCGATGCGGCCCTGATGGCACATGCGGCACCCGATGCCCTTTTCCTGCACTGCCTGCCTGCCCATATCGGGGAAGAGGTGACGGAAGACGTGTTTGAAGGCCCGCATTCCGTCGTGTTCGACGAGGCCGAAAATCGCCTGCATGCGCAGAAGGGCATCCTGGTCTGGGCGCTGTGTGGCGAGGACTGGCAGCAATATGGAAAGGAACCCACGGCATGACCGGACCGGCCGAACAGCCCGCCCTGCCCACTGGCACCGAAGACACGCCGGAAGTCCCCGGCTGGGCGGAAAAAAGCGTGCGTGACATCTTTGCCGCCCTGCCCACCCGTGACACCCGCATTGACGCGGTGCGTGACGCCTATCTGGACTGCATTGCCGGCGCGGGCCGCACGGAAGACCTGGATATGGAACATGACCGCTGCCGCCAGCGTGCCATGACCACGCTGGAGGCGGATGGGCTGCTGCCATCAGGCCAGCTGAAAGACCTCGACCAGCGCCTCGCCGCGCTGGAGGCGGACATTACCGCCAATCTCTGATCACCCACGCCCCCGGCAACGGGGGCCGTGATGCTGCGGGTTTCTGCCATGACTGCCAATAATCCCTCCCCCGCCTTTCTGGACGCCAGCCGTCCCGATACGCCCGATCTGGTCGTGACGCAGGGTGTCGTGCCGTTCTATCTGGACCACCGGCCGGTGCGCGGCCGGCTTGTCCGCCCCGGCGTGCTGACCGACACATTGCTGACCCGCCATGACAATCCCGACGCCGTGCTGCGACTGGCGGGGGAAGCGCTGGCGCTGGTGGCGGCCCTTGCGTCGTCCCTGAAGTTCAAGGGATCGTTTTCCCTGCAGGCCAAGGGCGATGGTCCGGTCAGCCTGCTGCTGGCGGACTGCACCGATTCCGGCGCGCTGCGCTTCCATGCCCGGTCGGATGACGAACAGGTGACCGACCTGCTGAAAACCACCCCGAACCCGACCGCCAGCCAGCTGCTGGGCAAGGGTTACATTGCCTTCAGCGTCGATCAGGGGCCTGACACCGACATCCATCAGGGCATTGTCGAGATGAATGGCGAAAGCCTGTCGGAAATGGCCGCGCATTACTTCGCCACCAGCGAACAGCATGCCTGCTGGGTCAGGCTGTTCTGTGAAAAGACACCTGCGGGCTGGCGTTCTGGCGCGCTGGTGATGGAAAAGATCGCCATGGATGGCGGTGTAGACAACGACATCACGACCGAAGAAGGCGATGATGCGTGGGAAACCGCCGTCACCCTGGCCACGACGCTGACGGCGCGCGAGGTGCTGGATGACAACCTTTCGTCGGGGGACCTGCTGTACCGCCTGTTCCATGCCGAAGGACTGATTGCGGGCCAGCCGCGTGCGCTGGCGTTTGGCTGCCGCTGTTCGCGCGCGCGCCTGTCGGGCATTCTGGAGACCTTCCCGCTGGATGACCTGGACCATATGGCGCAGGATGGCACGATCACCATGAACTGTTCGTTCTGCAACCACAGCTTCCACTTCCAGCGTGATGAGATCGGCGGCAAGGCGGCCTGATGCTGTCCTGCCCCTGTTCCACCGGCGCGTACCATGGCACGCTTGCAGGCCTGACCTGACCTACCGCGCCGTGCGCGCCTGCTGTTACCGGGATACAATCCATGCGACCGAACCGTTCGCCGCTTTTTGCCCCTGCCCTGCGCCGCAGCCTGCGCACGGCACTTGTGGCCAGCCTGCCGTTCCTGACGCTGCCGCTGTGCGATCCCGCCTACAGCCGCAGCCATCATCACGATGACACCCCTGCCACGTTCGAGGGACCGCAATATGGCGACGCCCAGCCGCTGAACCTGAATGTGGCATCCATCTCGATCGTGGACCGGGGGCAGCCGGGACTGGTGCCGGGCGACCTGTCGGGTCGCGCACCCAACCCGCCCGACCAGCTCCTCAAGCAGATGGCGCATGACCGACTGATTGCCGCTGGCAGCGGGGGCGAGGGTGTGTTCACCATCGACCGGGCCTCCATCCTGCATGAGCCGGGTGGCATACTGGACGGGCAGCTGAACGTGCATCTGGATGTGACCTCGGCCGATGGCCGCCGCACGGGCTATGCCGTGGCCCAGGTCACCCGGTCCTATGACCCGAAGCGCAAGCACGGCAACAGCGACACACCGGAAAACCTGAATACCCTCGCCAACATGATGCTGGTGGACATGAGCAAGGAACTGGAAAACCAGATCCGCAACAATCTGGGCAACTGGCTGGTCACCGGACAGGGACAGGTACCCAGCGGCATCGTTGCACAGCCGCTGGACGGGAGCGAGGAACCGCAGCCTGCCCCGACCACACAGGCCACGCCCGCCCCGGATACCAGCACCATGACCATTGGCGGCGGCCCGACCGATGTCCCGGCCGCGGCGCCTGCCACGCCCACCCCGGCACAAGCGGCCCCCAAGCCCGCGAATACGGGACCAGATGCCATCTTCCCCTCCGGCTATCCATCCGATGACGGGGACAGCGCGACACCGGCGGCCACGCCGCAACTGCGTTCCCCCCCGCCGGGAAACCTGACGCTGCCAGGCAGCGCCAACTGATCTTTCCGGCCCCTGTTTTGGGGGGCGTATTTGAAAATAAAAGTTTTT